>NZ_JASHKX010000078.1:0-1756 GCF_030058635.1 Rhodococcus sp. IEGM 1305
AGAGCACCTTCGCGACCTGCAGACCGCCGACCTCAACACGCTCAGTCATGAAATGACTCACCTTCCGCACTTGGGCAAAACTTCCACGATGCGAAAACACAGTTTCGTATCTTGACATTAAGAAAACCGTGTCCATCGAGTTCTGTCAA
This sequence comes from Rhodococcus sp. IEGM 1305, assembly GCF_030058635.1. Lineage (NCBI taxonomy): Bacteria > Bacillati > Actinomycetota > Actinomycetes > Mycobacteriales > Nocardiaceae > Rhodococcus > Rhodococcus sp. IEGM 1305. The sequence continues at coordinate 150 of NZ_JASHKX010000078.1, forward strand.
TAGCGGACGGGCGTACGGTTACAGCGTCACATCCGATCAGTGGTCTTCCTCGCCGATCCTGTGGACGTGGATCAGGTTGGTCGAGCCGACGGTGCCCGGAGGCGATCCCGCGACAATGACGACGAGGTCGCCCCGCTGGTACCGGCCCAGGCCGAGGAGCGCGTGGTCGACCTGATGGATCATCTGGTCGGTCGACTCGACGGGGTCGACGAGGAACGTCTCGGTCCCCCAGGTCAGCGCGAGTTGAGCGCGCACTTCCGGGAGCGGGGTGAACGCCAGCAACGGCAGCGGAGTGTGTAGCCGCGCGAGCCGGCGCACGGTGTCCCCGGACTGGGTGAACGCGACGAGCGCCGCCGCACCCAATCGTTCCCCGATGTCGCGCGCCGCGTAGGACAGGACTCCGCCCTTCGTGCGGGGTACGTGCGCCAGCGGCGGAACGTGCGTGGACTTCTCCTCCACCGCGCTGATGATGCGGCCCATGGTGCGGACCGTCTCCATCACGTGCTTCCCGACGGACGTTTCGCCCGACAGCATGACGGCGTCGGCGCCGTCGAGGACGGCGTTGGCCACGTCCGACGCCTCGGCGCGGGTGGGCCGTGAGTTCTCGATCATCGACTCGAGCATCTGCGTCGCGACGATGACCGGCTTCGCATTCTCGCGGGCGACCTGGATGGCCCGCTTCTGCGCGAGCGGCACCTGTTCGAGAGGAAGCTCGACGCCCAGATCGCCGCGGGCGACCATCACCGCGTCGAACGCGAGCACGATCGCCTCCAGGTTGTCGATCGCCTCCGGCTTCTCCAGCTTCGCGATCACCGGGATCCTGCGGCCGACCCGATCCATCACGGCATGGACGAGTTCGATATCTGCCGCCGATCGCACGAACGACAGGGCGATGAGGTCGACACCGAGATGCAGTGCGAACTCGAGATCGGCGATGTCCTTGCCCGACAGCGCCGGGACCGACACGTTCATCCCCGGCAGCGACACACCCTTGTTGTTGCTGACCGGACCGCCCTCGGTGACCCGGCACACCACGTCGTTGCCGTCGACGTCCGTGACGACCAATCCGATCTTGCCGTCGTCGACGAGCAACCTGTCACCGGGCTCGGCGTCCTCCGCCAACTGCTTGTAGGTGGTCGACACCCGGTCGTGGGTGCCGTCGCACTCGTCGACGGTGATCCGCACGAGGTCGCCGTCCGACCAGACGGTGCTGCCTTCGGCGAAGCGCCCCAACCTGATCTTCGGGCCCTGGAGATCGGCGAGAACACCCACCGCCCGGCCGGTGCGTTCGGACGCGTCCCGCACCCGGAGGTAGTTCTCCTCGTGATCGGAATGTTCGCCGTGGCTGAAGTTGAGCCGTGCGATATTCATTCCGCAGTCGACGAGTTCACGTGTGCGGTCGCCGGTTGCCGTTGCGGGCCCGAGGGTGCACACGATCTTCGCGCGCCTCGCCGATGCGGGCACCTCCCGGCCGGGTGTGACGAGGTATTCGGAAACTGTTGCTGTCATAGGATTTTCGATTCCGTTCTAGGCACTGCCGGTGTCGGCGTAGGAGACGGCCGCGGCGCGGACGTCGTCGATGCGGTACCGGTTGGCGGCCTCGACGG
>NZ_JASHKX010000056.1:0-37603 GCF_030058635.1 Rhodococcus sp. IEGM 1305
CTGGATGAGTCAACGAATCAGACTTCGCGGGCATCTTGACATGAGGCAACAGGGGGTGTTCGCCTAGACATTGCGGGCGAGCCACTGGGCGGCCCCGACCTGCATTCCGGCCGAAAACCGGTGTCCGCCTGCGAACCACTGCGTAGTGAGCGCCCCGGACCCCTCGTACGCCCGCCGCAGCACGGCCTCGGAGTCGCGCATTCCCCGCCGGCCGAAATGGGAGTCATCCAGCGCGAACTGAACCAGCAGCGGCCGTGGCGCCTGGCATGCGGCGATCTCGGGCCAGTCGCACACCGCCGGCAGGCCCGGAGTGATCATCAGCCACGTCGTATCGTCTGCTCTGCCGTCCGCGACATCCGCGAAAGTGCTCATCATCGCGGTGATCACCCCCGCTCGCAGGCGTGTCGAACACGCCAGCAGATGTGCGACGCGAGCGCCGCCGCCCGAGAATCCCGCGGCGGCGACCCGGTACGGATCGACACCGTCCGTCGCGAGGAGCACGTTCAGCGCCCGAAGGTCCTCGGCGACGACAGTGCCGGCGAGCGAGGTGCCCGTCAGGGCGGCGGTTTTGGCGAGGCCGTGTTCGTGCTCGCGCGCTGCCGCGTCGTATCGGCGCCGTCGGATCTCGGGAGTGTCCGGGCTGGGCGGGAATGCGGCGTATCCCGCTGCTGTGGCTCGGTCCGGTAGTTCCGGCCAGGGCACCCGCCTGCTGCCCCAGGGGAACACGTCGTGGACGAGGACGACGAAGCCCGCGTGCACGAGTCCTGTTGCGACCGACCTGCCTTCGTACCCGCGGGTCCGGAGTTCGGGGACACCCGGTGAGGCTCCGTCGGGACCGTCGGCCACCTTTTCCTTGCCGTAGAACTTGACGCCGTCGTGTGCGTGCATCAGCAGGACTGCAGGGCGGGCCGCGATCTCGCCCCCGTGGTCGGGGCGGAGGAGCCAGCCCTCGGTGTCGGGGCCGTCGTCACCGGCCGCCCAGGTGAGTTCGCGACCGGCGACGCCGTGCCGAACCCACGACCTGCCGTACGTCACCTCGGGTGTGTCCGCCGCCGATTCGTCCGTCACGCCGAGTACTTCGCGAACGGCGTCGCGTCGCGCGCCGGCCGGGGTCGATCGTGGACAGCCGGCCGAACGATGTGTTCCCATGTGTGAACTCCGTCTTGTCTATCGAACTCTGTATTCGAACCGTTGAGGGGAACTGCATGTCCGGAAGAACTGTCGATCGCATCGTCGCGCACGCGTATCCGTGGGACGTGCTCGGTGATCCGCACTTCGTCGACCGAGCGCGCGCGCTCGGAGTCACCGAGATCTCGCTCGCCGCCAGCTATCACTCGACCCGCGCGGCAACCCCGTTGCATCCGGCCCACAAGGTGGTCGACGCGCATCACGCCGCGCTGTACCGGCCCATCCGGCCTGCCGCGTGGGACGGGCACGCGGTCACGGCCAGGGCGGCGACGTGGGGCGGATCCGACGATGCGTTCGCCGATGCGGCTCGCATCCTGATCGATGCGGGCATCCGCGTGAACGCGTGGATCGTGCTGTCCCACAGTACCGTTCTGGGGCAGGCGCATCCCGACGTCACCGTCGTGAACTGCTTCGGCGACCGCTACCCGTACGCGCTCGCGCCAGGGCACCCGGACATCGTCCGCTACGCCCGCACCCTCGCCGCGGAGGCGGTCCGTGGTGTCGACCTGCACGGCGTGTCGATCGAAGCGTGCGGACAGCTGGGGATCGCCCACGTGGGCCCGCACGAGAAGACCGATGGCGCATTTCCGGGCATCGGCGACAGTTTGATGTCGATCAGCTGCACCGAACGGGAACGCGCACTGTGGGCGGAGCGGGGCGTCGATCCGGACAAGATGATCGCGAAGCTGCGTTCCGGCGTGGATGCGCTGTCCAGGGGAACGCTCGCTCCGGACGCCGCGATCACCGACGTCCTCGGCGAGGCGGAGGCCGACGCGGTGCTGTCCGTGCGCCACGCGGACGCCGACGCACTCCGGGGTGCGGTGCTCGGCGCCGTGCGTGCGGAGATCCCGGCGGCCCGCGTCACGCTGCACTGCCATCCGAATCCCTGGAAGACCGGGCCGTCGCCTGCGCTGACCCCGGCTGCGTCGGGAGACGTCGACGCCGTGCTCGTCTCGGCCTGGCCGGGGACGGCCGAAACCGTCGCCGTCACGAAGGACACCCGCGCGATCGTCGGAGAGGCCGTCGACGTCGGCGCCTACGTGTCGGTGCTGCCGCCGAAGAATCTCGACGACGTGAGCAGCCACGTCGCGGCCACGGTCGCGGCCGGAGCCAATGAGCTGCACCTCTATCACCTCGGGCTGGTCAACAAGGTGCAGCTCGACGCGTTGGGGCGCATCGTCCGCGAGAACGCCCTCTGACGCGTCCGGGGCGGGCACCACCGCTGGTGCCCGCCCCGGCGCGACATCAGCGCATCCGTTGTCCGAGCGGGTGGTCGCAGAACGCGCCGCCGACACGCTGGAGGATCGGGTCGTCGAACGTCCATTCGTGATCGGCCAGGAACTCGTCGGCGAACACCTCCGCGTCGTCCTGAGGTTCGTACCCGATGGCTGCGCCCTCCGCTGCGGACCACCAGCTGCGGGTGTTCCGCGAGATACCCCACACGGTGTGAAAACCCTTGGCGGAGTCGGACAGTGCGGCCTCGATCAGACGAGCGGTGTCGGCAGGCGACATCCAGGAGGCGAGCCCGCGGTAGTTGGGCGGCCGGTCGAAGCTCGAGCCGATCCGCAGGTTGACGACGTCGATGCCGAAACGATCGTGGTACAGCCGGCCGAGCGCCTCGACTGCCGCCTTGCTCCAGCCGTAGAACCCGTCCGGACGCGGCGAGACGTCGCCGGGCAGCGGGTTGGAGCCGGCTTCCGCGTGCGTCCAGAAGCCGACGGCGTGGTTGCTCGACGCCGCGATCACGCGCGTCACGCCGTGGGCGACGGCGGCCTCGAACACCGCCTGGGTGCCGTCCACGTTGACGGACAGAATGTTCTCCCACGAGTCCTCGGTGCTGAGTCCGCCCAGGTGGAGCACGGCGTCGACGCCGTCGACCGCAGCGGTCACGGCCGCGCGGTCGGTGACCGAACCCTGGACGAACTCCTCGTGAGCGGGATCGATGTCGGTGATGTCGGCGATGTCGAACAGGCGCAGGGTGCGGCCGGGCTTGCGGAGCAAGGGTCGCAGCATCTTGCCCATGTTTCCTGCGGCGCCGGTGATCAGCAGACGCGAGGCGGTGTCGGTCATGTCTTCTCGTACCTCTCTGGGAGTAAGCCTTGTAATGCACATCACGGTAGTACATACTTCGAAACGAAGTCACTATCTTGACGGAGATTCACGTATGTGAACGAGTCGTTCGCTTCACACTCCCACTCGGATCGTCCGGCACGTTCCTGCCGGTGAAGGGACCACCCACATCATGGCAACAGTCGCATTTCAGGGCGTCACCAAGTTGTTCCCCGGTGGCGACAAGGCCGCGGTCGATCACCTGGACCTCGACATCGAGGACGGCGAGTTCCTCGTCCTCGTCGGACCGTCCGGCTGCGGCAAGTCCACGTCCCTGCGCATGCTCGCGGGACTCGAAGACGTGGACCGGGGCACGATCGCCATCGGCGGCAACGATGTCACCGAGTTCCAGCCGAAGGACCGTGACATCGCCATGGTCTTCCAGAACTACGCTCTCTACCCGCACATGACGGTGGGCGAGAACATGGGCTTCGGCCTCCGCATCGCCGGTGAGGACAAGGCGGAGATCAAGCGTCGCGTCCAGGATGCCGCCAGGATCCTCGACCTCACCAAGTTCCTCGACCGCAAGCCCAAGGCCCTCTCGGGTGGTCAGCGGCAGCGAGTTGCCATGGGACGCGCCATCGTTCGCAAGCCGCAGGTGTTCCTGATGGACGAGCCCCTGTCCAACCTCGACGCCAAGCTGCGCGTGCAGACCCGCGCGCAGATCTCGGCGCTGCAGCGTCGTCTCGCCACCACCACCGTCTACGTGACCCACGATCAGGTCGAGGCCATGACGATGGGTGACCGGGTGGCCGTCCTGAAAGACGGAGTGCTCCAACAGTGCGACACACCGCGCCGCATGTACGAGCACCCGAACAACGTGTTCGTCGCCGGTTTCATCGGCTCGCCCGCGATGAACCTGCTCGAACTTCCCCTCGTCGACGGCGGGGTCAGCTTCGGTGGCTCCGTGGTCCCCGTCCCGCGCGGTGCGATTGCCGGCATCGGCGAAAGCTCGGTCACGCTCGGTGTGCGTCCGGAGGATCTCGTGATCACCACCGGTAGCGGACTCGACGTCACCATCGACGTCGTCGAAGAGCTCGGTGCCGACGCGTACGTCTACGGCCAGGCCGACATCCACGGGCGCAAGCAGCCCATCGTCGTTCGCGCCGACGGCCGCATCCCGCCGAAGCGCGGAGAGGTGATCACCCTGTCGTACGCGGCGGAGCGCACCCACCTGTTCTCCACCGTCACCGGTGACCGCCTCGTCGACTAGTCGAGACACAGACCTCCGACTGAAACCCGACCAATGATCCAAGGAGTCATCCATGCTTGACGGAGTTCTCTTCTTCCCTGTCACACCGTTCGACGGCAACGGCGACGTCGACCTTCCCGCACTGGCCCAGCACATCGAATCCGGTGTCGCGGCCGGACCGGGTGGAGTGTTTGCCGCGTGCGGGACCGGCGAGTTCCACGCGCTGTCCGCCGCCGAATTCCGGACCGTCGTGGAAACGGTGGTCACAGCCACGAATGGCCGTGTCCCGGTCTTCGCCGGCGCCGGCGGAGCCCTGCCCGTCGCGAAGGAATTCGTCGCCATCGCGGAGGACGCGGGAGCGGACGGCATCCTGCTCCTGCCGCCCTACCTCGTCGGCGCACCGGCCCAGGGCCTGGTGGAGTACGTGACGCAGGTGTCGGAGGCGAGCGACCTCCCGGTCATCGTGTACCACCGCGCGAACGGCCAGTTCACCGAGCAGAGTGCTCTCGCGGTCGCGCGACTGCCGAAGGTCGTCGGATTCAAGGACGGCGTCGGCGACCTCGACCTGACGTCGCGAATCGTGCGTACCCTGCGTGATTCACTCGGCGACAAGGAATTCCAGTTCTTCAACGGCCTCCCGACCGCCGAGGTCTCGCAGCAGGCCTACCGGAGCATCGGCGTCACGCTCTATTCCTCCGCGACGTTCGCATTCGCACCCGATGTGTCTCTCGCCTATTACCGGGCGCTCGAGGAAGACGACACCGAGCTGGTCGACTCGCTGAACCGCGAGTTCTTCCATCCGCTGGTTCGGCTGCGCGACACCACCCCCGGGTACGCGGTCGCTCTGGTGAAGGCGGGCGTGACGTTCACCGGCCTCGACGCCGGCTCGGTGCGCGCGCCGCTCGTCGACGCCAGCGCCCAGCACCGGTACGAATTGGAGCAGATCGTGGCGGCGGGGCGGAAAGTGCTGGCGCAGTAGTGTCTTCGATCCATCGGCGGGGTGCGTATCCCGTCGATGGATCGAGGCTTCGAACGTACGTCAGCGCCTCGGGGCGCTAGTCGGCGGCGGCCACGAGCGGCTCGAGCGTGAGGTCGGGCAGCTCCTTCTGGATGTACTGCAGGCGCCACTTGTCGCTGACCAGAGCCAGCATCACCCCGTCCGAGCGGGTGAACACCTCGACGCCGCGCTGACGGTTCAGCTCGTCGGCCGACTCGGCGTCGGTGCGCCGCGCCAACGCGTAGCCCAGGGGTTCCATTCGGGCCTCGACGTTGAACTCGGCCTTCATCCGCGCCGCGACCACCTCGAACTGCATCGGGCCGACGGCCGCCATGACCGGGGAGGCGTCGCCACGCAGGTCGTTGCGGAGGATCTGCACGACACCCTCGGAATCGAGCTGATCCACGGCCCGCCGGAACTGCTTGTACTTGCCCGCGCTCTCGGCCCGCAGGATGGCGAAGTGCTCCGGCGCGAACGACGGGATCGGCGGGAACTCCACCTTCTTCTCGAAGAACAGGGTGTGGCCGGGGGCGAGCGCGGTGGCGTTGACCAGTCCCACCACGTCGCCGGGGTACGCCGATTCCACGGTCGAACGCTCGCGACCGAACACGGTCTGCGCGTACTTCGTCGTGAACGGCTTGCCGGTCTGGGCGTGGGTGACCACCATGCCGCGCTCGAACACGCCCGACACGATGCGCATGAACGCCAGCCGGTCGCGGTGCGCGGTGTCCATGCCGGCCTGGACCTTGAAGACGACCGCGCTGAACGGGTCGGTGACCTCGCGAGGGGTGCCGGCGACGTCCTCCCGGGCGCGCGGCGGCGGCGCCAGCTCGACCAGCGTGTCGAGGATCTGGCGGACGCCGAAGTTGAGCATCGCCGACGCGAAGATCACCGGCGACGTCTGGCCACCGAGGAACAGCTCCTGGTCGTGGTCCTGACCGGTGGCCGACAGCAGCTCGCTCTCCTCCGCGGCGGTCTCCCATTCGGAGCCCTCCTTCGCGAGGGCGGCGTCGGCATCCATGACCTCTTCGGGGGCGATCTTCGCGCCACCCGCGGTCCGCGTGAACCGGATGTACTCCCGCGGGGCACCGTCCTCGCCGCGCCGCAGCAGGCCCCGGAAGTCGCCGGCGATCCCGACGGGCCAGTACAGGGGAGTGGGGGTGAGACCGATGCGTTCCTGGATCTCGTCGAGAAGCTCGAGCGGCGTCTGGCCCGGCCGGTCCCACTTGTTGATGACCGTGATCACCGGGATTCCGCGGTGACGGCACACCTGGAACAGCTTCAGCGTCTGCGGTTCGAGACCCTTCGCGGCGTCGATCAGCATGACTGCGGCGTCGACCGCCGTCAGGACGCGGTACGTGTCCTCCGAGAAGTCGGAGTGGCCGGGAGTGTCCACCAGGTTGATCACGTTGTCGACGGGCTCGTCCACCGACGCCTCGGTGGAGCGGTAGTTGAACTGCAGGGCAGTGGAGCTGACCGAGATGCCGCGGGCCTTCTCCATCTCCATCCAGTCGGACACCGTCGACTTGCGGCCCGCCTTGCCGTGGACCGCGCCCGCTTCGGAGATGACCTTCGCGTGGAGCGCGAGAGCCTCCGTCAGCGTCGACTTACCGGCGTCGGGATGCGAGATCACGGCGAACGTGCGGCGACGCGACGCCTCCGCCCGGACACCCTTCTCGGATTTCCCCACCGGTGAGGCGGATGCCTCGGATTTCACTTCCGGTGAGCCGGATGTGGCGACAGGCGCCGCCTCGGCTGGAATGGTGTCGGCCGAGTCGGACGGGGTAGTCAACGAAGAACCTCTCGGGGGACGGGATGCGTGTAGGAAGGCCGTGTGGCCGCATACCAGGTTACTCGGGTGCCGAACACGAACGCGCAGCACAGTCACATCCAGGGAGGAGTAACGATCGGAGGCCGGTGAGGGATTTATATGGGTGAGTCGTCGGGGCGCTCCGGAGTTCACCGTTTCTGCGTTCGGACACCCGTATGTGCAGGAGGAAGACTGTGAGCAAGTTCACCGACGAGATGTACGCGACCGCGGCGAGCAGCACCCGTGGCCTCAACACGGGTGAGCCCGACGCGCCGCTGCGGCAGCCGTGGGGCGAGATCCACAAGGCTGCGCGCCGCATGGCGGGCGCGCTCGCCGAGGCAGGTATCGGCCACGGCGACGCCATCGGCATCCTCGCCGGTCAGCCCGTCGACATCGCACCCTCCTGCCAGGGCACCTGGATGCGCGGGGCGTCCGTCACCATGCTGCATCAGCCGACGCCGCGCACGGACCTGGCCGTGTGGGCCAAGGACACCGAGACCGTCATCAACATGATTCAGGCGAAGGCCGTCATCCTCGGTGCGCCGTTCGACGCCGCCAAGCCGCTGCTGGAGGAGCGCGGCATCACCGTGGTCACGGTGGCCGAGCTGAACGAGGGCACGGAGATCGACCCGGTCGAGACGTTCGAGAGCGACATCGCGCTGCAGCAGCTCACGTCCGGTTCCACCGGTTCGCCCAAGGCCGTGCAGATCACGCACGAGAACTTCTACACCAACGCCTACGCCATGATCGACCGCATCAAGTTCTCCATCGAGGACGACGTGATGATCAGCTGGCTGCCCCTGTTCCACGACATGGGGATGGTCGGGTTCCTCAGCGTGCCGATGCAGGTCGGCGCGGAGGTCGTGAGCATCACCCCGATGGACTTCCTCCGCACGCCGCTGCTGTGGGCGGAGCTGATGGGCAAGTACAAGGGCACCGTGACGGCCGCCCCCAACTTCGCGTACTCGTTGCTCGCCCGCCGCCTCAAGCAGGCGGAGGACGGCGCCGTCGACCTCAGCACCGTCCGGTACATGTGGAACGGTGCCGAGCCCGTCGACCCCGAGACGATGAACAAGCTCGCCGAGGCGGGCGCCCGCTTCGGCCTGAACTCGTCGGCACTCGCCCCCGTCTACGGCATGGCCGAGACCACCCTCGCCGTCTCCATCCCGGATCCGGATCAGGGCCAGGTCCTCGACCTCGTCGACCCGGATCTCCTCGAGGCGATGCAGCGCGCCGTCCCGTCGAGCAAGCCGAACGCGCGTGCCCTCGCCACCCTCGGAAAGATGGTGCCGAACCTGGAGGGACGCGTCGTCGACAGCGAGGGTGAGCTACTCCCGACCCGCGGCGTCGGCATCATCGAAGTCCGCGGCAAGGCGGTCACCCCCGGATACATCACGGTCGACGGCCACAAGCCCGCACAGGACGCGGACGGCTGGCTGAACACCGGCGACGTCGGCTACTTCACCGAAGAGGGCCTCGTCGTCGTGTGCGGTCGCGTCAAGGACGTCATCATCATGGGTGGCCGCAACATCTATCCGACGGACATCGAGCGAGCCGCGGGGACCGTCGCCGGCGTGCGTCCCGGCAACGCGGTGGCCGTCCGCCTCGACGCGGGACAGAAGCGGGAAAGTTTCGCGGTCGCGGTGGAGACGAACGACTACCAGGACCCCGAAGTGGTCAAGCGCATCGAGCACGAGGTCGTGCACGCCGTGTTCTCCGAGGTCGGAGTACGACCCCGCACCGTCGCTGTGCTCGGCCCCGGCAGCATTCCCAAGACGTCGTCGGGCAAACTCCGCCGCGCCACGTCGGCGAATCTGGTCCACTAGGCGCTTCGCGCCCGTGCGCCTTTTTGGTAGCTGGGACAACCAGATTGGCGCACGGGCGCGAAGCGCCTAATGCAGGCGGTTCTGCGCTGCCTCGAGCCCGACGCGCAGGACCAGTTCGACGGCGTCGGCCGACTCTTCGCAGACCAGGTCGAGCTCCTTGCGTTCCACCGACGAGAACGGCTTCAGCACGTACGACGCCGGATCCATCCGTCCGGGGGGACGGCCGATCCCGACACGGGTGCGCAGGTAGTCCTTGGTGCTGAGTGCGCTCGAGATGGACCGCAGTCCGTTGTGCCCGCCCTCGCCGCCGCCCTGCTTGAGGCGAATGGTCCCGAAGTCGAGGTCGAGTTCGTCGTGGATGACCACGATGTTGCCCGGATCGACGGAGAAGAACCGGGCCAGGCCGGCAACGGCGGAACCGGACAGGTTCATGAACGACCGCGGCTTGGCGAGGATCGTCGGACGGCCCTCGAGTCGGCCCTGGACGATCTCGGCGCCGCTCTTCTTGTGCGCGCTGAACTTGCCACCCATGCGAGCGGACAGCACGCCGGCCACCATGAAGCCGACGTTGTGCCGGGTCTTCTCGTACTGCGGTCCCGGGTTGCCCAGGCCCACCACCAGAGCGGTGTCTTCACTCACCGACAGGGTCCTTCCATGCGTGAGGGGGTCGTGTCAGACGACAGCGGCGCGTCACCCCGGGACAATCCGGGACGACGCGCCGCCGACATCAGTGCGGTTGCGAGAGGATCAGCTCTCGGCGCCCTCTTCGGCCGGAGCCTCGGCGGTCTCGGCGGCGGCTTCGCCGGTCTCCTCTTCGAGGTCGGCAGCGGTCGGGGCTGCGACGACGTTGACGATGAGCAGTTCCTCGTCGGCCTGCAGGGTGGAACCCTTGGGCAGCTCGAGCTGGTTGGCCAGGATCTGGGTGCCGACCTCGAGGCCCTCGACCGAGACCTCGATCTGCTCGGGGATGTGCAGCGCGTCCGCTTCGAGGGAGATGGTGGCGGCGTCCTGCGCGACCAGGGTGCCGGCAGCGGCCTCACCGGTGACGACGACGGGAACGTCGACGGTGACCTTCTCGCCCTTCTTGATGACGAGGAGGTCGGCGTGCTCGATGTAGTTGCGGATCGGGTGAACCACGACCGACTTGGTGAGCGCGACCTGCTCCTTGCCCTCGATGTCGAGGGTCAGGATGGCGTTGGTGCCGTGCGCGCGCAGGATGGCGGCGAAGTCGCGGGACGGGACGTTCAGGTGGCGGGGGTCCTCACCGTGGCCGTACAGGACTGCGGGGACCTGGCCGTCGCGGCGCGCGCGGCGGGCGGCGCCCTTGCCGAACTCGGTGCGCACGGCGGCTACGAGGCGATTTTCGTCAGACATGGTGAAACGGCTCCTACAACTCACGGTGGTAACTGGCGGGCGGTTCGAGTCGACGAGGGACGAACACGCGACGGCCAGGAGCGAAACGCTCGAGCAGAGCCGTCGCCGCGTCGATCACGGTGAGCCAGTCAATGGGAACTTCTGGTTCACCCTCGCCGAGACAACTTATGGAACTCTACCGGATGGCCCGCTGACCTGCTAATCGGGTGTCCTCGGGAGGCTGCGCGGCGCCGAGGTGGGGCCGGTGCAATCCGATGCAACCCTGCCGTCCCGTCCTTGTGACCCGCATCACAGAGGTATCGAACTTCTCGATTCCCGACGACGGAGGACATCATGACCGCCACACTCGACGCACCCGTCGACACCGCCATCCCGCAGCCGGGTGACATCGCCCGGCGCTGGCTGGCCGGATTCGGTGCCGCCCTCGAACGAGGCGACGTGCGCGGGGCCGCAGGGCACTTCCTGATCGACGGTTGGTGGCGCGACCTGCTGTCGTTCACCTGGGATCTGCACACCACGCACGGTCGCGCGGACATCGAGTCGCGCCTCGCGGATTCGGTTCCGGTGCACGAGCCGCGTCACCTCGTCCTGTCACCCGCGCACCCCGCCGAGGCGGTGGCCGATCCCGAGGGCGACTGGATACAGGCCTTCTTCACATTCGAGACGACCCTGGCCCGCAGCCGCGGTTTCGTTCGGCTGAGGCGCGACGACGACGGCGAGTGGCGTGCCTGGACGTTGATCAGCGCGATGGAGGAGATCAAGGGCCACGAGGAGAAGAAGGGACATCGGCGGGTTCGGGGCACGAATCACGGCGCCCACCGCGGCAAGATCAACTGGCTCGACCGGCGAACCGCCAAGGGCGAGTTCGAGACCGAGCAGCCGGCCGTCGTGATCGTCGGCGCCGGCCAGGGTGGTCTCGCCCTCGCCGCCCGTCTGGGACAGCTCGGAGTCGACACCCTGCTGGTGGAGCGAAACGACCGGATCGGTGACAGCTGGCGAAAGCGCTACCACTCGCTGGTCCTGCACGACCCGGTCTGGTACGACCACCTGCCGTACTTGAACTTCCCCGACCACTGGCCGGTGTTCACGCCCAAGGACAAGCTCGCGAACTGGTTCGAGTTCTACGCCGACGCAATGGAACTCAACGTGTGGACGGGAACCGAGTTCACCGGCGGCAGCTATGACGACGCCACCGGCGAATGGACCGTGACCGTCGCCCGCGACGACGGCTCCACCCGCACGCTGCACCCCCGGCACGTCGTCCTCGCCACGGGAATGAGTGGGGTGCCGAACATTCCGCGGATCGCTGGCGCCGACACGTTCGAGGGAACCATCGAGCATTCGAGCTGGTTCGTCGGCGGCCGGGAGATGCAGGGCAAGAAGGCCCTCGTCGTCGGCTGCTGCAACTCGGGCCACGACATCGCCCAGGAACTCAACGAGCAGGGTGCGGATGTGACCATCCTGCAGCGCTCGTCCACGTATGTGATGAGCAGCAAGCATGGTATCCCCGGACTGTTCGGCGGCGTGTACGAGGAGGGCGGGCCCGCGGTGCAGGACGCCGACCTGATTTTCGCGTCGCTGCCGTACCCGTTGCTCGCGGGAATTCACGCGGGGGCGACGGAGGCCATCGCCGAGAAGGACGCGAAGATGCTCGACGGTCTGCGGAAGGCCGGATTCAAGGTCGATTTCGGCGAGGACGGCAGCGGCCTGTTCATGAAGTACCTGCGACGCGGCGGCGGCTACTACATCGACGTCGGCGCATCCGAGCTGATCGCGAGCGGCGAGGTGACGGTGAAGCAGGGAACCGAGATCGATCACTTCACCCCGGACGGGGTGGTGTTCGCCGACGGCACCGAGATGCCGGTGGACGTGGTGGTTCTCGCGACGGGATACAAGAACATGCGTGAGAGCGCCCGCAAGTTCCTCGGCGACGCGGTCGCGGACCGCTGCCAGGACGTGTGGGGCCTCGACGACGAGGGCGAGCTGCGCACGGTGTGGCGCCGGTCCGGTCATCCGGGTTTCTGGTTCATGGCCGGCAACCTGCATCAGTCCCGGCACTACTCGAAGTATCTGGCCTTCCAGATCAAGGCCCAGGAGGAAGGGTTGCAGCCGATCCGATGACGGACAGTGGTGTGGCTCACAACGCCGGGGGTAGCCTCGGCGTTGTGAGCGCTGAACGTCCGACCGCAGACCGGCTGACCGCAGTGGCAAGCGGTGTGGATCTGCCGCGACATGCGCGGCTGCTCAGCCGGGTGCACGACGCCGTGCTGTCCGGGCAGCAGCCGCCCGCCCTTCCACGGGGCGTGGTGGCGCGGTCGTGGTCCCGTCTGCAGGCCGGCGGTGTGAGCCCGGACCTCTGCGCGGACGTGGAGCCCGCCGACTTCTCCGAGATCGAGGCGCGGCGCACCCGGACGGCGCTGCGAACCGTGCTCCCGGAACTGCGCAGCACGTTGACGCAGGTCGCGGACGATGCGAACTTCATCGTGGTCATCGCCGACGCCGACGGTGTCCTGTTGTGGCGGGAAGGTTCCCGCGGGGTCCGGAAAGCGGCTGATGCCCTGGGATTCACGGAGGGTGCGCGCTGGGCGGAGCAGGCGGTCGGGACCAACGCGATCGGCACGGCGCTGATCGAAGATGCTGCGGTGCAACTGTTTTCGGCCGAGCACTATGCCCCCTCGCATCACGGCTGGTCGTGCACCGGGTCGCCGGTTCACGATCCGCGCACCGGTGAGATTCTCGGCGTGGTCGACATCAGTGGGTCGGCGATGTCCATTCACCCGACCACGGTCGCGCTCGTCCGCACCGCGGTGCGTCTGGCCGAGGCGACGCTGTGGCGTGAGCACACGGCGCAACTGGACAAGCTGCGCGGCCGGGCGGCACCGTTGCTGGCGTCGGCGGGCGGTCCGGCGCTGGTCGTCGACAAGCAAGGGTGGGTCGCGGAGGCGAGTGGCATCGCGGCCCCGGAGCGGGTCGCGCCGCCGAGCCTGGACCGGCCACTGCTCGTCCCGGGGCTCGGGCTGTGCGTGCCCGAACCGCTCGGCGACGGCTGGCTGGTGCGCAGGCGCGTCGACGGGGCGGCCATCGAACTGGAACTCGACCTCGGTGACGCGCCGCACGTGACGGTCCGGGGCGACGTCAACTGGACGCGGGCGCTCTCGCCCCGGCACGCCCAGATCCTGCGGGTGCTGTCGGTCGCGGGACCGGCGGGTGTCGACGCCGCCTCGCTCAGCGAATCGTTGTTCGGCGACCGCGACCACGTGGTGGCGGTCCGCGCCGAGGTTTCGCGTCTGCGCAAGAGTCTCGGCGCGGTCCTGAGCACCCAGCCCTACCGGTTCGCGGCCGGCGTGACGGTCCGGCTCGTCGGGTAGGCCCGGTCATGCCTCCTTCGCGGCACTGATGCCGGCGCGGCGGCCGTAGAAGCTGCCGTCGCCGAGGGAGGTGCCGCTGGCGTAGCCGCCCGCGCACACGCCGGACGTGCACCGTCCCGCCGCGAAGAGGCCGGGGATCGGTTCGCCGGAGACGTGCAGTACCTCGGAGTTCACGGTCGTCCGCAGACCGCCGAGCGTGAAGCCGAGGGTGAACCCGCGCAGGTCGAGTGCCGCGACGGGGGTGCCGATCGGCTTCACCCACTCGGACTTCTTGTGCAGCAGCGGGTCCGATCCTTCCGCGGCGTGCGTGTTGTACACCTCGACGGTCGACTGCAGAGCGCCGGCGGGCAGGCCCATGTCCGATTCGAGTTCCTCGACGGTCTCCGCCGCCCACTTCGGTTGCACGCGCAGGAACGGCGTGGCCGTGGTGGCGGCCGCGCCCTCCTCGTACGACGCCTCGTCGATGATGAGGAACGCCTGGTTGTCCTGGTGGAACAGGGTCATCTGGCCGATCCGCCCGGAGTACGTGTCCTCCGGAACGTAGCGCTGCCCCCGGCCGTTGACCAGGATGCCGCGGACGATCAACTGGGGGTCGCAGACGAACGCGACCTCGGTGGCGTCCATGTGGGCGAGATCGGCGCCGAGGGCCTGCGCCATGAGGATCGACCGTCCGTCGTGCTCCTCGATGGCGGCGCCGGGGCGGCCGATCAGCCGCGGCGCGTGGGCCTCGATCATCTTGTCGTTGTAGGCGAAGCTGCCGGTGGCGAGGACGACGCCGCGGCGCGCCCGCACGGCCACCTCCTTGCCGTACTGCTTGGCGACGATCCCGACGACGCGACCGGTGTCGTCCGTGACGAGCGTCTGGACGCGCATGTCGTATTCGGCTCGGACCCCGAGCTTTTCGGCGGTCTCGACGAGCGGCTTCATCAGCATGTAGCCGCCACCCTTCTCGCCGGTCCTCTTGCCGTCCATCTGCGGAACGTGGCCGCGCGGTGCGGGAGTCGCGATCTCGTTGAAAGGCGCCGCGTTCTCGCCGCCCGAGTACATGAGTCCGTCGTCGAACGGCGGTTCCCAGCCGGGTTCGCCCCAGAAGCTCTCCTTGAACGGGACACCGCAGTCGACGAGCCAGTTGTAGTGCTCGACGCTGCCCTCGCAGTAGTCGGTGATCTTCTCCTCGTCGGCACCCGGGCCGAGCGCCGCCATCATGAACGTCTTCATGTTCTCGGGGGAGTCGTCGAACCCGCACGCCTTCTGCAGCGGCGTCCCTCCGCCGAGGTAGATGAAGCCGCCGGCGAGAGCGGCGGCACCGCCCCAGCCGCTGGTGCGTTCGAGGACCAGGACGTCGGCGCCGGCGCGCGCCGCCTCGATGGAGGCGGACACACCGGCGATGCCGTAACCCGCGACCACGACGTCGGCCTCGTAGTCCCACTCGGCGACCGTTGCTGCGGACCGGGGGCGGATCGGTGTGGCGTCGACCATGGGTGGAAGTCCTCTCGGGCGGTCACAGGTGTGGTGTGACGTGGGTTACCCTCAAACTGTAACCTGTTACAAAACCCGAATCGGTGGATCTCCCGGTCAGTGGGACGTCGCGTCCGGAGGTCGGCGAGGGCAGGGCTGTCCGGGCATGTCCGTCACGCCCGACAGCTCGTAGTGCAGCGTCGACGTGCGTGCCAGACGGTGCGCGAGATGCACCCCGATCCGCTGCACCACGGGATACTTCTCGTCGATCAGGGCGCCCGCGGCCCGCGCCTCCTCACCGGACAGCAGTCGCGCCGTGGCCTGCGCCTGCGGGCCCGTCGGCTTGCCGGACCACATGCACGGACGGATCCGGACGTCGGGGAAATTGCGCAGCCGCTTGTTCTCGGACGCCCGGCCCGGGGTGCGGAAGTACGCCCGATCACCCTCCCTGGTCCGTCATCGCGAAGTCCTGGTTCCCGGGTGAGTTCCAGCTCAGTGCGCTAGTTCGCGAGTGTCCGCACCTCCGCGAGGAACCGGTCGAGGTCGTCCGGGGAGCAGAAATAGTGCGGCGATGCCCTTACCACGGCGTCCAGTCCGCGGGCGCTCATGTCCAGCAGTGTCGATCCGCGCAGGCTGGCCGTGACGGTGACGTTGCGGGCAGCCAGCTGTTTCCGGACGTCGCCGGGATCGAACCCGTCGACGGTGAACGAGACGATTCCGCAGCGGCGGGCGCCGAGGTCGCGCACGGTGACACGGGGGATCGCCGCGAGCCCCGACCGGAGGTGCTCGGCCCCGGCCGCGACGGCCGCCTCGACGTCGTCCACCCCGAGGTCGAGGAGATAGTCGGCCGCCACCCCGAGTCCGAGGCGCGCGGCGACGTCGCATTCCCAGAATTCGAACCGGCTGGCATCGGTGGCGAGCCGGTACGCATCGGCGGCGGTCCACTCCGCGCTGTGCAGGTCGAGGGCGGCCGGCTCGAGGGTCGCGGCCAGTTCCGGCCGGACGTACAGGAAGCCGGTGCCCCGCGGTGCACGAAGCCATTTGCGGCCCGTGGCCGAGAGTGCGTCGACGCCCAGCTCGCTGACGTCGAGGGCGATCTGACCGACGGACTGACACGCGTCGAGCAGCACCAGCGCGCCGTGCGCGTGTGCCAGCTCCGTCACTTCACGGACGGGATTGACCAGGCCGCCGTTGGTGGGCACGTGCACGAGGGACACGAGACGGACCCGGTCGTCGAGCAGCGTTTCGAGGGCGGCGACGTCGATCTGGCCTGCGGGGTCGCTGGGGATCACGTCGACCGTCGCGCCCACGGATCGCGCCCGCTGCAGGACGGCGATGGCGTTGCTGGCGTACTCGACCTCCGAGATCAGCACACGGTCCCCGGCCCCGAGCGGAACGGCGTGGAAGAAGTCGTTCCAGGCGGTGGTGGCGCTGTCCACCAGGGCGATGCTGTCGGCGCTCGCCCCGATCAGCCGGCCCAGGGACGACTTCACGGCCGCGAGGTCGTCGGCCCGTTCGGCGGCCGCGACGTAGCCACCCACGTCGGCCTCCCGGCGCAGGTGCGCGAACACGGCGTCCAGGACCGGGGTCGGCGGAAGCGAGGAGCCTGCGCTGTCGAGGAACACCTTGTCGAGGCAGCCCGGGGTGTCCCGTCGCGCCTGCTCGAGGTCGAGCATGTCCGATACCTCCCTTTCGCGGTGACTGGACTCGAACGTACCCGTGCAGGTTCCTCGAAAAGTATGCCGTTGGGGCGTGCATCGACGGCCGAGGCGCTCTAATGTCGATAACGACGTTCAGGCGGCGCCCGAAGGGGAGGGTCGAATGGCTACTGCAGTTCAGTCCGTCGAGGCAACGTGTTTCACGTCGCGGCCGGCGGCGGAGGCGTACCTGGGTGGTGTGTGCTTCAAACTGGGGCCACCGCAGCTGATCGGCGCGGAATTGGAGTGGCTGACCGCGCAACTGCCGGAATACGTGCGCCCCGACCTCGCCGCTCTCGCCGAAGCTCTCGGGCCGCACACTCCCAGAACCATCGATCCCTCTTCTCCTGCTCAGCTCCTTCCCGGCGGCAGCGCCGTCACGGTCGAACCCGGCGGACAGATCGAACTGTCCAGCGCCCCCTATTACTCCGCACGCGAATTGTGCGACTATCTCGTCGCCGATCAGGCGGTTCTCGCGGACCTGCTGTCTTCCCGATCGATCCTCATGTCGTCCGAGGCCGCGGACACTCGCCGGCCCGCTCAACGTCTCCTCCAATCGCCGCGGTACTGCGCCATGGAATCCCGCTTCACCGGCATCGGGCCCTTCGGGAAACTGATGATGTGCAACACCGCCGCAACGCAGATCAGCGTGGACGCCGGGGCCGATCCGGTTGCGGTGGAGAAGCGGTGGCATCTGCTCCATGCCATCGGTCCCGCATTGATCGCGGCCTTCGCGTGTTCGCCGCGGCTCTACGGGGTGCCCGATGGGCAATGGGCGTCGCAGCGGATGCGAACGTGGCTCGAACTCGATTCGCCGCGCACCACCGGAACTCCGCACATCGCGGACTATGCAGGGTGGGTACTGGACGTGCCGTTGCTGTGCATCCGCAACGACGGAACGGATTGGACAGCGCCCGACGGTGCAACTTTCGCGGACTGGGTCGAGGGCGCACTGGACGACGTGATCGGTCGCCCGACGCCCGCCGACCTCGACTATCACCTCACCACCCTGTTTCCGCCCGTGCGCGCGGCCGGTCATCTCGAGGTGCGCTACCTCGACGCGCAACCGGGTGACCAGTGGCGGGTTCCCATCGCGGCGATCGACGCGCTGCTGTCGGGTCCGGGTGCCATGGCCGAGGCGCTCGACGCGGCGCTGCCCACCGCTGAACGCTGGCGGGACGCGGCCGAGTTCGGCCTGGCCGACCTCGAACTGCGCGCTGCGGCAACAGCTCTGCTGTCGCTGGCGGCGGCCTACTCGCCCGACCCCGAATTCGTCAGACTGCTCGATGCCGCCGCCGAACGATGTTGCCGGGGTCAGGCACCGAGCGAGGAACGCTGATGGGTACCCGCGAGAAGATCGAGACCGTGTTGACACGGGCGCGGGAGCGCACCGCGGGGTTGACGGACTGTGTGGACGGGGAGGACCTCGTTGCACAGCATTCCCCGTTGATGAGCCCGCTCGTGTGGGATCTCGCGCACATCGGCAATCAGGAAGAGTTGTGGCTCGTGCGGGACGTCGGAGGACGGGAACCGGTCCGCCGCGACATCGACGAGTTGTACGACGCATTCAAACATTCGAGGAACTCCCGGCCGTCCCTGCCGCTGCTGAACCCGGACGAGGCCAGGGAATACGTACGCACCGTTCGAGACAAGTCGTGGGATGTTCTCGACCGCAGCACGTTCCGGGGCCGGCCGCTCGAGGAGAACGGATTCGCGTTCGGCATGATCGCGCAGCACGAGCAGCAGCATGCCGAAACGATGCTCGCCACCCATCAACTGCGCACCGGCCCAGCTGTGCTGACCGCGGAGAGCGCGCCGCGTGTCGGCGGGGCGATGGACGAGGACGAAGTGGTCATTCCCTCCGGCGAATTCACGATGGGAACGTCGGACGATCCGTGGGCGCTCGACAACGAGAGGTCCGCGCACCGCGTGCACGTTCCGGCGTTCGTGATCGACGCCGTCCCCGTCACCAACGGCCGCTACCTCGAGTTCATGGACGACGGAGGGTACGCGCGGCCCGAGTTGTGGAGTGAGCGGGGATGGGCGCACCGCCTCGAAGCCGGATTGGATTCTCCCCAGTTCTGGGAGAACGACGGTTGCGGAACCTGGTGGCGACGGAGGTTCGGGGTGACCGAGCCGATCCATCTCCAGGAACCGGTCGTGCACGTCTGCTTCTTCGAGGCCGAGGCCTTCGCACGCTGGGACGGCAAGAGACTTCCGACCGAAGCCGAATGGGAGAAGGCCGCGCGGTGGGACCCGTTCACCGGCCGGTCGCGCCGATTCCCCTGGGGCGACGCCGAACCCGACTCCTCGCTCGCCAACCTCGGGCAACGTCACCTCGGTCCCGCGGTGGTCGGGGCATATCCGTCGGGGGCATCCCCGCTCGGCGTCCATCAGCTGATCGGCGACGTGTGGGAGTGGACGTCGTCGCCGTTCGAGCCCTACCCCGGGTTCTCGGCGTTCCCGTACCGCGAGTACTCGGAGGTGTTCTACGGCGGCGACTACCGCATGCTGCGCGGCGGTTCGTTCGGCACCGATCCGGTGGCGTGCCGTGGGACGTTCCGCAACTGGGACCACCCGATCCGGAGGCAGATCTTCTCCGGATTCCGCTGTGCTCGGGACCTTCCGGGGGACGACCGCTGAGATGTGCCGACACCTGGGCTATCTGGGACCGGAGCAGTCGGTGGGCGACCTCTTGAGTCGTGGCGAGAACTCGCTCCTGCGCCAGTCCTACGCGCCACGCGACATGAGAGGTGGCGGGACCGTCAACGCCGACGGATTCGGTGTGGGCTGGTGGGGATCGGACGGTTTCTCCCGCTACCGCAGTGCCCAGCCGCTCTGGTCCGACCCCGTCGTGCGAGAGACGTTGCCGAACATCCGCTCCCGCGCCGTGGTGGCCGCCGCACGGTCGGCGACGGTCGGGATGCCGGTGCAACACACGGCCTGTGCACCGTTCTCCGACGAGACCTGGGCCTTCAGTCACAACGGGGTGGTGCGCGGGTGGCCGGAGTCGCTCGGCGCGCTCGCCGCGGAACTCCCCGTGAACGATCTGCTGCAACTCGAGGCACCGACCGACTCGGCCGCGTTGTGGCTGCTCCTACGTCGGGCGCTCGGCGAGCAGGACCCCGAGAAGGCGATGAGTGCGCTCGTACAGGACGTCGTCGCCGCTGCCCCGAACTCGCGATTGAATCTGCTGCTCGGCAACGGCAGCGAACTGTGGGCCACCACCTGGCATCACTCGCTGTCGGCGCTCGTCGACGACGAGCGGGCCATCGTGATGTCCGAACCCTACGACGACAACCCCGCATGGCAATCGATTCCGGACCGTCACTTCGTCAGCGCACGCCCCGGACACCTGCTCGTCACCCCGCTCGAGATGGGAGCACGATGACCACCACACCGACCCTCGAGGTGTACCTGCAGCCCGAGCAGCTCAAGGCCGCTCTGCGCAAGGACGCCACCGTCGGGCTCACGTCGAACCCGAAATGGCTGCCTCCCAAATACTTCTACGACGCCTGCGGGAGCGAGCTGTTCGAGCAGATCACCGCGTTGCCCGAATACTTCCCGACGCGTACGGAACGGGAACTGCTCAGACGATATTCGGGGGAGATCGCCGAGGTCGCGGCGCCGGAGATTCTCGTGGAACTCGGATCCGGGTCTTCGGAGAAGACACGGCTCCTGCTGGGCGCCGGTACGCGGCACGGAAGTCTCCATACGTACGTGCCGCAGGACGTGTCGGTGTCCGCGCTCGAGGGTGCGGCGGAGCAGATCGGCGTGGAGTTCCCGAATCTGACCGTGCGCGGTGTCGTCAGCGACTTCACCGAGTCGCTGCACCACCTTCCACGCGGTGGGCGCCGCACGATCGCGTTCCTCGGTGGGACCCTCGGAAACATGGTTCCGGCCGAGCGTGCGGAGTTCCTCTCCGGAATCGCTGACGTCCTCGAACCGGGGGAGCACCTCCTCCTCGGTGTCGGACTGGTGATCGATCCCGCCGTCCTCGTCCCCGCATACGACGACGCCGCCGGGGTGACAGCCCAGTTCAACCGCAACGTCCTGCAGGTACTCAACACGCAGCTCGACGCCGACTTCCCGGTGGACGAGTTCCGGCACGTCGCGCTGTGGGACGCCGACAACGAGTGGATCGAGATGCGGCTCGAGGCCGAGCGTGCGATGTCGATCCGCGTGGAGGAGCTGGATCTGGACGTGGAGTTCACCGCGGGTGAGCAGCTGCGGACGGAGATCTCGGCCAAGTTCACCCTCGACGGGATCCGACGGGAGTTGGCGGAGGCGGGATTCGACGTCGACCGCACCTGGACCGATCCCGACGACCGCTTCGCGCTGGTGTGCGCCGCGCGGAACTGACCGACAAGATCAACTTCGGGCACGATCGCGCTTATAGTGACCGCGTAGTGCGCAATCGACCCGAGGAGAACTTGTGCGTCCTTCGAAGCTCGCTGTCCTCGCTCTCGCCACCGCGTCCGTGATCGGCTTCCCCGCCGCACAGTCCTCCGCTCAGCCGCTGCCCTTCCCATTCGACACGGGAAGCCTCGGTTCGGGTAGCGACGGCCCGGGAATTCCCACGGAGGACACGCTTCCGGCGCTGACGGTCACTCCGATTCTCGACGGGCTCGACCATCCGTGGGACGCGGTGCAGGCCCCGGACGGCGCGGTCCTCACCGGTCAGCGGTCGGGCGGGTTCTTCGTCCGGCGTGCGGACGGAAGCACCGGCCCGGTCACCGCCGATCTCTCGGACCTGTACGCGCAGTCCGAGACCGGGTTGATGGGTATTGCACTCGCGAGCAATTTCACGCACACGCGCACCCTGTACACGTGCCAGGGATTCCAGGGCGGTGGCGTCACCGACATCCGGATCCAGTCGTGGACCGTCGACGCCGGCTGGACGACCCTGACCCGCGGTGCCGCAATCCTGACCGGAATCCCTGTCAACGAGGGACGTCACGGCGGTTGCCGGATACTGACGGCCGCCGACGGCACCCTGTTCGTCGGCACCGGCGACACGGCGCAGCCGACCGTGTCGCAGGATCCGAACTCGCTGGGCGGCAAGACTCTCCACATCAACACCGACGGCACCCCCGCCGCCGGAAATCCGGACCCGGCGAGCCCCGTCTACACCCTGGGGCACCGGAACGCGCAGGGTCTCGCGCAACAGCCCGGTACGGGCCGCATCTACGCCGTGGATCAGGGAACGACCCGCGACGACGAGGTGAACCTCCTGGTCGCGGGAGGGAACTACGGCTACAAGCCCGATCGGATCCCCGGCATCTACGACGAATCCGTGCCGATGACGGATCCGTCGCGCGTCCCGGGAGCCGTTGCCGCGGCGTGGAGTTCGGGCAGCACGACCCTCGCAACCGGAAGTGCCGCCTTCGTGACCGGCCCCGGCTGGGGACCGTGGGACGGCGCACTCGTCATGGGCGGCCTCAAGACGAAACAACTGATCTTCCTGCGTCTCGCCGCGGACGGGCAGTCGGTGACGGCGCAGACGTTCGGCCTGCAGAACCAGTACGGTCGCCTCCGGTCGGTCACCCCGACCGCCGACGGTTCGCTGCTCGTCACCACGGACAACGGTTCCACCGACCAGGTTCTCCGGGTCACCCCGCAGGGCTGACCTTCACACGTCAGAACCACGCGAGGGTCCGGCAGGGGCCGCCGGATCCTCCTGCGTGGGTGGGGGCGCCGACCATGACGGTTGCGCCGGACGGTGGAACCTGCGACAGATTCGCGAGAGCTTCCACCGCGTACTTCCCGGCGCCGAGCGCCGCGAGATGTGCTCCGTATGTGGTGCTACGGCCCGCGTCGACACTGAGGGTGTCCGATCCCAACGCGACGATGTCGCGTTCCCGGACGAGGAACTCGACGGCGTCCGGGTCGAATCCGGGTGTGTGCTGCACACCCGTGTTGTCCTGGTTGGTGAACGTCGCGGGCTGAGCGGCGCGGCCGTCCCATCCCGAGTTCATCGCCACCATGCAACGGTCGGGAAGCGGGCCGTGATCGGACTCCCAGTCGAGGAGGTCCTGCCGGGTGAGCAGCGTGTCGTTGTCGGCTCGGGCCCGCACCGATATGTCCACGACGGCGAGGGGAACCACCAGGTCGCGGGGCGGAATCTGCTCGACGGTGAGGCCGTCCACGCTTGCATGCGCCGGCGCGTCGACGTGCGTGCCGGTGTGCTCGTCGTAGCGGAGTTCGTTCTTGTAGAACGCACTGGGAGCGCCGATTGCGACGGAGCCGAGCAGAATCGGAGCGTTGCCGATCCGCGCCACCGTCCGCATCGCGAACTGCTGGGCGCCGGGCCACACGGGAAAGCTGGGAGTGAGCACATGGGTGAGATCGACGACCGACGCCTCCGATGTCGGGGCAGCCGATGCCGTCGCCGGTGCGACCGCTGCCGCCAGTGCTGCCGCGCCCACCGCTCCGAACAACGACCGTCGACTCATCGGGGCGCCGCGCTTCTCGATGGTTCCGTAGACGTGAGTCATGATGCGGGGCGAGCACATACGCGGCTCCTTCGCTGATCGGTCGCGGTTCGCTACATCATAAGGTTCGCCGCGCCGGTACCCCAGAGTGCGCACGTGCGACGTGGTCGATCGATACAGTCGAAGAGCCGGAACATGATTCCACGACGTGACGAAGGGTTGACCATGGCAACGAGGAACAGACGTCTCGGCACGATCGTCGGCACCTGCGCCGCAGCGGTGGCGCTGACCACCGCGTCCGCCGGCATCGCCGCCGCCGTACCGGATCCGGTGTCGGTGACCACGACGGCGTTCCAGGTCCCGTTCACCGGGGTCATCGGTGACCCGTTTCCCTTCGCGACGGTGTCGCTTGCCGCCTCCACCGGCGCGAGTCCGGGACCGGGGATCGCGCGGCTGTCGGCGACGAGCATGTGCCCGGCGTTCACCCCGGGAGCGAACTGCACGACGTACACCTCCGCCACCACGGTGCGGTGGCTCAATCTCAGCACGGGGGCGACCGGAACGGTGACCGTTCCGTCGGGCAGTTTCGGAGTGCCCGGCAGAGAACCGGTAGTCGACGTGCCCACAGGGTCGGGGCACGTGACGGCGACCGTCCTCGGCGAATCCTCGGCGACGATCGTTCCGGGGCTGGGGTACTTCTTCGTCCCCTGAGCGTCCTCGCGGCTCCCCGCCGCTGCTCCGCCCTCCGCACGAACGGGACGCTCGTTGCGTCAGATCGAACGAGCGTCCCGTTGGTTCAGTGGGGCAGTTGCTTCCGGATCTCCTCGGCAGCACGCGCGCCGGAGGAGATTGCGCCGTCGATGTAGCCGTTCCAGATGCTCGCGGTCTCCGAGCCCGCCCAGTGGATGCGGTCCGCGGGAGCGCGCCAGCCGTCGTGCCCGTGTGCGAACCACGTTCCGGGGGTGGGGCTCGCCGCATATCCGCCTCGCGCCCACTGGTCCTGCGGCCAGATCTTCTCGGTGTAGTCGACCGGTGACGCGGCGCGGTCGCCGAAGAGTTCGACGAGAGTGTCGATGATCGCGGCCCGGCGGTCGTCGTCGGAGAGCGCCGACCAGGACCGCTGGCGGTCGCCGTAGACAAAGCACACGAGCACACCGTGTCCGGCATCTTCGGGGGAGTTGTCGAACACGACTCCGACGGCGCGGTCGCCGTAGATCGTGGCCTGGCCGGACAGTCCGTCGGCACGCCAGAACGGGGTGTCGAAGACGGCGTGCACCTTGGCTACGTCGCCCATCGGGCTGCGTTCGACCCATCGGGTGCGCGAGACCGGCAGCGGGGGAGTGAACGTGACTCGCTGGGTGGCCGACGGCGGCAGTGCCATGACGACGGTGTCGGCGAGAATCGTTCCCCGGGTGGTCTCGATCCGCACGCCGTCGGTGGTGTGCTCGACGTGACGCACCGCCGTATTCACGTGGACCCGGTCGCCGAGATACTCTGCGACAGCCAGCGCCGTCGACTGTGCTCCGTCCCGGAATCGGCGCTCCTGCGCGCAGCCCTCGGTTTCCATCAGCTGGTCGAATCCGCCGGCCGATGCGACGTAGAACAGCAGATGGAACAGCGACAGATCGCGCGGCTCGATCGACCACACCCCCTCGACGGCGAGCGCGAGTCGCCGACGGGCGTCTTCGTTCGCGACGGTCCGCTCGAAGTAGGAGTGGACGGTCTCGCTGTCCCACTTCTCGATGTCCGGAGTGGCCGTGGGGTCGTCGAGGTCGATGGTCCTCGCGAGTTCGTCGATGCGGTCGGCGGCAGCCAGGTATTCGTCCATGCCGGGGCCGTCGTCGGGACCGGCGCCGGTGTAGCGCCGCTGTGCACCGTCGGGCCACAGCTCGATGTGCTCGCCCGTGTTGTACGTGGGGAAGGTCGGGCGGTCGAAGCGTTCGGCGAGGGCGAGCAGGTGTTTCTGGGTGGGGCCGACCCATTGCCCGCCGTGGTCGACGACGACACCGTCCCTTCGCCGTTCGGAGCACACCCTCCCGCCGACTCGGCCGGAACCCTCGAGGACCACGGTGTCGATGCCGTCGTCGTGCAGCGAGAGTGCGGCGGACAGGCCTGCGTACCCCGCGCCGACCACGACGGTCCGAACGTGGGCCGGTAGGGCAGTCGGGTGATCCTTCGTGTTCGTCATGACCAGCATCCTGTTCTTGATTGGCTCGCCAGTCAATACTCAATTCTGGTTTCTTGCGGGAGGATTCGAGGGTTGACACGCTGTGACCCGTGCCACAGACTATTGATAACTGGCCCGCCAATCAGAAATGGGGATCGCGTGGACGACGCATTCGAACAGGAACTCGAGAGGCGACTGCTCCTCCTGGAATCCCCCGGCGGAGGCGGGATGATCCTGCCCGACCTTCCGTGGCGGGACGTCGCGGCGGCGATCGCCGGGATCGTCGCCACGATCACCGTCATGCTCTGGTGGGCGTACTGATGCTGGACGGGCAGCGGCAGGACCGCACCACGGAACTGGGAAGTACAGGCGGGACCGGCGACGGCACGGACGCCACGATGAACGAACTGCCGTTGTTGCCGGCGGAGCGGATCTGGGGCTTCTGGGACTACTCGGCGGTCAACATCGGCTTGGCCGTGGCGACCTGGGCGTTTCTGCAGGGCGCCGCCGTCGCGTACTACGTCGGCGCGGTACAGGCGATCGCGAGCATCGTCATCGGCTACGCGATCAGCGTCTTCCTCGTCTCGCTCGCGCCCTGCCTGCCGTCGGCGAAGTACGGCATCGAGCAATTCGTCGGACTGCGCAGCGTATTCGGCAGCAACGGCGCCCGAATCGTGATGGTCGTGATGTCCACGCTCTTCGCGGCGGCGTGGTCGGCCGTTCTGGCCATCATGTTCGGGCACGGCCTGGTGAACGTCATCGACAACGTCTTCGGGGTCGAGATCTCCCAGACCGGCGCGGCAGTGAGCCTGTTGGGGCTGGTGGCGGTGGTCCTGTCCTGGCTCGTCCTCGCCCGGGGACCGGTCTCGGTCGAGTCCGTGTGCCGGGTGATCGCACCCGTCCTCGTCCTCATCATCGTCGGGATTCTCGTCATGGTGTTCACCAAGCGATCCTGGTCCGAGTTGGCCAGTCTGCCCCCGCTCGACCCGGAGAGCGACCCACACACCAGTTTCATGGTCGCGATCGAACTGAACATCGCCGGCGGGTTCGCGTGGTGGCCGAACGTCGGAAACCTGGCGCGGCTCACCCGGGGTCCGCGTGCGGCGTTCTGGCCGAACTGGCTCGGACTCTTCGCCGCGTCCGTGGCCGCGGCGGTCGTCGGTGTCTTCGCGGCGCTGGCGCTGAACCTCGAAGATCCGACGGAGTGGATGATCCCGCTCGCCGGAGTCGTGCTGGGCGTCCTGGCCCTGATCGTCATCGGTTTCGCCAACGTCACCGCCATCCTCTCCCAGGGGTACGCCTCCATGGTGGCGCTCAAGGGCGGTGGCGGGAAGCTGCTCCGCGGCACGCCCTGGCCGGTGCTGGTGGCATTCATCCTCGGACCCGCTGCGATCCTCGTCTTCTTCCCCTCGGCCGTCTACGACAACTACGGTCGATTCCTGTCCTGGGGTGCGATTCTCGTGGCGCCGCTGTGCGCCGTGCAGATAGTCGACTTCTTCCTGTTGCGCCGGGGTGTCCTGCGGATTCGCGACCTGTACCTGCCCAGTGCGCGCTCCTGCTACGGGTACTGGGGTGGTGTGAACGCCTTCGCGTTCGCCTCCGTGGCTGCGGGCGCGGCGACGTACGCTCTGCTGCTCAATCCGGTCACCTACATTCCGTCCTCGCTCTTTCCGTACACCACCGCCTCGATTCCGGCGTTCCTCGTCGCCGGCACGCTCCACGCCGTGTTGACCAAGACGTTCGTGCAGCCGCTCGGACTCGGCGGCTACGACCGCCGGCCGCGCGTCGCCGCGGGCGTCGAAAGGTGAAAGATATGACGTCACAGCTCTTTCCCCACCTGTTCTCCCCGCTTCGCATCGGGAACGTGACGCTCGCGAACCGCATCGTGTCTTCCGGGCACGACACCGTTCTCGTGCAGCAGGGGAAGGTGACCGACGAACTGGTCGCCTACCACGAAGCCCGCGCCGCCGGTGGTGTCGGCATGATCGTGGTCCAGGTCGCAGGCGTTCACGAGACCGCCCGCTACACGTCCCACGTGCTGATGGCGACGGACGACGACTGCATCCCGGGGTACCGGCGCATCGCCGACGTCTGTCACCGCCACGAGTGTGTCGTCGTCGGGCAGATCTTCCATCCCGGCCGGGAGATCCTGGAGTCGCAGGACGGGTCCACTCCCGTCGCGCTGGCACCGTCCGCCGTGCCGAGCGAACGCTTCCACATGATGCCGAGAGCGATGACGGCGGGCGAGATCGACGCGGTCGTGCGGGGGTACGGCGACGCTGCACGGAGACTGCAGCGCGCCGGACTCGACGGCGTCGAGATCGTCGCGAGCCACGGCTATCTACCGGCACAGTTCCTCAACCCCCGCACCAACCTCCGCACGGACGAGTACGGCGGGTCGTCGGAGAATCGCCAGCGATTCCTCCGCGCCGCACTCGCGGCCGTCCGTGCGGCGGTCGGCCGCGACTTCGTGGTCGGGATGAGGATTTCCGGCGACGAGATGGGCAACGACGGACTGCGGCCGGACGAATCGCAGGCGGTGTGCGCGTCGCTGGACGCGGACGGACTGTTCGATTACGTCAGTGTGTGCGCCGGGAGTTCGTCGAGTCTGTCGGGCGCGGTGCACATCGCCGCCCCGATGACCGAGTCCGCCGCCTACACCGCTCCGCTGGCCGCGGCCGTCAAATCGGTGGTCCGGGTTCCGGTGATCGTGGCGGGAAGGATCAATCAACCGCACGAGGGAGACACGGTGATCGCGCGGGGGCAGGCCGACGCGTGTGCGATGACCCGCGCCCTCATCTGCGACCCCGCGATGCCCGCGAAAGCCGAACGCAGCGAGGTCGATTCGATTCGCGCGTGCATCGGCTGCAATCAGGCGTGCATGGGGCATTTCCAGCGAGGGTGCGCGATCTCGTGCATCCAGCATCCGGAGACCGGCCGCGAAGTGCGTTTCGGAACTCTGCAGATCACACGCCGGCCGAAGAGCGTCATGGTGATCGGCGGCGGACCGGGTGGGCTGAAAGCGGCCGCGGTGGCCGCGGAGCGTGGGCACCGGGTGACCCTGTACGAGGCGGCGCCCCGGGTGGGAGGCCAGGTGCTGCTGGCCGAACTGCTGCCGGGCAGGAGCGAGTTCGGCGGCGCCGTCACCAACCTGGAGGGGGAGGCACGCCGGGCGGGTGTGCGGTTCGTGACCGGGACGACGGTCGACCCCGGACTGGTCAGGTCGGAACAACCCGACGAGCTGATCGTCGCGACCGGTGCGAGGCCGTTCCGCCCCGGGATCGAGACGCTCGACGAGCCTCATCTGGTGGAGGCGTGGGACGTGATCCGCGGGCGCACACTCCCCGCCGGCAGGGTCCTCGTCGCCGATTGGCGCGGCGACTGGATCGGGCTGGGTGTCGCGAACCACCTCGCCCGGCTCGGCCACCGCGTCACGCTCGCGGTCACCGGATACGCTGCGGGCGAACACCTCCAGCAGTACGTGCGGAACGCGATGGTGGCCGCGGCGGTGGAGGCGAAGGTCGAGATCCTTCCCAACGTCCGCTTGCGCGGCGCGGACGACGACACGGCCTATCTGCAGCACACGCTCACCGAACGGCCCGTGCTGGTCGACGGCGTCAGCGCAGTCGTTCTCGCCCAGGGACATGCGTCGGTCACCGATCTGCTGGAGGTCGACGGGTTCCCGCGGGAGCGGATCCATGCCGTCGGTGACTGCCTGTCGCCGCGCACCGTGGAAGAAGCTGTGCTGGAAGGGCTCACCGTCGCATCGGCGCTCTGACGGTTACTTGGCGGTGCGTTTGCGGGCGGTCGACGCGACCCGGTGCTTGTCGACGGTGATGGCGTCGATGAAGTCGTCGCACACCGCCCGCATCCGCGTCGGAGTCATCAGGGTGGAACCGGTGAGCACCTGGATCGCGAGGCCGTCGAGAAGGCCGAGGAGCATGTCGGTGGCGGCCCCGGGATCCTTCACCCGCAGAGCGCCCTGCTCGACACCGGCCTCGACGGTCTCCCGGACCACCCCGCGCCACTCTCCGTACACGGTGTCGTTGAGCTCCTGGAGTTCGACGTTGCCGAGCGCGGACGCCCACAGCTCCACCCACACCCGCCAGGCCGTGATCGTCTCCGGCCCGGCGGGCAGGTACGACTCCACGAGCCGGTGGAGCCGCACGAGCGGGACGTCGCTCTTCTCCATGATCCATCGCCGTCGTTCCAGCGAGTGCTCGAAGTTGAACTGGAACGCCGCATGCAGCAGCGCATCCTTGGAATCGAAGTAGTAGTGGATCGTCCCGTTGCTCACCCCGGCCCGTGTCGCGACGTCGGCGATCCGGACGGCGCGGAAGCCGAGCTCGGCGATGGCTTCACACGTCGCTTGAAGGATCTGTTCTCGACGTTCCGCTTCAACGCTGGGGCGTGGCATCGCGCTCTCAACTCCTAGGATGTGACGTCTCGTCTACAGAGACCGTAGTCGAGAGTTCGGCCGAACCAGCGTAGCCGTCACCCCTGCTGCGTTGCCCTGCTGTTCTCACGGATGTGCAGGAGGGTCGGGCGATCCGCGTCGAACGCCGCCGCGATCGCGTCCGTCAGCGCCGCGGGGGACTCGACGGCTCGTCCGTGACATCCCATCGCCCGCGCCACGGCGGGGAAGTCGATGCCGCCGAGGGCTACCGAGTGGACGGTGTCGCCGCGGTCCGCCATCTCGTTGCGGATCTCGCCGTAACCGCCGTTGTCGACGACGACGATGGGCAGCGGCAATCGAAGCTGCGCCGCGGTCGCGAGCTCGGGAAGGGTGAACATCACCCCGCCGTCGCCGAGGATCGCCAGGACCCGCGCGTCCGGGTCGGCGACGGACGCGCCGATCGCCGCGGGCAGACCGTATCCCAGCGTCCCCTGTCCCGTCGGGTACAGGAATCCGCCGGGGCGGTGCACGGTGAGGTTCGACAGCGCACCGTAATAGCAGGCCATCGTGCTGTCCCCGGCGATCACCGTGGATTCGTCGACGACCGGTGCGATGGCGGTCATCATGTCCAGCCACGGAGCGCCCTCGGCGGCGGCATCGGCACGCAGTCCCCGTCGGAGCGACGCGGCCCGCTCGCAGGCGCCGGGATCCTTCCGCATCTTCGTGACGTCGAGCAGTTGCGACACCGTGGTCCCGGCATCGCCCAGCAGGCGGATGGCGGGATCGGCGTTCGTGGTCATCGACGTCGGGTCGACGTCGATGCGAATCAGCTTGTGGTCCAGTTCGACCGGGCCGTACCAGAAATCGGAGGGTGCGAACTCCGTCCCGATCGCGAGAACGCAGTCGGCGGCCTCGAGCACGGCGCGGACCGACGGATGGTGAACGCCGGCGCCCACCGACAGTGGGTGGTCCTCGTCGAGGACTCCCTTCCCGTTGGTCGTCGTGACCACGGGAGCGGACAGACGTTCGGCGAGGGCGCGGACCTGCGGCGCCGCCGAGCGGGCCCCGCCGCCCACGACCAGCACGGGAGACTGTGCGGCGGCGAGACGCTGTGCCGCGTCGGTCACCGCGTGCTGGGGAGCGGCGAGCGGAGCGGACTGGACCGGTGCCACGATCCGGACGTCGGCTTCCGCGTCGAGGATGTCGACGGGGATCTCGATGTGCACCGGTCGCGGTCTGCCGGAGCTCATGGCGGCGAAGGCGTAGGTGATTGCGCGGGGGATCTCGGCGACACTGGTGACCCGGTGGCTGTAGGACACGATCGCCTCGAGCGCGGCCTGCTGATTCTTCACCTCGTGGAGGTAGCCGTTTCCCCTCCCCGGGTGGGTGAGTGGCAGGGCCGGTGAGATGAAGAGAACCGGGACCGAATCCGACCACGCCTGCGCCGCTGCGGCAGCGGCATTGAGGATGGCGGGGCCGGTGGTGGTCAGGCACACGCCGGGTTTGCCCGTCACGCGGGCATATCCGTCGGCGGCGTAGCCGGCTCCCTGCTCGTGCCGGGTCAGGACGGAGCGGATCGGCGAGTCGGCCAAGGCGGCGTAGACGGCGAGGTTGTGGGTGCCCGGAATTCCGAAGACCGTGTCGACTCCGTGTGCGGCGAGAGCCGCGACGAGTGCCTGGCCGCCGTTCTGGCTTGTCATCGATGCCCTCCCATGGGCTGTGCAGTGTTCGTGTGCGGATGGTGCGCGGGTACCCGGGCGGGTGCGGGGCGAAGGCGTCTCCGCGTCCCGCACCCGCGCGGCTCAGTCCAGGTTCCGGGAAATGACGAGCTTCATGATGTCGGACGTGCCTTCCTCGATCTCCTCCAGTTTCACGTCGCGCATCCACTGCTCGACGGGGTACTCGCGGGAATAGCCCCAACCGCCGAGCGTCTGTACCGCGGCGTGCGTGACGAACATGGCGGTTTCGGACGCGGTCAGTTTCGCCATGGCGGCGATGCCCCGGGCGTTGCCGCCGCTGTCGATGATGCGGGCGGCGTGATGGACGAGCAGCCGGGCGGATTCGATCCGCGTCGCCATGTCTGCCAACCGGAACGCGACGGCCTGATGCTCGATGATCGGCACCCCGAACTGCTTCCGTGTCTTGGCGTAGTCGAGGGCGTACTCGTAGGCGGCCCGGGCGGCGCCGACGGCGGCCGCCCCGAGCACGACCCGGGAGATGTCGAATGTGCCCATCAGACCGTAGAAACCCTGTCCTTCCTCGCCGAGACGATTCTCCTCGGGGACGAACACGTTGTCGAAGAAGATCTCCCGGCACACGATGGCGCGCTGTCCCATCTTCTTCATCGGCTCACCGAAGGTCATTCCCTCGGCGCCCTTTTCGAGGAGGAATGCGGAGACGCCACCGGACCGCTGCGTGCGGTCGGTCTTGGCGAACACGACGTAGAACTGGGCGGCGCCGGCGTTGGAGATCCACGACTTCTGCCCGCCCAGCCGGTAGCCGCCGTCGACGCGCTCGGCCGTGGTGACGATCGACGCCGCATCCGAGCCGGATCCCGGTTCGGTGGTGGCCAGCGAGGTCATCGGGGCGTTCGGACCGGTGAGGGGGCCGAGCCACTGCTTCTTCTGCTCCTCGGTGCCGAGCACCATGATCGGATCGGAGAAGAAGCCGTTGGAGCACACGAGGTTTCCGATGCCGGGGTCACCCCAGCACAGTTCCTCCTGCACCAGGCACTGGGTGAAGACGTCGCCCATGCCGCCTCCGCCGAACTCCTCGGGGATCATGAAGTCGGTGATGCCGACCGCGGCGGCCTTGGCGAAGATGTCGACGGGCGTCACGACATCCGCCTCGTCGACCTCCCGGCCGCGGGGCCGGATCTCCTTCTGCGCGAAGTCCCGGCACAGCTCGATGATCTGCTTCTGCTCGTCGGTCAGGGGCCAGGCGGGGATGTTGGTGGTGGTCATATCGCGGTTCCTTCGCTTCGAATACGGTTGTGTCTGTGTGGGACTGGGGTGTGGGGTGCGTCGGGTCAGCGCTGCACCGCCGTCAGCTCGGTGAACTCCTCGACGCCGAACCGGCCGAGCTCCCGGCCCAGGCCGGAGGACTTCCAGCCGCCGAACGGGGCCTCGGGGTTGAACGGGGCGCCGTTGATGTCGACCTGACCGGTGTCCATCCGGGCCGCGACGCTCAGGGCCCGTTCCGGGTCGGCCGACCACACGGCGCCGCCGAGCCCGTAGTCGCTGTCGTTGGCGAGCCGGATCGCGTCCTCGTCGCCGTCGTGCGGGAGGACGACCAGCACCGGCCCGAAGATCTCGTTGCGCACGATCGGGTCGTGCGGTCCGACGTCGGCGAGCACGGTCGGCCGCAGGTAGTGGCCCGTTTCGAGGCCTGCGGGCACACCGGAACCTCCCGCTGCCAGACGGGCCCCGCCGGCGACCGCCGCGTCGACCGCCTCCGCGATCGATCGTCGCTGCGCAGCCGAGATCACCGGGCCGAGTTGCGTCGCGCGATCCCGGGGATCACCCACCCGCAACGTGCCGGCGTGAACGGCGGCGAGTTCGACCGCCTCCTCGTACCGTGTGCGCGGCACGAGCAGACGAGTCCACGCGCTGCACGTCTGACCCGAGTTGAGCATGGCGGCGTCGACGGTCGCGGTGACCGCCGCCGGCAGTGGGGCATCGCCGAGCACCACGGAGGCCGACTTGCCGCCGAGTTCGAGGCACGCGCGTTTCAGGGATTCGGCGGCGGCGTGCGCGACGCCCCTGCCGACGGCGGTGGAGCCGGTGAAGGACACCACATCGACCCCGGGATGCGCGGCCAGCGCGGCCCCCACCGTTCGACCGCTGCCCGGAACCAGGTTCAGAACCCCGGGCGGAACGCCGGCATCGAGTGCAGCGTCGGCGAACAGGTAGGTGGACAGCGGGGTGAGTTCGGCCGGCTTGACGACGGTTGTGCATCCCGCCGCGAGAGCCGCTCCCACCTTGGCCGCGAGCTGGTAGAAGGGGTAGTTCCACGGCGTGATGCACGCGACGACACCCGCGGGGCGGCGCAACAGCAGCGTCCGGCCCAGCCGTTCCCGGAAGGGAAGGTCCCTGGCGAGCCGCGCATACGATGTGAGGATCT
This sequence comes from Rhodococcus sp. IEGM 1305, assembly GCF_030058635.1. Classification (NCBI taxonomy): domain Bacteria; kingdom Bacillati; phylum Actinomycetota; class Actinomycetes; order Mycobacteriales; family Nocardiaceae; genus Rhodococcus; species Rhodococcus sp. IEGM 1305. The sequence continues at coordinate 34,139 of NZ_JASHKX010000056.1, forward strand.
CGATACCGAGGTCGATGTGCGCTTCCTTGGCCACGGTCACCGGGGCTCCCACTTCCGCGACGGTGGTGTCGACGAGGAGTTGCCTCCGCGCGCGCAGGTGGGTGCACAGGTCGTCGAGGATGTCGGCGCGATCCCCGGGAGCGCGTGCACCCCACGCTGTTCCGGCGGAACGTGCCGCCGAGACGGCGGCATCGACGTGGTCGGCACCGGCCGACGCCGACCGGCCGATCACGGACTCGGTGGCCGGGTCGTTCACCTGCGTGCAGTCGGTGACGGGAATCCAGTCCCCGCCGACGAGGATCGAGTTGCGGTCCCACGTGGTGTGAATTGTGGTGGTCATCGGGCCGCCGCTCGCGAATCCGTGTACACGGACTTGCCGAGCCATTGGCCGCCGTCGATGACGAGGACCTCGCCGGTGACGTAGCCGGAGCGGTCGCTGAGCAGGAAGGCCGCGGATTCGGCGACTTCCTCCGGCGTCGTGAAGCGAGCAGCCGGGACACTCGACAGCACTCGGGCGCGATCCTGCTCGGTGGGCCACAGGGCCGCCCCGGCTCCCTCGGTTTCGGTCGGTCCCGGTGCGATGCAGTTGATCCGGACGCCCCGTCCGCCCCATTCCACGGCCAGCGTGCGCGTCATCGCGACGACACCCGCCTTGGCTGCCGCACTGTGGACGGTGCCGGGATGACCGTGCCACGCGTAGCTGGCGATGGTGTTGAGGATGGTGCCGCGACCGGTCGCCAGCATGTGGCGGCCCGCCGCGCGGGTGCAGTAGAACGTGCCGTTCAGGACGATGTCCACGACGGCCTTCCACCCGCCCGGCGAGAGGTCCTCGCTGGGAACCACGAAGTTGCCTGCGGCGTTGTTGACGAGCGCGTCGAGGCGGCCGTAGCGATCGACCACTCCGTCGATTGCGGCGTCCACGGCGTCGGAATCCCGCACGTCGCACACCACGGCCCGGGCTTTCCCGCCGATCTGCTCGGCCGCCCGGACGGTGTCCTCGAGCGCGTTCTGCCTGCGGCCGAAGACGACGACGGTGCCGCCCGCGGCCGCCCACCGCATCGCGACGGCGCGTCCGATTCCGGAGCCGCCACCCGTGACGACGGCGACGCGGTCTTCGAATTCGTCGGCGGTGTTCGGGACGAGGCCGGGGGAGTGGGTCTCGGTCATCGCATGGTTCTCCTGTGCTGTCTCGGGATGCGGGTTCACGGGGCTGGGGCCGGTTCGGCGGCCACGACGAGCGCGTCGACGGTGAGCGCTCCGTCCGGGGCGACGCGGACCGGATTCAATTCGATCTCGGCGATGTCGGACCGTTCCGCGATCAACCGGGACACCCGCGTGATCACGTCGACCACGCCGTCGACGGACACCGCGGGGCGTCCCCGCCACCCGCGGAGAAGCGGCATGCAGCGGAGGCGTTCGAGCATCGCGAGGGCATCGCCAGGTCCGACGGGGGCCGATTCGAGACAGATGTCCTGGAGCACTTCGGTTTCGGTGCCGCCGGCACCCACCACGATCACAGGACCGAGGTCGGGATCACGGCGCGCGCCGACCAGGATCTCCACGGTGCCCGCCCGGGTGTCCTGTTCCTCGAGCACGTAGTCGCCGTCGCCGAGCCGTGAGTGCATGTTCTCGAAGGTGCGCGCCAGTTGTTCGGGTCCGTCGATGCCGACCGCGACGCCGCCCGCCTCGCTCTTGTGCTCGAGCCAACTCGCCTTGAGGACGAACGGGGCCCGCAGACGGCCGGCCACTTCGATCGCCTCCTCGCGGGTGTGCACGATGCCGCCGTCGGGGAAAGCGACACCGAGTTCGGTGAGGAGTTCACGCGCGGCCCAGTATCCGGGCCGGAGTCCGCCCCGTGGAACGGGCCAGGAGAGGACGTGATTCGACGGTTGCGGCGGTTGCAGGCGGGACAGCCCGGACAGGGCGCGGACCGCGGAGTCGACCGTGTCGAACACGGGGACGCCGTGCCGCCACAACGCCTGTGCGGTGCTCGATTCCGGAGCCATGGTGTGGACGACGACGGGTTTGCCGGTCTCCGCGGACGCCCGGCCGATCCGTTCGGCCACGGCCGCTTCGTGTTCGGCGAGAGTGGGCGCGTCCCGCGCGTAGCAGCCGAAATACCCGGTGAGCACCACGGCGTCCGACTCGTCGGCACGGAGGAGATGTTCGACGACGCTCGCGTAACTTCCCAGATCCTGCTCGCCCGCCCCGGCGAGGTCCACCGGGTTGTTGCTGGCCGCACCGTTCGGTAGTTGCAGGGCAACGGATTCGGCGAGCGCGGGGGAGAAGTCGGGAACGGTCAAGGCGCTCGCGCTCGTCACGTCCGCGGCGATCGCGCACTGCCCGCCGCTGTCGCCGACGATGGCGACGCGGTTGCCGGCGGGAACGGTGGTGGAGAGGAATGCCCGGGCGACGGTGATCAACTCGTCGGGGGTGCTCACGCGGAGCACTCCCGCTGCGCGGCACGCGGCGTCGACGACATCCAGGGCAGAGGTGAGCGAGCCCGTGTGGGAGCGCGCCAGACGCGTGCTCGCGGCGCTGGCGCCGACCGTCAGCAGCAGGGTCGGTCGTCCGGTGTCGCGCAGGGCGCGCAACGTCCGGAACAGGGATTCACCGTCGCTGAAGCTTTCGAGGTACAGGGCGATCACGCGCGTCGGGTCGTGGCCGCCGAGATCGGCGAGCAGTTCGGCGGCGGTGACGTCGGACTGGTTACCGATGGAGACGAACCGGGAGACGCCCACGCCGTGCCGGGCGCCGAGCGCGGCGAGTTCGGAGCCGAGCTGCCCGCTCTGCGAGATGATCGCGAGCGGCCCCGGTGTGAACCGTCCCCACGCCAGCGAGAGGTCGGTGGCGCTGTCGTAGATGCCGAGACTGTTGGTGCCGACGAGTCGTGCTCCGGCCCTTCGGATCCGGGCCGCGAGTTCGGTTTCGCCGGGAACGCCTGCGGTGATGCCGAGGAACCCGCGGACGCCGAGTGCGAGGGCCTCGTCCACCACGTCCGAGACGAACGGCGCAGGCACACAGAGAGCGACCAGGTCGGGGACCTCGGGGAGGGCCGACAGGCTCGGGTGGCACTGGCGTTCGAGCAGGGTGTCGGTTCTCCTGTTGACCAGATGGACTCGGCGGCGGTGCTCGCCGGTCAGGGCGCCACTCGCCAGCCAGTAACCCCACTTCGCGGGATCGGCGGAGGCGCCGACGACGGCCACCGAGGCGGGGTCGGAGAACAGGCTCAGTTGTGTGACGGACTCGGCCACCACAGTGGTCATAGGGGACTCTCCTCGATCTCGTGGTGCTGTCGATCGGAAAATAGATAACTGGCGCATCAGTCAATTTAGATTGTGGCGGCACTCACAGGGGCTGTCAACCCACTCGTCGCTGTCGCGGCGGGTGCCGCTCGGGAGGCGATGCGCTCCCTGTTGCCTCATGTCAAGATGCCCGCGAAGTCTGATTCGTTGACTCATCCAG
>NZ_JASHKX010000057.1:0-36319 GCF_030058635.1 Rhodococcus sp. IEGM 1305
GACAGCCGCGCGAGGTGCGCGACCTCGTCACGGGAGATGGCAGGCACCGCGGGGCCCCTTTCGGTTCGGACGTACACAAGTGGGTCCCAGCCTAGAGCGTGGCCCGATCAGCCGTGCAGCCAGCGCCGCAACCTGCCCGTCAGGAACGGCAGAACCACGAAGACCATCACCGGAGTCGTGACCACCGACGCCACCACGGTGCGCGTCACCACGTCCAGGGCCGAGAGCCGAGGAGTGACGTACAACGCGATGAGAAGTGAGATCGGGAAGAAACCGAGCCAGATGGTGACCGCCTGCTTCCACCGCGGCGGTGGCGGCGTGACCCGAACGGCGTGCGTGAGCGTCGACTGCGGTTCGAACCAGCCCTCCACCCCGGTCAGCCGGTGCGTGACCGTGTCCTGCGCGAGACCAGTTCCCCTGCCCACCCACACCTTCCTGGCGGGCGACGTCGTCCACGCGTCGAGAGTGTCCTCGTCCGCGAACCGGTACACCACGTGGTACTGCTCGGGGTCGGTCGCCGCGCGCAGCCATCCCCCGCCGAGGAACCCCGGGAACGTGCCCGCCATTGCCATCCCGGCGTCCGTCCAGCGCAGGAATTCCTGTTCCCGGCCCGCCGCCACCCGCCGCGAGACGGACGTCGTCACTCCCGTTGCCGTGATGTTCATGCACCCATGTTTGGGCTGTCGTGTTTCGCGGACGAGGCGAATCCGTATCGGCAGTGTCACGAATCGAGCGCGACCTGCACGTCCCCGTCCCGTCCCCGGCGAAGCCGCAGGGGGGACCGCATACTCGGGAACGAAAGTGCAAGGATGGTGAGCGACGGGGGTCGCAGGTACTCCCGCGTCTATCTCGTGGTGAAAGGGACGCACGTGTCGTATCTGCTTCGCGTCCAGCTCCCCGACCGTCCCGGTAGCCTCGGCTCTCTCGCCGTCGCCCTGGGCTCGGTGGGTGCTGACATTCTGTCGCTCGACGTGGTGGAACGGGGTGCCGGATTCGCCATCGACGACCTCGTGGTCGATGTCGAGCCGGGATCGCTCCCCGACACCCTCATCACGGCCGCCGAGAACCTGCCCGGCGTCACCGTCGACTCCATCCGGCCGTACGCCGGAATCCTCGACACCCACCGCGAGCTCGAGCTCATCGACCAGGTCGCCACCGCGGCGGACGATCGACTGCAGGTCCTCGTCGACGGGGCGCCGCGCGTGCTCCGGGTCGGCTGGTCCGTGGTCGCCGACCTCGGCCCGCACGGCGCATACCGTGTGGTCGGCAGCTCGGGAGCTCCCGAGACCCATGCCACCGAGATCCCGTGGATGCCGCTGGAGAAGCCCACCGCGCTCGACGGCGAGGGTGACTGGGTGCCGCAGGTGTGGCGCGACATGAACACCACACTCGCGGCGGCTCCCCTCGGGACCACCGGCCGTGTGCTGATGCTCGGCCGTCCCGGCGGCCCGGAGTTCCGTCCGTCCGAGATCGCCCGGCTGGGTTACCTCGCCGGCATCATCGCGACGGTTCTGAGCTGACCACCGTCCCGGGCCGGGAGGTCCGGGGGTGGTCGCCTCAGACGAGCTCGCGGACCAGGACGGTCAGCTCGACACCCGGCACGGGCGCCCAATTGCGTTCGGGCACAGGCACGAAACCGTTGCGGTCGTAGATGCGGCGGGCATCTTCCATGTCCGGCTGGGTGGACATCACGACCGCGCGGTCCCCGCGGTCGTACGCCGTGTCCAGGACGTGCCGCACGAGCGCCGACCCGACCCCGGAACCGCGGGCGTCGGGTGTCACGGCGAGCATCCGGAATTCGAGCTCACCCGGCTGCGCGACATCGGCGTACGGGGAGGCCGGATCCGCGATCGTGACAGAACCCACGATCTGGCCCTCCTTCACGGCCACCCGCACATCCGCCTTCTCCGCCCGCTCGGCGGTGTCGCGCAACCGGTTCGTGTACGGATCGTGCGCCTCCACGAATCCGCCGCCCACGTAGGCGATCACCGTGAGGTCACCGACGGCCTCGTAGTCGTCCGGCGTCGCATTCCGAATCTCGATCATGTCCAGAACTATGACAGGACTGCTCACGCCGCCCAAAATGCGAGCGTGAGGTTCCGATCACACCCCGGAATCCGCGACCGCGTCCGGACCACCCTCCAGCAGTCGGCGGAACCCGTCCTCGTCGAGGACCGGCACTCCGAGTTCGACGGCCTTGTCGTGCTTCGAGCCCGGCGATTCGCCGACCACCACGAATGCCGTCTTCTTCGACACCGAACCCGCGGCCTTACCACCTCGGACGAGGATCGCCTCCTTCGCCTGGTCGCGCGAGAACGTCTCCAGGGACCCCGTGACGACGATCGACAGTCCCTCGAGGTGGCGCGGAATCGATTCGTCGCGTTCGTCTTCCATGCGAACCCCGGCCGCGGACCACTTCTCCACGATCTGCAGGTGCCAGTCGACGCCGAACCACTCGGCGACAGCCGCGGCGATGGTGCCGCCGACCCCGTCCACCGCCGCGAGTTCCTCGACGGAGCTCTCCCGGATCCGCGCGAGCGACCCGAACTCACCGGCCAGCGCACGCGCCGCCGTGGGACCGACGTGGCGAATGGACAGCGCGACCAGCACCCTCCACAGCGGCTTGTCCTTGGCGGAATCGAGGTTGTCGAGCAACCGGCGGCCGTTGGCCGACAGGCCGCCGGCCTTGGTCCGGAAGAGCGACGTCTTGAGCAGATCGTCCTCGGTGAGCGAGAACAGGTCGCCCTCGTCGCCGATCGCCTTGGCTTCGAGCAGGCTCGTGGCGGCCTCGTAGCCGAGAACCTCGATGTCGAATGCGCCGCGGCCCGCCACGTGGAACACGCGTTCCCGGAGTTGCGCGGGGCAGTACTGCTGGTTGGGGCAGCGAATGTCCGCGTCGCCCTCCTTGGCGGGGGCCAGCGGTGTGTCGCACTCCGGGCAGTGGGTGGGCATCACGAACTCGTACTCGTCGCCCGTCCGGGCGTCGACCACGGGTCCGAGGACCTCGGGGATGACGTCGCCGGCCTTGCGCAGTACGACCGTGTCGCCGATGAGCACGCCCTTGCGTTTGACCTCGGACCCGTTGTGCAGGGTGGCGAGGGAGACCGTGGAGCCGGCGACCGTGACCGGTTCCATATAGGCGAACGGGGTGACCCGGCCGGTGCGACCGACGTTGACCCGGATGTCGAGGAGCTTGGTGGTGGCCTCTTCCGGCGGGTACTTGTAGGCGATCGCCCAGCGCGGCGCCCGCGACGTGGACCCCAGCCGGCGTTGCAGCGACGTCTCGTCGACCTTGACCACCAGACCGTCGATCTCGTGCTCCACGTCGTGCCGGTGCTCGCCCCAGTACTGCACCCTGTCCACGACGGCGTCCGCGCCCGTGACGCGGGCGGTGTGGGTCGACACCGGCAGGCCCCACGCCGCCAGAGCCGTGTACGCGTCGTACTGGGAGACCGGCTCGAATCCTTCGCTCCGGCCGAGTCCGTGGCAGATCATCCCGAGGCGCCTGCGGGCCGTGACGGCCGGATTCTTCTGCCGCAGCGACCCAGCCGCGGAATTTCGGGGATTCGCGAACGGCGCCTTGCCTTCCTCGACGAGCGCCGCGTTGAGTGCGGCGAAGTCCTCGAGCCGGAAGAACACCTCGCCGCGCACCTCCAGGAGTGCCGGGACCGGGTATTCGTCTGTGCCGGTGAGCTTTTCCGGAATGTCGTCGATGGTCCGCGCATTGAGCGTCACTTCTTCACCGGTCCGGCCGTCGCCGCGGGTGGCGGCCCGCACGAGTCGGCCGTTCTCGTAGACCAGGTTCAGCGCGACCCCGTCGATCTTCACCTCGCACAGATAGTGCAGGTCGGGCCCGGTCTCCTGCTCCACCCGGCTGATCCAGGTGCGCAGTTCGTCGGTGGCGAAGACGTTGTCGAGGCTGAGCATCCGCTCGAGATGATCGGCGGAGGCGAAGTCGGTGGCGAAACCGCCGCCGACGAGTTGTGTCGGCGAATCGGGCGTCCGCAGATCGGGGTACTGGTTTTCGAGGTCGTTCAGCTCGCCCAGCAGCACGTCGAACTCGCCGTCGGAGATGATGGGCGCGTCGCGGACGTAATAGCGGAACTGGTGCTGCCGCACTTCCTCGGCCAGCTCGTTCCAATGCTCCCGGACGTGTCCGGGGGCCGGTGTCGGGGCTTCGGTCGATTCACTCACTACCGAAGATTAACCGGTCCGGCCGACACCGAATGCCGGACTCAGAGTGATTCGGGGTCGTCGGTGAACGCGCTACTCACCTCGGCGCACAACTTCAGGGCGTCCCGGCTCCAGGACGCGTCGGCGCCCGCGAGCCCGCAGGCGGGCGTCACGGCGACCTGGGTCCGTAGCGTCGTGCGCGCGAACCCGAGCCGGTCGATCAGCGTCACCGCAGGTCGAGCCAGGTCGCGCCACGTGGCAGGCACGGTGGGAGCGGTGGTCGGGACGAGGCCCAGTGCGAGCTCCTTGCCCGCGTCGAGCAACTCGCCGATGCCGTCCAGGTCCGTCGACGCCAGCTGTGACACGTCCAGACCCACCGCGCGGGCACTGCTGCGCCGCAGAAGGTCGGTGGGCAGATCCGCGGAGCAGCAATGCACCATGGTCACCGCGCCGCAGCCGGCGAGGGCGGCCTCCAGCACGGCGAGAGCCTCCGGTTCCGGCATCGCCCGCACGGTCTCGAGCCGCGAGCGACCGGACAGTGTCCCCGCCAGCACGGCGGGCAGACGCGGCTCGTCGAACTGGACCAACACCTGCGCGCCGAGACGTCGGGTGACCTCCGCGGCGTGCCGCGCGAGCCCCTCGCCCAGCGATTCGGCGAAGTCGCGCACCGCACCGGGGTCGGTGAGCACGCGCCGGCCGGTGCCGAGTTCCACCTCGGCCGCCAGCGTGAGTGGGCCCACCGACTGCACCTTCACCACGTGGTCGGCGCCGACGAGGCCCGCACTCTCCCACGCCTCCTCGAGCGCATCGAGATCCTGGTTCAGGAGGTCGGTCGCCCGCTTGGCGACCGAGCCGCGACGCTGCACCACACGGTAAGCCGTCGTGGACACGTCCAGCTGCAGATCCACGAGCAGAGCGCTGGCGCGGCCGATCATGTCGGCGCCGAGCCCGCGGGCGGGCAACTCGACCAGGTGCGGGAGCCGGCCGAGTTCGCCGAGAACGATCGTGGCGGCTTCACGCGGATCGGTACCCGGCCACGAGCCGACGCCGGTGACGGCACCGGCCAGTGAGATATCCTGCGTCACTGCGTGTTCGGACGTGCGTCGGTACCCGAGATGGTTCCGCTGCCCAGCACGATGTCGCCTGCCGGATCGGTCCGGTACAGGACGACGGCCTGCCCCTTCGCGACACCGGTGAGCGGCTCCCGCAGGGAGATCGCGATGCCGCCGTCGACCGCTTCGGCGACGGCCTCGGCGAGACCGCCGTGGGCCCGGACCTGGACGGTGCACTCGACCGGTCCGACCGGCGTGCTCCCGGACGTCCACACGGCGCGGTCCGCCGTGATCGCGTGCACCTCGAGGTTGCGTGCGGAACCGACACGGACGGTGCCGGTGTCGGGTTCGATCGACGTCACGTACCGCGGTTGCCCGTCGGCTGCGGGACCCTGGACGCCGAGACCCTTCCGCTGACCGATCGTGAAACCGTGCACACCTTCGTGTTCCGCGAGCACCTCACCCGAATCGGCGTCGACCACACTGCCCGGGCGGACACCGATGCGGGCGCCGAGGAATGCGCGGGTGTCGCCGGACGGGATGAAGCAGATGTCGTGGCTGTCGGGCTTGTTCGCCACGGCGAGGCCGCGTTCGGCGGCCTCCTCCCGGATCCGGTCCTTCGGAGTGTCACCCACCGGGAACATCGCCCGCGACAGCTGCTCGGCGGTGAGCACACCGAGCACGTACGACTGATCCTTGTCCGCGTCGACGGCACGGCGCAGCACGCCGTTCTCGAGTTGCGCGTAATGGCCGGTGGCCACCGCGTCGAACCCGAGGGCGATCGCACGGTCCGCGAGCGCCGCGAACTTGATCTTCTCGTTGCACCGCAGGCACGGGTTGGGGGTCTCCCCCGCGGCATACGACGCCACGAAGTCGTCGATCACGTCTTCCTTGAAGCGGTCGGCGAAATCCCAGACGTAGAACGGGATTCCGAGCACGTCCGCGGCACGCCGGGCATCACCGGCGTCCTCCTTGGAGCAGCAGCCCCGGGATCCGGTCCGCAGCGTGCCCGGCTCGGCGGACAGCGCGAGATGCACGCCCACCACGTCGTGTCCGGCTGCGACCGCCCGTGCCGCCGCCACCGCGGAATCCACGCCGCCACTCATGGCCGCCAGTACTCGCATCAACGATCCCCTCCACGCGCTCCGACACCGGCGAGCCCGGCGGCGCGGGCCCGCTCCACAACTTGCGGCAGTGCCGCGATGACTGCATCCACGTCCGCCACCGTCGACGTGTGCCCGAACGAGAAGCGCAACGATCCCCGCGCGGTCGCGGAATCCACGCCCATCGCGGTCAGGACGTGGCTCGGACGAGCGACCCCGGCGGTACACGCCGAGCCCGTGGAACACTCGATCCCGGCGGCGTCGAGCAGCATCAGCAGTGAATCGCCCTCGCAGCCGGGGAACGTGAAGTGGGCGTTGCCCGGCAGTCGTGCGCTGCCCACCGGCCCGTTCAGCACGGCGTCGGGAAGGATCTCGCCGACGCGCTCGATCAGGCGGTCGCGCAGGACGGTCAGTTCCGTCGCGCGGGCGTCGAGGTCGGCGGTCGTGTCGCGCAGCGCCGCCGCCATACCGACGACACCCGCCGTGTCCGGGGTGCCCGAACGCAGGTCTCGTTCGTGGCCCCCGCCGTGCAGCAGCGGCACGCACGGCACCTGCCGTCCGAGCAGCAGCGCACCGACGCCCTGCGGTCCGCCGACCTTGTGCGCGGCGATGCTCAGCGCGGACAGCCCGCTCGCAGCGAAGTCCACGGGGATGTGCGTGACGGCCTGGACGGCGTCGCTGTGCATCGGCACACCGAACTCGGCCGCCACGGCGGCGAGTTCGGTGATCGGCATGATCGTGCCGACCTCGTTGTTGGCCCACATGATCGTGACCAGGGCCGTCTCGTCCGCGTGGACGGCGAGTTCGTCGCGCAGCGCCTGCGGGGACACCCGGCCCAGTTCGTCGACGGGCAGCCACGTGACCTGGGCACCCTCGTGCTTCTCGAGCCACTCCACCGCGTCGAGAACCGCATGGTGCTCCACGGAACTGGCGAGAATCCGCACCCGGCCGGGGTCGGCGTCGCGCCGGGCCCAGAAGATGCCCTTGACGGCGAGGTTGTCGCTCTCGGTGCCACCGGAGGTGAAGATGACCTCGGACGGCCTGGCACCGAGGTCGGCGGCGATGGACTCGCGGGCCTCCTCGATGCGACGGCGGGCGGCGCGCCCGGAACCGTGCAGCGAGGACGCATTGCCCACGGTCCTGAAGATGTCGGTCATCGCCCGGACGGCCGCGGGCACCATGGGAGTGGTGGCTGCGTGGTCCAGGTAGACGGGGTGATCGGCACTGCGGGCAGAGGTCATGACGTGACCAGGATAGCTCAGGCGACGAGACGCTCCGCCGCCTCGATGCCCGCGGCCGCCGTCCCGGCCCCACCCTGCAGCGGATCGAGGATGTCGTGCGCTGCGAGATCGATCCGTTCGTCGCCCCGCGCGGCGCGCTCGCACCGGGCAGCCAGATCGCGGCGGCACTCCCCCGGATACTCGATCGGCGCCAGCCGCACCTCCGCGGTGAGCCCCTTCTGTCGGATGATGCGCCGGATCGACTGACCGATCGTCTCCTCGCCCACGAAACACGGCCCGGTCGTCAGCTCCCCGCCCCGGCCGGTGTACCGCAGCGAAATCGGCTGAACCGGGCATTCCGCGTCGATCGCCGCCTGGAACAGCGCGGGCCGGAACCCGCCGTACGCCCGTCCGCACCACGTGGTGCCCTCCGGGAACGCCACGACTCGTTCGCCGGCGCGCAGCCTGCCCGCCGTCGTCGCCACCGTCGCCGGGAGCGCCCGCAGGCTCTGCCGCTCGATCGGAACCACCCTCATCCGCCGCGCGAGCGACCCCAGCACCGGCCAGTCCAGCAGATCCCCGCGGGCGACGAAGTTCGCCGGCGCGAGCGCGCTGAGCACCAGCACGTCGGTCCACGACACGTGGCCGGCCACCACCAGGATCCCGCCGGTGTGGCGCCGCTTTCCGCGATGATCGACGACGAGGAGGTGAATTCCCATGCAGCGCAACAGGATCGCCGCGTACCGCCTCTGCAGACCTGTTCGCCACGACCGGGGCAGCAACCATCCCGCGGTCAGGAGCGGCGCGGTCGCCAGGGCCGACACCACGAGGCACCACCGAACGACCACGGTCGGCATCGACACCCCGTTCGCCTCCGCGGGCAGACACCCCGCGCCGCACGGACTCGACGGCATCCACGAGTGAACGGTCACCTCGGTCGGCTCGGACAAGGCCGTGCTCATGCCTGTGCCCCCGCCTCGAGAGTGGCCGACGCCGACCGCAGGCGTTCGAGGTACCGCTCGTTGGCGCCGTGCAGTCCCTGCAGGGCGACGAAATCGGCCACACCGAACTCCGGATCGTGCGCGGGCTCACCGCACACCCTGGCCCCGAGGCGCAGGTAGCCCCGGAGCAGCGGCGGCAGGGTCGGGCGGGCGGGCGGCGCGATCTCGTCGAGCGACCGCCCGTCGACGCGCACCGGGTTCCTGGGCACGGCCCGCGCGGCCGGGTCGTTGCCGTACTTGCGGAGCAGCAGGTCGCGCACCCCGCGGACGTTGGAACCGGCCACCGCGTCCGGATGCTCCCGCATCGGCACGGAGACACATCCCATGACCCACTCGTATCCGGTGAGCTGCAGGTAGTGGAGGATGCCTGCCCACATCAGGCTCAGCACCGAACCGGAGCGGTGGTCGGGGTCGACGCACGCCCGGCCCATCTCGACGATGCGGTTGCCGACGGGGTCCAGAGCGGAGATGTCGAATTCGGTGGCGGTGTAATAGCCGCCGGCCTGGGCGGCGGCGTCGGGCGGGAGCATGCGGTAGCAGCCGACGAACTCGCCGGTCGCCTCGTGGCGGACGAGGAGGTGGTCGCAGAAGTCGTCGAACCGGTCGGCGTCGAGGGCGTCCGCGTGCGCGGGGACGGAGAATCCGGGTTCGGAGGCGAACACGCGGTAGCGCAGCCTTTGGGCCGCAACGCGGTGTTCACGGTCGGACGAGACGACCAGGGAGTATCGGGGCGCGGTTACAACAGAATCGGCGGTCTCACTCGGTGCGCGGAGAACTGACGAAGTTGTCATGGCGCAGGTTTACCGAGCAGGGGCGGCGTGAGGGCATCGCCCGGGTGTCGTGTCGATGCAGCCCGGATGAACGACGGAAGATACGACGGCGGCCCCGCTCCCTGGAAGGGAACGGGGCCGCCGTCGGCCGAAAATCAGCCCTTGTGGGCCTTGACAGCCTCGGTGAGCTGCGGAGCGACGTTGAACAGGTCGCCGACGATGCCGTAGTCCGCGATCTCGAAGATCGGGGCTTCCTCGTCCTTGTTCACGGCGACGATGGTCTTCGACGTCTGCATACCGGCGCGGTGCTGGATCGCACCGGAGATGCCGAGCGCGATGTACAGCTGCGGGGAGACCGTCTTACCGGTCTGACCGACCTGGAACTGTCCCGGGTAGTAGCCCGAGTCGACCGCGGCACGCGAGGCACCGACAGCGGCACCCAGCGAGTCGGCGAGTTCCTCGACGACGGTGAACTTGTCGGCGCTGCCGACACCGCGGCCACCGGAGACGACGACGGTCGCCTCGGTGAGCTCGGGGCGGTCGCCACCGACGATCGGATCACGCGAGGTGATCTTGACGGCGCCCTCTTCCTGGGCCGGGACCTCGACGGAGACCTTCTCGCCTGCGCCCGCTTCGGGCTTCGCCTCGATGGCACCCGGGCGGACCGAGATGACCGGGACGTCGCCGTTGGCCTTGGCGTCGACGGTGAACGCGCCACCGAAGATGGAGTGCACGGCACTGCCGTCGGACTTCACGTCGACGACGTCGACGAGCAGGCCGGAGCCGATGCGGGCAGCAAGACGTCCGGAGACCTCCTTGCCCTCGACGCTGGCGGCGGTGATGACCGCAGCCGGCGCGGCCGACTCGACGAGCGACGCGAGCACGTCGACCTTCGGGGTGACCAGGTAGCCGTCGATGTCGTCCGACTCGGCGACGTAGATCTTGGCCGCGCCCGCGGCGGTGAGGCCCTCGGCCAGCTTGTCGGCGGTGCCGGCGGGACCGGTGACCACTGCGGCCGGCTCACCGAGCGCGCGAGCGGCGGTGATGAGTTCGGTGCTGACCTTCTTCAGCGCACCCTCTGCGTGCTCGACGAGCACCAGTACTTCTGCCATGTCTAACTCTCCCTGTATGTGTCTGCTGGTCTGTAGAGGGGCGCGATCAGATGATCTTCTGGCCCACGAGGTAGGCAGCGATCTTGCTGCCGCCGTCGCCCTCGTCGACGATGCGCTCACCAGCGGTACGCGGGGGCTTAGGGGTGGAGGCGGTGACGGTGGTGCCCGCGTTGGCGACACCGACGGTCTCCGGGTCGACACCGAGGTCGGCCAGCGTGTAGACGAGAACTTCCTTCTTCTTCGCGGCCATGATGCCCTTGAAGGAGGGGAAGCGGGGCTCGTTGATCTTCTCGGTGACGCTGACGATGGCCGGCAGGCTCGCCTCGAGGCCGAAGACGCCCTCGTCGGTCTCACGCTCTCCGGTGACGGTGCCGTCGGCGACCGTGAGCTTGCGCAGCTGCGTGAGCTGCGGGATGCCCAGGTACTCGGCGATGATGGCCGGAACGGCGCCGACGCGGCCGTCGGTGGCCTCGTTACCGGCGATGATCAGGTCGGCAGGCTCTTCGTTCTCGAACGTGATCTGTCCCAGCGCCGCGGCCAGGGTCCATGCGGTCTGCACCGCGTCGGAGCCGTGGAGGGCCGGGTCGTTGATGTGCACTGCCTTGTCGGCACCCATGGAGAGGGCCTTGCGGATGGCGTCGGTGGCGCGGTCCGGACCTGCGGAGAGGACGGTCACCTCGCCGCCCTGAGCCTCCTTGATCAGGAGCGCTTCCTCGACGGCGCGCTCGTTGATCTCGTCGAGCACTGCATCGGCGGCCTCGCGGTCAAGCGTGTAGTCACCGTCGGTCAGCTTGCGCTCGGACCACGTGTCGGGGACCTGCTTGATCAAAACAACAATGTTCGTCATGGGTCTTCGTCGACCTCCTGTGTGTTCTTGCGTGGTTATCGCGAGTTGCTCCGCATGGGCCGAGCTCTCGTTGTCGATATTTCGTCGCACGATGGCTCTGCGACAGATTACCCCACGTTAAGTTACCCGTCGGTAACTTGCGTGAAAGTCTCGTTCACCATAACGGCCGAAAGTGCATTTCATCCCTGTGATGTAGACCACCTGGACGAGCGACCTTGCCGGTGGCACTAACCTCGCAGCGGTGAGCGAATCATTTGTCGGCGACCGCGAGGACGCACCGCTGCCCCCGCTCGGTCACGAGCAATTGCCATCGACCGGAGACGAGCAACTGCCCCTCACGGGCGAGCGGACCGTGCCCGGGATCCCCGAGGAGAACTACTGGTTCCGGCGTCACGAGGTGGTCTACCGCGACCTCCTCCCCCGCTGCGCGGGACGCCGGGTACTCGAGGCCGGATCCGGAGAAGGCTACGGCGCCAACATGATTGCCGATGTGGCACGGACCGTCACCGGACTCGACTACGACATCTCCGCGGTCGAGCACGTGCGTGCGCGGTACCCCCGCGTCGAGATGCTGCACGGCAATCTCGCGGAGCTTCCCCTCGGCGACGAATCCGTCGACACCGTCGTCAATTTCCAGGTGATCGAACACCTCTGGGACCAGGCCCAATTCCTGCGCGAGTGCTTCCGGGTTCTGACGCCCGGCGGGGAACTGCTCGTCAGCACCCCCAACCGCATCACGTTCTCGCCGGGCCGCGACACACCCCTCAATCCGTTCCACACGCGTGAACTCGACGCGGCCGAGTTGACCGAGCTCCTGGAAGAGGCCGGCTTCAGGGTCGCCCTCATGACCGGCGTCCATCACGGCGACCGGCTGAAATCCCTCGACGCGAAGCACGGCGGCTCGTTCATCGGCGCGCAGATCGACCGCGCACTCGCCGGCGAACCCTGGCCCGACGAACTGACCCGCGACGTCGAGGGCATCACCGTCGACGATTTCGCCCTGCACGAGGGCGACATCGACGACAGCCTCGACCTGGTGGCCGTCGCGGTGAAGGATCCTGTTCGGTGACCGAATCCGACAACCGCACCGGAGCGGGCGACGCGACGGAACCGGGCATGTTCTGCCTGGTCCTGCACTCCCACCTGCCCTGGCTCGCCAACCACGGCCGGTGGCCGGTGGGCGAGGAGTGGCTGTACCAGTCGTGGGCGGCGTCGTACCTCCCTCTCACCGCGATGTTGCGGCGGCTGTCCGACGAGGGTCGCTCGCATCTACTGACCCTCGGCATCACCCCCGTTCTCGCAGCTCAGCTCGATGATCCGCACAGTCTGGCGGGAATGCACCACTGGCTCGGGAACTGGCAGATCCGCGCGCACGAGGCGGCAGGAATGCCCGACGACGCGCACCGCGATCTCGGTGCCCGCGAGCACCGCGCGTCCGCCGCCGCACTCGCCGACTTCGAGCTGCGCTGGCGGCACGGCGGCTCACCGGTCCTGCGCGACCTTCTCGATCGCGAGGCGTTCGAACTGCTCGGCGGGCCGCTGGCCCACCCGTTCCAGCCGCTGCTCGACCCGCGGTTGCGTGCCTTCTCCCTCCGCGAGGGGCTCGCCGACGCCGCCGCACGGTGGAACTGCACACCGACAGGTATCTGGGGGCCCGAATGCGGGTACACCCCCGGCATGGAGACCGGATACGCCGCGGCGGGCGTCACTCATTTCATGGTCGACGGCCCCGCCCTGCGCGGCGACACGTCGCTCGGCAGGCCGGTCCGTGAGTCCGATGTGGTCGCGTTCGGACGCGACCTGCAGGTGAGTTACCGGGTGTGGTCGCCCAAGTCGGGCTATCCCGGGCACGGCGCCTACCGCGATTTCCACACATACGACCACGCCACGGGCCTCAAACCGGCCCGCGTCACCGGCCGCACCGTCGACTCGGCCGACAAGGCGCCGTACGACCCGGCTCTCGCGACGGCCGCGGTCGATCGGCACGCGGCCGACTTCGTCGCCACCGTCCGCACGCGGCTGCGCGACGAGTCCGAGCGCATCGGACGGCCCGCGCTCGTCGTCGCCGCGTTCGACACCGAATTGTTCGGGCACTGGTGGCACGAGGGCCCCGAGTGGCTCGAGAAGGTGCTGCGCGCGCTACCCGAGGCCGGAATTCGGGTCGGCACCCTCGACGACGCCCGCAGGCAGGGTTACGTCGGCGAACCCGTCCAGCTCGAGAACTCGTCGTGGGGGTCCGGCAAGGATTGGCGGGTGTGGGCCGGCGATCAGGTCTCGGACCTGGTGCAACTCAACTTCGAGGTGGTTGCGACCGCCCTCGACACCGTGGACAAGACCCACGACGCCGACACCGCCCCCGGACGCCCCGCGCTCCGGAACCGCGTGAACGATCAGATCCTGCGGGAGGCACTCATGACGGTGTCGAGCGACTGGGCGTTCATGGTCAGTAAGGATTCGGCCGCCGGATATGCCCGCGACCGGGCACACAAGCACGCACACGCCACCCGCGAGATCGCCGCCGCGGTCTCCGCGGGCAAGGACGCGGCCGCGAACCGGCTCGCAGAGGGATGGAACCGCGCCGACGGCCTGTTCCCCGGGCTCGACGCGCGGCGGCTGCCCGGCAGGGACACCCGGCTGACGGGCACCGAGGGAGGGGCGTCGTGAAGATCCTGATCGTGTCGTGGGAGTACCCACCCGTCGTGGTCGGCGGTCTCGGCCGCCACGTCCACCACCTGGCCACCGAACTCGCGGCGGCCGGACACGAAGTGGTGGTGCTGTCGCGGCGGCCGTCGGGCACCGACGCCTCCACCCATCCCACTGTCACCCACATCGAGGGCGGCGTCCTGGTGGTCGCCGTCGCCGAGGACCCCGCGCACTTCGTCTTCGGCGAGGACATGCTGGCGTGGACACTCGCGATGGGGCACGCGATGGTGCGAGCCGGTGTCGCCCTCCACAAACCGGGGGTCGGGGAGGGCTGGCAGCCGGACGTGGTGCACGCACACGACTGGCTCGTGGCGCATCCGGCCATCGCGTTGGCCGAATTCTACGACGTCCCTTTGGTTTCCACGCTCCACGCCACCGAGGCCGGGCGGCACAGCGGCTGGGTGTCCGGCCGGATCAACCGCCAGGTGCATTCGGTGGAATGGTGGCTGGCCAACGAATCCGATGCGCTCATCACCTGTTCCGCGTCGATGCAGGACGAAGTGACTACCCTCTACGGTCCGCAGCTCCCGCCGATCACGGTGATCCGCAACGGAATCGACCTCACCACCTGGAGCTTCCGCGAGCGCGCGCCGCGGTCCGGACCGCCGAAACTACTGTTCGTCGGCCGCCTCGAATACGAGAAGGGTGTGCAGGACGCCATCGCCGCGCTCCCCCGCATCCGCCGCAGCCACCCCGGGACCACGCTGTCGATCGCCGGTGAGGGCACCCAGTTCACCTGGCTCTACCAGCAGGCCCGCACCCATCGCGTCGCCCGTGCCGTGAACTTCCTCGGCAACCTCGACCACATCGAACTGCTCGGGTGGCTGCACGGCGCCGACGCCATCGTCCTGCCCAGCCGGTACGAGCCGTTCGGGATCATCGCACTCGAGGCCGCCGCCTCCGGCACCCCGCTCGTGGCGTCCACCGCCGGCGGCCTCGGTGAAGCGGTCGTCGACGGCGAGACCGGCATGTCGTTCCAGCCGGGCGACGTCGCCGGGCTCACGTCCGCGGTCCGGGAGGTCCTCGACGACCCCGCCGGCGCCCAGCAGCGCGCGGTGGCCGCCCGCAACCGTCTCACCGCGGATTTCGACTGGCACAAGGTGGCCGAGGACACCGTCCACGTCTACGCGGGCGCCAAGCGTCGCGTGCGGCATCCGTTGGCGAGGCCGGAGATTCCCGAGCGTCCGCTGCCCGGTCGCTGACGTGGCCCTCAGTCCGTGCGGGCCCACCGGATCCGGATCGGCCCCCGTGCCGATCGCGGATCCACCACGGCACCTTTCCGGGTGACCTCGACCTCCCCGGCGTCGGCCAGGCGCCGGGCGGCCTCCCGCACCGGTTCCATCAGGGGCCGCCAGTCGTCCGGGGCGACGGCGCGCGCGACGTCCGACGGGCAGATGCTCGCACTGTCGGCTCGGGCATCGAGGAGCGCCCGGATGCGCTCCTCGAGTTCCCTGTCCGACACGGCCATGACGCCGACTATGCCACCGCGGCGGTCAGTTCTCCTGCGCCGCCTTCTTCCGGGCGATGTCCTCGAGGGCGGCGATGTACTTCGCGCGTTCGGACGCGCCCGCCTCCCACTCGGCCTTGCGGTTCTTCACGGCCTTGGCCGGCGAACCGACGGCGATGCTGAAGTCCGGGATGTCACCCTTCACGACGGCATGCGCGCCGAGGACACAGCCTCGCCCCACCCGCGTGTTGCGGAGAACCGTGACCTTGGCCGCCACCCACGTGTCGGGTCCGATGCGGACCGGGCCCTTCACGATGCCCTGATCCTTGATCGGAACGTTCACGTCGTCCATGCGGTGATCGAAGTCGGTGATGTAGCACCAGTCCGCCACGAGCGTCGACGCGCCGATCTCGATGTCGAGGTACGTGTTGACGACGTTGTCCTTGCCGAAGACCACCTTGTCGCCGATGCGCAGCGAACCCTCGTGGCAGCGGATCGCATTGCCGTCGCCGATGTGTACCCAGCGGCCGATCTCGAGCCGCGACAGGTCGGGGGTCGAATGGATCTCCACCCGCTTGCCGAGGAACACCATGCCACGCAGGATCACGTGCGGGTTGGCCAGCTTGAACTTCGCGAGCCGGTAGTACCGCACCAGGTACCACGGCGTGTACGCCTTGTTCGCCAGCACCCAGCGCAGCGAGTCGCGTGTCAGGAAGCGGGCCTGCTCGCTGTCGCTCCGCCGGGATCCTCGCCACCTCGTACGCAACGGTGCGCCCCACATGCTCGTCATAGCCTGTCAGCCTACGTTCACGGCTCGCGCCCTCGTTCGGGTGTGTCCGGACTCCGACACCCGCATCGGGGTGTGCCGATCGGTGCAGCCTCGGCGGGATAGTCTCTGGGCCGAGCGTTATCGAAGACGAGGAGAAGTAATGCGGCGGGTCCTACGTTCGTCAGTACTGGCGCTGGCGACGATCTCGGCTGTCGTCCTCAGCGGCTGCAGCAGCGGAACGCAGGTCGACGACATCTTCTCCGCGGGCGGGTGGCCCGGCATGCACGCCGACGCCCGCAACAGCGACACCAGCCCCGTCACCGGTTCCCGCGACCTCTCCTTCGCCTGGTCGCGTCCGCTCGGCGGTCCGGTGGCGAATTACGCATCGGTGGCCGCCAGCGGCCAGATCTTCATCACGGCCCGCACCGAGAAGGGCTGCAACCTCTTCTCCTACCAGATGGACAGCGGCCGCAAACGCTGGTGCCGTCAGCTCGCGCCGGGTGTCGTGGCCTCCACGCCGATCGTCGACGGCGCCGCCAACGTGTACGTGGGCGAGAACGGTGCCATCAACTCGTTCAACGAGTACGGCCAGCTGCGTTGGCGCACACCGGTGGTCGGGACGCCGCTGTCGGCGCAGTTCACCGGCGACGGCAATCTCCTCTTCATCACCCAGCTCGGCCAGATCAACGTCGTGAACACGCAGACCGGTCAGAAGGTCGTGGCGCCGTACGACCTCGTCCCACCGCCGTCCGTCGCCGAGGGCGCGAACGTCGACATCCTGCCCGACGACAAGGGTCTCAGCGGCTGCTTCTTCGGCGCACCCGACTGCCCGGTCGCGAACATGCCGGCGATCGACCTCGAGTCCGGCAAGTTCTACTTCACGTTCTTTGCGCCCGGCGCTCCCGCGGCGGAACTCGTCTCGATGAAGTACTCCGGCGGCGACAACCCCGCCATCACCCAGGAATGGTCCAGCGATGCGCTGCCGGGCGGTAGCGCGTCCAGCCCCGACTTGTCGGCCGACGGCTCCGTCGTCTACACCAACGACAACTGGGGCACGTTGTGGGCGATCGATTCCGCGACCGGTGATGCGAAGTGGAGCTACGACATCGGGTACGCCGCTGCCGGTAGCCCGTCGACGTCCGCGGACGGTCTGATCATCCCCGCCGGCGGACTCGACGGTCACCTCCTGGCGTTGCAGGACAAGGGCGATCACGCCGAACTGGTCTGGGAGCGGAAGGATCTGCTGCAGCTGGGCGTCCCGGCGCAGACAGCCGGGTCGACCGGTTACGCGGTGGTCCGCGAGGGTACGGACGGGCTGGCGATGCTCACGTTCGACACCGGGACCGGCGAAACCCTCGACCAGGAGACCCTGCCCGGGGCGAAGGGCTTCACGGTCGGCACGTCCGTCGGGCCGAAGGGTGAAGTCCTGACGCCGACACTGCTCGGGGAGCTGTTCGTCCTCCGCTGACCCGTGAGTACTTGTCAACGTCCGGCGGTTGAGAAGTACTCACGGGCGCGAAGCGCAGATGAACGCGACGCCTGCGCGGCCGATCCGCGTGATCACCACACTGAGCGAACGAGTTCCGCGCAACTTCAACTTCGGACGCAGGACCGCGGGATCGACGTCGACGCCGCGCACGAGGATTTCCGCCACCCCGCAGTCGTGGCGCGCCAGGTCCTGCCGCAGCGACTTCTCCGAATACTTCACCTGCTCGAGAATGCGGAAGCCCCGCACACCGTCCGGAACCGAATCGCCGGTGAGATAGGCGATCCGGGGATCCAGCTGCCACAGTCCGTGCCGGGCCGCGTAGTGCCGCACCAGGCCGGCACGCACGACGGCCCCGTCGGGGTCGACGATCCATTCCCCCGGCGCGCGTTCGGGGATGTCGTCGTCCTCGGCGTCCGTCACCGTCCACGCGCTGCCGTCGGAGCCGAGGACGCTCGCCCGGCGGGTGATACCGGCTCCGGACAGTCCCGGCGACCACAGGCACGCCTCCCGCACGCCGCCGTCGAGCGACACCACCTCCACCTCGCCGTCCCAGCCGAGCCGGTCGAAATCAAGTCCGGGAGCGCATTTCACCGCGAGATCCCGTCCGCGGTACGCGTCGATCAGATCCGGCAGCGGCGGCTCCAGCGCGGCTGGGTCGTGTGTTCGCCTGCCGCCGGACCGTCGCGCCGGATCCGCGAGCACGACGGTGCCGCGGGTGCACGGGACGAGCGCATCGGCGCGGACGACGGCCGCCGCGGGAACGTTGTGCTGCGCCATCAGGAGCCGGACCGGGTCGAGGTCGCTGCCGATCACCGTCGCGGCCGTCCCGACCACCGCGTCCAGTTCGGCACCGATGGAGCACGTGACGTCGTGGACGTCCCGGTCCTTCAGCCGGATCGCACGATGCGCGGCGACCGCACGCGGCGTCGCCTGTTGCAGAGCGTCGTCCGTGAAGAACCAGTTTTCGGTGCCGGGAAGTTTGGCGGCTGCCTTCCGCCGCAACAGCACGGTCTCCACCAGCAATGCCACGTGTGAGCCGAAACGCGTACGCGCCCGGCCGATGTCGGCCAGGCGCGTAGACGTGGTCAATGCGAAGCCGTCCACTTCCGCGAGAGCGGCTGCCCCGTCCGGGCTCTGCAGGAACTCCACGTCCCCGGGAGTGAACGCATAGCCCAATTCAGTTGCCGGGCTTCACGCCGGTGATCATGACGTTGTAGAAGAATCCCCGCGGCACCACGTGCCGGAGAACCTTCTCGTCGACCCAGCTGAGCGTTTTCCATCCGGTGAACGCGAAACGCCCCCAGCCCCAGCCCAGCTTCTCCGGGGGTACGGCGGCCTCGAACGTGCGGACGGGCCAGCCGAGCAGAGCGGCGGCGAATTCCTCGGTGGCCGCGTGAACCTGCTCGGCGCCTGCCGACTTCGCGATCTTCTCGAGGTCGCCCGGATCGAACGTGTGGAGGTCGACGACGGCCTCGAGCGCAGCCGCGCGGGAGGACTCGTCCAGTTCCGCCTGCGGGCGACGCCAGTCGGCGAGGAACGGCAACTTGGTGACCCGGGTGGTAACCTCCCACGTCGCGCGACCCAGCCAGCGGGCGTAGAAGTTGCCGATCGTGGTCGGCTCACCGGCGAAGACGAAACGCCCGCCCGGCTTCAGGACGCGCAGAACCTCGCGCAGCGACTGCTCCACGTCCGGGATGTGATGCAGGACCGCATGTCCCACGACGAGATCGAACGTGTCGTCCTCGTACGGGATGGTTTCGGCGTCGGCGACGCGGCCGTCGACGGACAATCCCAGGCCCTCGGCGTTGCGGAGGGCGACCTTCACCATGCCGGGCGACAGGTCGGTGACCGAACCGGTCTTCGCGACTCCACCCTGCATCAGGTTGAGGAGGAAGAATCCGGTGCCGCAGCCCAGTTCGAGCGCCCGCTCGTAGGGCAGCGGCTGATCGCCCGCGACGGCGTCGAAACGTCCGCGCGCGTAGTCGATGCACCGCTCGTCGTACGAGATCGACCACTTCTCGTCGTACGTCTCGGCTTCCCAGTCGTGGTAGAGCACCTGGGCGAGTTTGGTGTCCTTCAGCGCAGCCTCTACCTCTTCGGCGGTGGCGTGCGGATGAGGAGCTGGGTCGTCATGGGCGCTTGCAGTCATGCGGCAAATCCTACTCGCTGGTAAGAGTGAACAGGTTCTAGTTTCGGGCTCCAGACTACTCGCCCGTGAACCGAGCCTTACCTGGACCGTTCTCGATGAACGATTCCATCCCGATCGTGCGGTCCTGGGTGGCGAACAGCGAGGTGAACAGCTGACGCTCCACCGCGAGCCCTGTCGTGAGGTCGACGTCCAGCCCACGGTCGACGGCGGCCTTCGCCGCGGCGAGGGCGCGGCCCGCCCCCTTCGTGAACTGCGACGCCCACGTGCGGGCCGCCTCGTACACGTCGTCCGGCGCCACGACCTCGTCGACCAGCCCGATCGACAGGGCCTCCTCGGCGTCGACGAACCGGCCGGTGAACAGCAGATCCTTGGCCTTGGACGGTCCGATCAGCCGGGCGAGACGCTGGGTGCCGCCGCCGCCGGGAATGATGCCGAGCAGGATCTCCGGTACACCGAGCTTGGCATTGTCGCCCGCGATGCGCCGGTCCGCCGACAACGCGACCTCCAGGCCGCCGCCGAGCGCATACCCCGTGATGGCGGCGACGGTGGGCTTCGGGATCTCGGAGACCGCCGCGAGGTCGGACTGCAGGTCGCCGATCACGTCGGACATCTGCCCGAAGTTCATCTCGGACATTTCCTTCACGTCCGCGCCCGCGGCGAAGACCTTCTCGCCGCCGTAGACGATGACGGCCTTCACGTCGGCGTTGACGGTCGCCTCCCGCGCCGCTGCCCGCAACTCCTGCTGAACCTGACGGTTCAGGGCGTTCATCGGGGGGCGCGCGAGCCGGATCGTGCCGATGCCTTCGGATACCTCGAGAGTGACAAACTCAGCCATGGGGCAAAAGGCTACTTGTCTGCCTCCGACCCGGTTTCGCGGCCCGCCGCATCGCGATCAGTCGCGGGACGTCCACGGATGCGGACCGGCTTCGTAGTAGCCGTCCTGTCCCGGGAACTCCACGCGGAGTTGCTCCTCGTCCGTGATGAGGGTCGGCAGGATCACCGGGATCTCCGGTTCCGCGGCCAGCACGTCCGCGACCGAGCCGAACGCGCTGAGCGCCGTGAGCTGACTCCACGTCGGCGGCAGCAGGATGCTTCCGCCGCCCTGCCAGTGCGCGAGCGCCGCGGCCGGACTCTGCCACTGCACGTCCTCGGCCTCGGACGTCGCACCGTCCGCGATCTGGCCGTGCGGTGCGGCGGCGACGAAGAACCGCGTGTCGTAGCGGCGGCCCTCGCCGACCGGGGTGATCCAGTTGGCCCAGGGCCGCAGCAGATCGGCGCGCAGGACGAGGTTCTCGCGCTTCAGGAAGTCGCTGAACGACAGTTCGCGTTTCTCGAGTTGTGTGCGGGACTGCGCGTAACGGGACGTGTCCGCGACGACCGTGTCCGCGCTCGGTCCCGCGAGGAGCACGCCGCATTCCTCGAACGTCTCGCGCACCGCCGCGCACACGAGTGCCTTCGCGCGCGCGGCGTCGGTGGAGAACCGCTCGGCCCACCAGTCGACGGACGGTCCCGCCCAGTCGACCTCGGCGGCGGCGTCCGACGGGTCGACGCCGCCGCCGGGGAACACCGTCATGCCGCCGGCGAACGCCATCCCCTTCACCCGGCGGAGGAGGAACACCTCGATTCCGGGCGACGCGGCGTCTGCCGCGGCGTCACGGATGAGGATGACCGTGGACGCGTCCTTGGGTGCCACGTCGGTACTGTCGCGGGGCGCCTGCTCTTGCTTCGAGACCATGTCTCGGAACCTACGCCGCCGGGTGACGGGGGTCGCAGTCGGTCCCCCGGTGTGACGGCCGGTCCTCAGCCCCGCCGGTGCGCGCCGGGGACGCGGGTCCGCCGCGCGAAGAACCGGCCGTCGACCTTGTCCAGGCTGATGGACTGGCTGAACGCCTCGCTGAGGTTCTCTGCCGTGATGACCTGATCGAGGAGCCCCTGCGAGACCACCTCCCCCTCCTTGAGGAGCAGTGCATGAGTGAATCCCGGCGGGATCTCCTCGACGTGGTGGGTGATGAGGACCGTCGCGGGGGCGTCGGGGTCGGCGGCGAGGTCGGTGAGGCGCGCGACGAGTTCCTCGCGTCCACCGAGGTCGAGACCGGCGGCGGGCTCGTCGAGCAGCAGCAGTTCCGGGTCGGTCATCAGCGCACGGGCGATGAGGACGCGTTTGCGCTCACCCTCGGACAGGGTGCCGTACGTGCGCTTGGCGAGGTGCTCGGCGCCGAGGCTCTCGAGCATCTCGACGGCACGGTCGGTGTCCATGTCGTCGTAGCGCTCACGCCAGCGCCCGAGCACCGCGTAGCCGGCGGAGACGACGAGATCGGTCACAACCTCCTCGGACGGCACCCGGTTGGCGAGCGCCGAGGAGGACAGTCCGATTCGCGGTCGCAGTTCGTTGATGTCGACGCGGCCGAGCCTTTCACCGAGAAGGTAGGCGCTTCCGCTCGTGGGATGCAGTTCGGCGGCCGCGATCCGGAGCAACGACGTCTTGCCTGCCCCGTTCGGTCCGAGGACGACCCATCGTTCGTCGAGTTCCACCTTCCAGGTGACCGGGCCCACCAGAGTGTTGCCCCCGCGGCGGAGGAGAACGTCGTCGAATTCGATGAGGAGATCAGGATCAGGTTCATGCACGCACCCATCTTCCCGCACATCTTCCGGGCATTCACGGCAGGATCAGTTGCGTGTCGCCTCACATCGATTCGCACCCCGGCGAGATGTCGTCGCTCCCGCCGAGTCTGCGGCTGCCCGGATCACCGTTTCCCCTGGGAGCGAAAGTGCGTGGCACCGGAACGCAGTTCGCGGTTCACGCTCCCGACGCCGAACTGGTACAGGTGTGCCTGATTTCTGAGGATGGCGACGAGACGCGGATCGATCTGGTCCAGCGAACGTACGGCATCTGGCACGGCATCGTCGAGGGGGTCGGTGCGGGACAACGCTACGGCTACCGCGCGCACGGACGCTGGGACCCAGGACGCGGCGTGCGCCTCAATCCCGCCAAGCTGCTTCTGGATCCGTGGGCGACCCGCATCACGGGCAGACTCGGCGACCACGACGCACTCGTCTCCCACGACGGCGACCCGTTCGGCGGCCCGTCGCGCGTCGACAGCCTGGGCCACACACCGTTGTCGGTGGTCACGGCCGACCACGCCCGCACGAGCGGACCGCGGATCGAAAGGCCGTGGGAGGAAACCGTTGTCTACGAACTTCACGTGGGATCGTTCACCGCACGGCACCCCGACGTGCCGCCGCAGTACCGCGGAACGTATCTGGGTCTCGCCGAACCCGCCGTCGTCGGCCATCTCGTCCGCCTCGGCGTGACCGCGGTCGAACTGCTTCCCGTCCAGGCGTACGTCTCCGAGGCCACCGTGCGCGCGCGGGGCATGCGCAACCACTGGGGATACTCCACCGCGGCGTTCTTCGCCCCCCACCCGGGCTATGCGGTGGTGCCGGGTGAGGAGATCACCGAGTTCCACACGATGGTCGACGCGCTGCACGCCGCGGGGATCGAGGTCATCCTCGACGTGGTGTACAACCACACCTGCGAGCAGGGCGTCGACGGCATCAGCCTCAGTTGGCGCGGCCTCGACGCCCCCGGCTACTACCTCCTCGACTCCGACGGCCGCGACATCGATATCACCGGTTGCGGGAACACCGTCGATGCACAGTCGCCCATCGTCGTCCGGATGATCGGCGACAGCCTGCGCTACTGGGCGCACGAGATGGGGGTCGACGGATTCCGGTTCGACCTCGCGTCCGCTCTCGGCCGTCCCGGCGGCGGCCGATTCGATTCCCGCGCTTCGATCTTCTCCGCGATCACGGCGGATCCCGTTCTCTCCCGGTGCAAACTGATCGCCGAACCGTGGGATGCCACGTCGGACGGATACCGGGTCGGGCACTTCGGCGTCCAGTGGTCGGAATGGAACGACAAGTACCGCAATACCGTTCGACGGTTCTGGAACGGCGGCACCGGCGTGCGCGACCTCGCCTCCCGGGTGGCCGGTTCCGAAGACGTGTTCGGAAACCGGCGGCCGTGGGCGTCCGTCAATTTCGTGACCGCGCATGACGGGTTCACCGCCGCGGACCTCGTGTCGTACGTCCGCAAGCACAACGAGGCCAACGGCGAGGACAACCGGGACGGCGCCGATCACAACGACTCCGTCGACCACGGCGTCGAAGGCCCCACCGACGATCCGTCGATCATCGAGACGCGGTCCCGGCACGTCCGTGCGCTCCTGGCCACGCTCGCGCTGTCGACCGGCACGCCGATGTTCACGGCCGGCGACGAATTCGGTCACACCCTCGGCGGCAACAACAACGCGTACTGCGTCCCCGAGGACACCCCGCGTGAAGACTCCTGGCCGCTCGACTGGAGCTCCGGGGACACGACCCTCACCGCGTTCGTCACCCGCGCCCTCGACCTGCGACGCGCCTCCCCCGCCCTGCGCCAGCCGGAATTCTTCGAGGGCAGGCGCACACCCACCGGCCATCCCGACCTCGTGTGGTTCGGCGCCGACGGCGCGGAGATGGACGACCCCGCGTGGTACGACGACTCCAGGCGCACCCTCCAGGCGTGGATCGACGGATCCGACATCCGCTCCCACACCGAAGACGGGCACCAGCTCACCGACGACAGTTGGCTTCTCGTCTTCCACTCGGGCGGACCCGCTGTGATCACTTTGGGCTGCCCCGAATGGTTCTACGGGACGGTGCTCGCCGAATTCGACTCGACATCGCCCGACGGCGCACCCGCGCCGGGCGGCCCGATCTCGGGAGACTCCACGATCGCACTGTCCGGTCCGACGCTGCTCGTCTTCCGTGCGGTCGGGTAGATGCCGCCGAAGCGCATCATCAGCTGGATGAGCGGGCCGATGCCCAGCGCGTAGACGACGGTGCCCACCCCGACGGTGCCGCCGAGCAACCAGCCGGTGGCCAGCACGGTCACCTCGATCGACGTGCGGATCACCCGCACCGACAGCCCGGTCCGCGCGACCAGACCGGTCATGAGACCGTCCCTCGGTCCGGGACCCATCCCCGCACCGATGTACAGCACGGTGGCGAGCGCGTTGAGGACCACGCCGCCGAGCATCACCACGATGCGCACGACAAGGGAGTCGGCGGGTTCGAGGAACGCGAGCGACGTGTCCACCGAGACGGCGATGACCACGACGTTGGCGATCGTGCCGAATCCCGGTTTCTGACGGATCGGGATCCACAGTGCGAGCACCACGACACCGGTCAGCGCGGTCACCGCACCGAAACTGAGTGGTGTGCGATCCGCGACCCCCTGATGGAACACATCCCAGGGGTCGAGGCCGAGGCCGGTGGTGATCATCATGGCCATCGAGAAGCCGTACAGCCACAGTCCGGCGAGCAATGCGATCAGGCGTCGAGCGAGCATGACCGTCAGTGTTCCGGGAAATCCTGCCGCATCCCATAGCCACGACACAGGCACTGGACCGACGATGCGTCGACGCTCAGGGGCAGGCGATCACGGTCATCGATCCGGGAGCCACCTCGGTGAAACCGGCGTCCCGCACCGCGACCGCCCTGCCCCGCACCACCTCGATGGTCAGGTCTTCCCACAGTCCGACGTCGGCATCCCGCACGGCGCAGCGGTAGCCGGTGGCCGCCCACGCGCGTGCCTGCTCGGTGGTCATTGCACCGGCGAGCAGCATCGACGCGTGACCCACCTGCGCCGCGGCCTTCCCCACCGTCATGTCCAGGGCGGAGTTGATCCACAGCACCGGAATCCCGTCCGGGATCTCCCCGGGGTCGTCGTGGTCGAGATCGGTGCCGCCGATCTGCAACTTCCGGATGCGGGGGTCGAGTGCGCCGACGGCGACGGGCACGAGTGCGCGCGCCTGGGCACCGTCGACGTCGACGGTGATTCCGTCGACCTCCTGCGCCGCACGCCACCCCGCTCCCCGCGCACGCCGCGACACCTTGCGGATCCGGGACCCGATCCAGGCGAGGTAATCCTCCTGCCACGGTCCGGGCGCGCCGGTGTCGTCGGGGCCGACGCGAGAGTCGAGGCACAACGCCACCGCCGCGGTCGCGGCAGCTTCGAGCAGGGCGCTACGCGGCGGGGGGTCGGCCTTGGGAATGTGCAGCACGATCGGCATGGCGAGAACCTGCGCCGGGTCGTCCGGATCCGGCCGGCCGCCGTATCCGGCCGCGAGGACGGCGTGACGCGCCGCCCACAGGGCGTCGTCACCGGTTTCCCCGGCAACCGCGTCGCGGCACGATTCCGTCACGACAGCGGGACTCGTCGCACCACGCCGTCCACTGCGTCGGCGGCCTCGACCTCGTCGCGGGTGACCCCGAGAATGAACAACACGGCGTCGAGGAAGGGGTGCGACAAAGCGGTGTCCGCGACCTCCCGCAGAGCGGGCTTGGCGTTGAACGCGATGCCCAGCCCTGCCGCGTTGAGCATGTCGATGTCGTTGGCGCCGTCGCCGACCGCCACCGTCTGTTCCATCGGGACGCCGACCTGTCCGGCGAACTTCCGCAGCGCGGTCGCCTTCGCGGCCCGGTCCACGATGTCTCCGATCACCCGGCCGGTGAGCTTGCCGTCCACGATCTCGAGCGTGTTGGCCTGCACGAAGTCCAGTTCCAGTTCGTGGGCCAGGCCCTCGATGACCTGCCGGAAACCTCCGGACACCACGCCGCAGTGGAAGCCGAGCCTGCGGAGCGTCCGGATGGTGGTGCGAGCGCCCGGTGTCAGTTCCAAGTTTTCCGCGACGTCGTCGATCACGGAGGCGTCGAGGCCGGCGAGGGTCGCGACCCGCTGATGCAGGGATTCGGTGAAGTCGATTTCGCCGCGCATCGCCGATTCGGTGACGGCGCGCACCTCGTCCTCGACGCCCGCGCGGGCGGCGAGCATCTCGATGACCTCGCCCTGGACGAGGGTCGAATCGACGTCGAACACGATGAGCCGTTTGGCGCGACGAGCCAGTCCCCCGCGCTCGACGGCGATGTCGACGTTCTCGCGCACGGCCACTTCAGCCAGCACGGTGCGCAGACTCTTGTCCGCCTCCGCGGTTCCGGGAGCACTCACAAGCAGTTCGAGGCCCGTCACCGGGTAGTCGGCGACGCCGCGGATCGAGTCGATGTTGACCCCGAGGGTCGCCATCTCCCGCGCCACCGAACGCAGTGCGCGAGCCGACACCGGACTACCGAGCACGACCACGGCGTGGGTGGACAGCGACTGCCTGCCGGGATCGGCACCGATCTCGACGTCCACCGACATCCCGACGGTGGCCATCGCCTCTTCGAGTTCCTCCTGCAGCGCTTCCCCGTTCTCGGGGCAGGCCACCAGGACACCGAGGGTCAGTCGCCCACGAATCACCACCTGCTCCACGTCGAGAAGGCTCACGTCGTGGCGGGAGAGCGACCCGAAGAGCACCGAGGTGACGCCGGGTCGGTCGGGGCCCGTCACGGTCACCAGAACAGTGGTGTCAGCTGCACCCACCGATGTACTCCGATCATGTTGCTCGCGCGGCTTGTCCGGCACCCATTGTGCCAACTGAAAGGCCCCGCCCGGTGTGGGGGCGGGGCCTTTCCGAAACTGATGTGTCAGCGGCCGGTGTCGGTTCCGGGGTCGCCTTCGTCGCCGACGGTCAGCGGCTCGTGGCGTTCCTTCTCGAGCACGGTGCTGGCGTGCTTGCCACCGTGGCCCGGTCCGACGTGCGCCTCGGCCTTCATCCGCTCGACCATGTGCGGGTAGTGCAGCTCGAACGCGGGACGCTCGGAGCGGATGCGCGGCAGTTCGGTGAAGTTGTGCCGCGGCGGCGGGCAACTGGTGGCCCACTCGAGGGAGTTGCCGTAACCCCACGGGTCGTCGACGGTCACGACCTCGCCGTACCGGTAGCTCTTGAAGACGTTCCAGATGAACGGCAGCGTCGAGGCACCCAGGACGAACGCGAAGATCGTCGAGAAGGTGTTCAGGAACGTGAAGCCGTCCGAGGGCAGGTAGTCGGCGTAGCGACGCGGCATACCTTCGTTACCCAGCCAGTGCTGGACGAGGAACGTGCCGTGGAAGCCGATGAACGTGGTCCAGAAGTGCCACTTGCCGAGACGCTCGTCCATCATGCGTCCGGTCATCTTCGGGAACCAGAAGTAGATGCCGGCGTACGTGGCGAACACGACGGTGCCGAAGACCACGTAGTGGAAGTGGGCGACCACGAAGTAGGTGTCCGTGACGTGGAAGTCGAGCGGCGGGCTCGCGAGGATGACGCCGGACAGACCACCGAAGAGGAACGTGATCAGGAAGCCGATGGAGAACAGCATCGGCGACTCGAACGTCAACTGCCCCTTCCACATGGTTCCGATCCAGTTGAAGATCTTCACACCCGTAGGAACGGCGATCAGGAACGTCATGAACGAGAAGTACGGGAGCAGCACGGCGCCGGTGGCGTACATGTGGTGCGCCCACACCGCGATGGAGAGCGCGGCGATCGCCAGGGTCGCGTAGACCAGGCCGCTGTAACCGAACACGGGCTTACGGCTGAAGACCGGGAAGATCTCCGAGACGATGCCGAAGAACGGCAGCGCGATGATGTACACCTCGGGGTGACCGAAGAACCAGAACAGGTGCTGCCACAGCAGTACGCCGCCGGTGGCCGGGTCGAAGATGTGGCCACCGAGGTGACGGTCCACGAACAGGCCCATGAACGCAGCGGTCAGCAGCGGGAACGCCAGCAGAATCAGAATGCTGGTGATGAAGATGTTCCACGTGAAGATCGGCATGCGGAACATGGTCATGCCGGGTGCACGCAGGCAGATGACGGTGGTGATCATGTTGACACCACCGAGGATGGTGCCGAGGCCGGCGACCGCGAGGCCCATGACCCAGAGGTCGGCGCCGACGCCCGGGGAGTGCAGCGCACTCGTCAGGGGCGTGTAGGCGGTCCAGCCGAAGTCTGCGGCACCGCCGGGGGTGATGAAGCCTGCGGTCGTGATGATCGCGCCGAACACGTACAGCCAGTAGCTGAACGCGTTGAGTCGCGGGAACGCCACGTCGGGGGCACCAATCTGCAGCGGCAGGATGTAGTTGGCGAACCCGAACACGATCGGCGTCGCGTACAGCAGCAGCATGATCGTGCCGTGCATCGTGAACAGCTGGTTGAACTGCTCGTTCGACAAGAACTGCATACCGGGCACAGCGAGCTCGGCGCGCATCATCAGGGCCATGAGACCACCGATGAGGAAGAACGCGATCGAGGTCGTCAAGTACATGATTCCGAGCACCTTGGGGTCGGTGGTCGTAATCATTTTGAAGATGAACGAGCCCTTGGGTCCCTGCCGCGGCGGGTAAGGCCTGGCTGCAGCTATCGCGGGGACTGGCTGGGGCGCTACGGCAGTCACTGATCCTCCTGAATGCGCGTCCGTCCCCGGGCTGCGAGGCGAACGGTCTCTGGCTTGCGCTCATCGAATCGTAGACCGTGCCCTGAGCGGCCTCCGACTGGGTCCTACCCACTGTCGTACTTACCCGGACTCAGAGCAAATTGTGGCGGATGCGACCTGCGGTTTGTCGCGCCGGGGAGTGCTCACTGTCACGCGGTCCGGCGTGTCGCACGCGACCGGTCGTCGCGTGCGACACGAAGGCTCCGACACGCCGAAACCCCGGTGTTAAGGTTTCGCTCACCTAACTTTCGATCAGGAGCTTCATGTGAACGTTCTCTCCCGACGCCGGGTAGTCGCCGGCGCGGTCGCACTGGCCGCTGCAGCCACTTTCTCGATCACGTCCTGCTCCAGCAGCGACAACTCCGCCGCCGCGTCCGGCACCACGTCGTCGACCGGGCAGTTCCCCCGCACCGTCGACCATTTCCGCGGCAGCACCGAGATCCCGGCCGAACCGCAGCGCATCGTGGCACTCGACAACAGTTTCACCGACGCCGTCCTCCTCCTCGAGGCGCCACTCGTCGGATACGTCGACTACCGCGAACCCGGCCTGCCCGACTACCTCGGCGCCTCGCGGGACGAGTTCGCGGCCGAAGCCGAGTCGGTGGGCAAGGTCAGCACCGCGAGCCTCGAGCAGATCGCCGCGCTGCAACCCGACCTGATCATCTCCGCCGAGGTGCGCGACGGAAAGAACTACGAGCAACTGTCCGCGATCGCGCCGACCATCTTCACCGAGACGACCGGGCCCACTTGGAAGGACAACATCCGTCTCGTCGGCAAGGCACTGGGCAAGGAAGAACTCGCGGAGCAGAAGATCGGCGCCTACGAGGAGCGGGCCGCGGCCGTCGGCGCGGAGATCAATGACACGGCGTCGAATCCGGTGATCTCGGTCGTCCGGTTCGCGGGCGAGCCGACGGCACGCCTCTACCGCACCACCTCGTTCAGCGGGATCGTCCTCTCGGACGCCGGGCTCGCTCGTCCGCAGAGCCAGGGCCCCGATCCGGCCGACCCCGACAACATCATGCAAGCCATCAGCCCCGAGCTGATCAGCGAGGCGGAGGGCGACGCCATCTTCGTCAGCACCTGGCAGGACCCGGCCGGCAAGAGCGCCGAAGCGGCGAAGCCGTTCCTGGAGAGCCCGCTGTGGCAGACGCTGAAGGGACGCAAGATCGACGTCGACGACGCCCGCTGGATGTCGCCGGTCAGCATCCAGGGCGCGCACCTCATCCTCGACGACCTGTCGGACACGTTCGGGGTGGACAAGCACAGCGGCTAACCTGAACGCGCCCGCACACACAGGAAGTCGCCGAATTGTCCCCTCGTAGGTTTTCCGCCCGCCGCGCGTCCACCGGTCTCGTCGCCGCCGTCGCTGTGCTCGCAGTCGCCGGCTGCTCTCAACCGTCCGACGACGATCCCGCAGCGTCCATCGTCCGGACCACCACGCAGATCGCCGGAGCCGGTGTGGTCGGCATCGAGCGGGACACCACGACCGCCTGCGCCGGGCCGGCCCCTGTCGACGCCGCACTCGCGGCCGGCTCGACGCACCGGGTGGTCCACACGAAAGGCGAGAGCGACGTTCCGTCGGATCCGCAGCGGATCGTGGTGCTCGACAGCGCCGCACTGGACGCGGTGTGCGCACTCGGTCTGTGGAAGAACGTGGTCGGCGCGGCGACCGTCGACGGGGACTCACCTCAGCCCGGCTACCTCGGCACGGGCATCTCCGAGATCCCGGGCGTCGGATCCGTCGACGCCCCGGACGTGAACAAGATCGCGCAGGCGGACCCGGATCTGATCCTCGGATCGAGTCCGGCGTCCGACCAGCTGTACGGCGCGCTCTCCCCCATCGCGCCCACCGTGTTCGTCGGCTCCGACCCCGTGTACTGGAAAGCCCAGTTCCTCCTCGCCGGCAACGCCCTGGGCCGGGCCGATGCGGCGACGGCCGCGCTCGAGCAGTACCAGCAGGACGCCAGGCAACTCGGCGTCGACATCGACGCAGCGCAGACACAGGCGTCCGTCGTCCGCTTCGACGCCGACAGCATGGAGGTCGAGGGTCCGGCCACGTTCGCCGGCCAGGTCCTCACCGACGCCGGAGTGCGGCGGCCCGCCTATCAGAACCTCGACGGCGCAGTCACCGAACCGATCACCGAATCCGACATCGACCAGGCCGAGGGCGACCTCATCTACGCCGTCCTGGACGGCGAGGAGGGCACCGCGCACGCGGAGGACATCATGTCCGGTGAGGCATGGGAAGACCTCGAGGCGGCCTCCGACAAGCGGGTCTTCGCCGTGGAGGGTGACGTGTGGGGCGGAAACGGTGTCGTCGCCGCACGCGCGATGCTCATCGACCTGCGGAACACGCTGAACGGCTACGTCGGCTAGGAGGCGCGGTGCCCGTCCCCGAGTTCGTCACCGCCCTGCGCGGCCATGTCGGCACTGCGCCGCTGTGGCTGTCCGGGGTGAGTGTCGTGGTGCGCGACGCCGACGGCCGGGTGCT
Source organism: Rhodococcus sp. IEGM 1305 (assembly GCF_030058635.1). Taxonomy (NCBI): domain Bacteria; kingdom Bacillati; phylum Actinomycetota; class Actinomycetes; order Mycobacteriales; family Nocardiaceae; genus Rhodococcus; species Rhodococcus sp. IEGM 1305. The sequence goes on from NZ_JASHKX010000057.1 coordinate 31,726, forward strand.
GCTGACGCGGCGCGTCGACAACGGAAAATGGGCCGTCGTGTCCGGCATCCTCGAACCCGGGGAGGAACCCGGACCCGCGGCGCTGCGTGAGGTACGCGAGGAAACCGGCGTGGACGCGGAACTGGTCCGGATCACGAGCGTCGACGTCACCGACCCGATCACCTACCCCAACGGCGACGTCGCGCAGTATCTCGACGTGTGTTTCCTCGCGCGGTATCTGAGCGGGGAGGCTGCCGTGTCGGACGACGAGAACCACGACGTCGCCTGGTTCTCCCCCGACGCGCTGCCGCCGGATCTCACCCCGTCGTCGCGACTGCGGCTCGACAAGGCGCTGCAGGACGAGCCCGAGGCGTGGTTCCGCCGCTGAACGCAGTTCGCCCGATGTCACACCGGTGCAGTCGAACTGAACCGGTGTGACATCGGGCGACAGGCCTGGGTCGCTCTAGAAGTCCCAGTCCTCGTCTTCGGTGTTGACGGCCTTGCCGATGACGTAGGAGCTGCCCGAGCCGGAGAAGAAGTCGTGGTTCTCGTCCGCGTTGGGTGAGAGCGCCGACAGGATCGCCGGGTTGACGTCCGTCTCGTCCTTCGGGAACAGACCCTCGTAGCCGAGGTTCATCAGCGCCTTGTTGGCGTTGTACCGCAGGAACTTCTTGACGTCCTCGGTGAGGCCCACCTCGTCGTAGAGGTCCTGGGTGTAGTCGACCTCGTTGTCGTAGAGCTCGAAGAGCAACTCGAACGTGTAGTTCTTGAGGTCGTCGCGCTCGGCCTCGGTGAGCTGCTCGAGACCCTTCTGGTACTTGTAGCCGATGTAGTACCCGTGCACGGCCTCGTCACGGATGATGAGGCGGATGAGGTCGGCGGTGTTGGTGAGCTTCGCCCGCGACGACCAGTACATCGGCAGGTAGAAGCCGGAGTAGAACAGGAAGCTCTCGAGCAGGGTGGAGGCCACCTTGCGCTTGAGCGGCTCGTCGCCCTGGTAGTAGTCCATGACGATCTCGGCCTTGCGCTGCAGGTTCGGGTTCTCCTCGGACCAGCGGAAGGCGTCGTCGATGTCGCGGGTGGAGCACAGCGTCGAGAAGATCGAGCTGTAGCTCTTGGCGTGCACCGACTCCATGAACGCGATGTTGGTGTACACCGCCTCTTCGTGCGGCGTGATGGCGTCGGGGATGAGGCTGACGGCGCCCACGGTGCCCTGAATGGTGTCGAGGAGCGTCAGCCCCGTGAACACCCGCATCGTGAGCTGCTTCTCCTGCGGCGTGAGCGTCCCCCACGACGGGATGTCGTTGGACACCGGCACCTTTTCGGGCAGCCAGAAGTTGCCGACGAGACGGTCCCACACCTCGGCGTCCTTCTCGTCCTGGACGCGGTTCCAGTTGATCGCGGATACGCGACTCACCAGCTTGACCATTGATTCCTCACTTCGTTCGGCTGTGAGTACTTGTCAACCGCCGGCGGTTGACAAGTACTCACGGGCGGCGGAGCCGCCTACAGCATGCAGGAAACGCAACCTTCGACCTCGGTACCCTCCAGAGCCATCTGACGCAGCCGGATGTAGTACAGCGTCTTGATGCCCTTGCGCCACGCGTAGATCTGGGCCTTGTTGATGTCGCGGGTGGTGGCGGTGTCCTTGAAGAACAATGTCAGCGACAGCCCCTGGTCGACGTGCTGCGTCGCCGCGGCATAGGTGTCGACGATCTTCTCGTACCCGATCTCGTAGGCATCCTGGTAGTACTCCAGGTTGTCGTTGGTCAGGTAGGGCGCCGGGTAGTAGACGCGGCCGATCTTGCCTTCCTTGCGGATCTCGATCTTCGACGCCACCGGGTGGATGGAGCTGGTGGAGTAGTTGATGTACGAGATCGAGCCCGTCGGCGGGACGGCCTGCAGGTTCTGGTTGTAGATGCCGTACTTCTGCACGGACGCCTTCAGCTCGCGCCAGTCGTCCTGCGTCGGGATGTGCACACCGGACTCGGCGAACAGCTGACGCACCCGCTCCGTCTTCGGCTCCCACACCTGATCGGTGTACTTGTCGAAGTACTCGCCGGACGCGTACTTGGACTGCGGGAAGCCCTTGAAGTGGGTGCCCCGCTCGATGGCGATCCGGTTGGACGCCCGCACCGCGTGGAACACGACGGTGTAGAAGTAGATGTTCGTGAAGTCGATGCCCTCGTCGGAGCCGTAGAAGATCCGCTCACGGGCCAGGTACCCGTGCAGGTTCATCTGCCCGAGGCCGATGGCGTGAGAGTCGTTGTTGCCCTGCTCGATCGACGGCACCGAGTAGATGTGCGTCTGATCGGACACCGCGGTGAGGGCGCGGATCGACACCTCGATGGTGCGTGCGAAGTCGGGCGAGTCCATCGTCTTCGCGATGTTCAGCGAACCGAGGTTGCAGGAGATGTCCTTGCCGACCTCGCTGTAGGAGAGGTCGTCGTTGAACAGCGACGGCGTCGAGACCTGCAGGATCTCCGAGCACAGGTTGGAGTGGGTGATCTTGCCCTCGATGGGGTTGGCCCGGTTCACCGTGTCCTCGAACATGATGTAGGGGTAGCCCGACTCGAATTGCAGCTCTGCGATGGTCTGGAAGAACTCGCGCGCCTTGATCTTCGACTTGCGGATCCGCTTGTCGTCGACCATCTCGTAGTACTTCTCGGTGACGTTGACGTCCGCGAACGGGACACCGTAGATGCGCTCGACGTCGTACGGCGAGAAGAGGTACATGTCCTCGTTCTTCTTCGCCAGCTCGAACGTGATGTCCGGGATGACCACACCCAGCGACAGCGTCTTGATGCGGATCTTCTCGTCGGCGTTCTCCCGCTTGGTGTCGAGGAAGCGGTAGATGTCCGGGTGGTGCGCGTGCAGGTACACCGCGCCCGCACCCTGTCGCGCGCCGAGCTGGTTGGCGTACGAGAAGGAATCCTCGAGCAGCTTCATGATCGGGATGACACCGGAGCTCTGGTTCTCGATCTTCTTGATCGGGGCACCGTGCTCGCGAACATTGCTGAGCAGCAACGCAACTCCGCCGCCGCGCTTGGACAGCTGCAGGGCGGAGTTGATGGAGCGGCCGATGGACTCCATGTTGTCCTCGATGCGCAGCAGGAAGCAGGACACGGGCTCGCCGCGCTGCTTCTTGCCGGAGTTGAGGAACGTGGGGGTGGCGGGCTGGAACCGGCCGGCGATGATCTCGTCGACGAGCTTGGTCGCCAGCTCTTCGTCGCCGGCGGCGAGCGTGAGCGCGACCATGCAGACACGGTCCTCGAACCGCTCCAGGTAGCGCTTGCCGTCGAACGTCTTCAGCGTGTACGAGGTGTAGTACTTGAACGCGCCCAGGAACGTCGGGAAGCGGAACTTCTTGGCGTAGGCGTGATCGATCAGCGACTTCACGAACGCGCGCGAGTACTGGTCGAGGACCTCGGGCTCGTAGTAGTTCTCCTCCACGAGGTAGTCGAGTTTCTCGTCCAGGTTGTGGAAGAAGACGGTGTTCTGGTTGACGTGCTGCAGGAAGTACTGGCGGGCGGCGGCGACGTCCTTGTCGAACTGGATCTCACCGTTGGGGCCGTACAGGTTGAGCATTGCGTTGAGTGCGTGGTAATCGAGACCGTTCGTCGAGTCTCCACCGCGCGCATCGCGCTCTACGCTCCCCGCGTCGATGGTGTCTGTGATGGTCGGCGCCACTTCTCGTGCTCCTCGTCGTCTAAGTGATCCCAGAATTCACCCAGACCGGCCCTGACCCGCTCGACGTCCTCGGCTGTGCCCATGAGTTCGAAGCGGTAGAGGTAGGGAACGTGGCATTTCTGAGAAATGATGTTTCCTGCAAAGCAATAGGATTCACCGAAATTGGTGTTTCCTGCCGCGATCACTGCTCGGATCAGCGACCTGTTGTGTGTGTTGTTGAGAAATCGGATGACCGGCTTCGGGACGTAACTGGTGTCGCGGCCCATGGCCGTCGTTCCCCCGCCGTAGGTGGGGACGATCAGCACGTAGGGTTCGCGAACCTCGAAGGTTCCCTCGCGGTCATGAATGGGTATGCGCGTCGCAGGCAGCCCGAGCCGCTGGACGAATCGGTGCGTGTTCTCCGAGGCGCTGGAGAAGTACACCAGCGATGTCATCGGTTTCCACCATCTGGACTAGAACTACCGTTTACTGCCGCCCGGGAATCGGTTCGATCTCCGCCTGAGGCGGTGCGATCGCCTCGCTTCAAGCAGCGTTTGCCGAGAGGGTCTTGATGCGGTCGGGGCGGAAGCCCGACCAGTGCTCGTCACCGGCCACGATCACGGGCGCCTGCAGGTATCCCAGTGCCATGACGTAGTCCCGGGCTTCGGGGTCTTCGGTGATGTCGACGACGGAGTATTCGATACCCGCCTTGTCGAGGGCCCGGTAGGTGGCATTGCACTGAACGCAAGCGGGCTTGGTGTAGACGGTGATGCTCATGAAGTCCCTCTTTCCACTGCCGAATGGAGCTGACGAAGTGTGTGTTCAGCGCACTGAGACTTCCCCTGATCGAGATGGCGGTGACCCCCGATGGAGATGCTCACCGAGTCGGTTCTCGTTGTGGTCTCTCAGTGCTCAAGACACTACACCTAGTGGCCGACAGAAACAC
>NZ_JASHKX010000058.1:0-31343 GCF_030058635.1 Rhodococcus sp. IEGM 1305
GGCGATTCAGGTGCACGGTGGGGCCGGTGTGACCGACGACTTCCCCCTCGCCATGGCCTGGGCGCACCTGCGCACGCTGCGCCTGGCGGATGGTCCCGACGAGGTCCACAAGCGCGCCATCGCGCGGCAGGAACTCCGGCCCTACCGCGACACCGCCGTCAACGCCTCCACCAACGGACACAAGGTTGCGGTGAGCTGACATGGCCGGACTCGACCTCACCGGACGCACCGCGATCGTCACCGGCGCCTCGCGGGGCATCGGTCTGGCCGTCGCCAAGGCCATCGCGGCCGCTGGCGGCAACGTGGTGCTCACCTCACGGTCCCAGGAATCGGCCGACGCCGCCGCGGCCGAGGTCGGGGGCACCGCGATCGGAATTGCCGCCCACGCCGTCGACGAAGAGGCCGCCCGGCGCTGCGTCGACGTCACCCTCGACCGCTTCGGCAGCCTGGACATCCTGGTCAACAATGCGGGAACGAACCCTTCGTACGGGCCGATCATCGACCAGGACCACGCACGATTCGCCAAGACCTTCGACGTGAATCTCTGGGCGCCGGTGCTGTGGACCGGGCTCGTCACGAAGGCGTGGATGGGCGAGCACGGCGGCGCCGTGGTCAACACCGCCTCCATCGGCGGCATGGCCTTCGAGGCGAACATCGGCCTGTACAACGCGTCCAAAGCCGCGCTGATTCACGTCACCAAGCAACTGGCACTGGAACTCTCGCCGAAGGTGCGGGTCAACGCCGTCGCCCCGGGTGTGGTGCGGACCAAGCTGGCCGAGGCACTGTGGAAGGAACACGAGCAGGCCGTGTCGGCGTCCACGGCCCTGGGGCGGATCGGTGAACCCGAGGACATCGCGTCCGCGGTCGCGTTCCTCGTCTCCGATGCCGCGAGCTGGATCACCGGCGAAACCATGGTGATCGACGGCGGTCAACTGCTCGGCGACGCCCTCCCGTTCCGGCAGGGGGCCCAGCTCGGTGTCTAGCGTGGACGTCGTCGGCATCGACATCGAGGCCGTGAGCCGCTGGTTCGGCACGCTCGGCATCGACAGTGCCGGACCGCTGACCTTCGACCGGATCGGACTCGGACAGTCGAACCTCACCTACCTCGTCCGGGACGAGGCAGGTGGCAGATGGGTGCTCCGGCGCCCGCCTCTCGGACACCTGCTGGCGTCGGCCCACGACGTCGCCCGGGAGGCGCGGATCCTCTCCGCTCTCGAGGACACCGCGGTGCCCACCCCGCGGGTGTTCGGGCTCACCGACGACCCGGAGGTGACCGAGGTACCGCTGCTGCTGATGGAGTTCGTCGACGGGCAGGTCGTCGATCGCATGTCGATCGCGGAGGCCCTGACGCCGGAACGTCGCCGGGCGATCGGTCTGTCGCTGCCGCGGACGCTCGCGAAGATCCACGCGGTGGACCTCGACCGGACCGGGTTGACCGACCTGGCCAGCCACAAGCCGTACGCGCAGCGTCAGCTCAAGCGGTGGTCGGGGCAGTGGGAGAAGTCGAAGACCCGCGAGCTGCCCGCCCTCGACGACCTGACGCGACGGCTCACCGATTCGGTACCGGAGCAGCGGGAACTGACACTGGTGCACGGCGACTTCCACCTGCGCAACGTCATCACGTCCCACCGGACCGGGGAGGTGACCGCGGCCCTGGACTGGGAGTTGTGCACCCTCGGCGACCCGCTCGCCGACGTCGGCAGCCTGCTCGCGTACTGGCCGGAGCCGGGCGAGACCACCGGCGGCGACTTCCCCGCGTCCACCCTCGACGGTTTCCCGGATCGGGTGGAGATCGCCGGGGTGTACCTCGACGAGACCGGACGCGACCCGGAGGCCCTGGCGTTCTGGCACGTCCTCGGCCTGTGGAAGGTCGCGGTCATCGCCGAGGGCGTCATGCGCCGCGCGCGGGACGAACCGCAGAACAAGGCGGCCGCGGGCACCCCGACCGTCGAGCGCATCGACGACCTCGTGGCCAAGGCGTGCGACATCGCCGCCCGGGCCGGAATCTGATCACACGACGATGGAGAACTTCATGAAGAGAACGGCAATCGTCACCGGCGGGGCACGGGGCATCGGTGCCGCGGTGGCGAAGAAACTGGCGAGCGACGGGTACGGGGTGGCCGTGCTCGACCTCGACGAGTCCGCCTGCGCGGCAACCGTCGACGCGATCGAGTCCACCGGAGGCCGGGCACTCGCCGTGGGCGCGAACGTCGCCGACGAGGCGTCGGTCGCGGCGGCGGTCGAGCGGGTGGCGACCGAACTCGGTGCCCCGACGATCCTGATCAACAACGCCGGGATCACCCGCGACAACCTGCTGTTCAAGATGACCGTCGACGACTGGGACGCGGTGATGAACGTGCACCTGCGCGGTGCGTTCCTGATGTCGCGGGCCGTGCAGCAGCACATGGTCGACGCGGGGTTCGGCCGCATCGTGAACCTGTCGAGCACGTCCGCGCTCGGCAACCGCGGGCAGGTCAACTACTCCGCCGCCAAGGCTGGCATGCAGGGCTTCACCAAGACGCTCGCCATCGAACTGGGCAAGTTCGGGGTCACCGCGAACGCGATTGCGCCCGGCTTCATCGAAACCGAGATGACCGCTGCCACCGCCGAGCGGGTGGGTGTCGGCTTCGAGGACTTCAAGAAGGCGGCGGCGTCGCAGATCCCCGTGAACCGCGTCGGGCAGCCCGAGGACATCGCCAACACTGCGTCGTTCCTGGCGAGTGAGGGTGCCGGATTCGTGTCCGGACAAGTGATCTACGTGGCCGGCGGACCGAAGGACTGAGGACATGACCACTGACGAACAGGCGATCGCACGCGACCTCAGCGATCGCGTCGCGACCCTCGTCGAACAGAACGACCTGTCGGATCCGACCGGGTTCCTCGGAGCCCGATTCGACGCCGGCCTCGCGTGGGTCCACTTCCCGCCGGGACGCGGCGGGCTCGGTCTGCCGCAGAGCTTCCAGGCGCAGGTCGACGCCGAACTCGCGGCCGCCGGAGCGCCCGGTCCGGCGAAGGGCCGCAACGGGATCGGATTGGGCATGGCCGCTCCGACCATCGCCGCGTTCGGCACCGAGGAACAACAGCAGAAGTACCTTCGGCCGATCTTCACCAGCGAGCACATCTACTGCCAGTTGTTCAGCGAACCGGGGGCGGGCTCCGACCTGGCCGCGGTCGCGACGCGAGCCGTCCGTGAGGGTGACGGCTGGCGGGTCAACGGGCAGAAGGTGTGGACGTCGGGGGCGCAGAACGCGCAGATGGCGATCCTCGTGGCCCGGACGGATCCGACGGTGCCCAAGCACGCCGGGCTCACCTACTTCCTGTGCGACATGAGCGATCCGGGTATCGACGTCCGGCCGTTGCGGCAGATCACCGGTGAAGCCGAGTTCAACGAAGTGTTCCTCACCGACGTCCGCATTCCCGATTCCGATCGGCTCGGCGACGAGGGACAGGGCTGGCGGGTGGCCACCGCGACCCTCAACAACGAGCGCGTCGCGATCGGCGGTTCCGCGGCCGCCCGCGAGAGCGGCATGATCGGACCGGTCGCACAGGCCTGGCGGGAGCAACCCGAACTCCGCGACCCGGCGATGCACGACGAACTGCTGCGGCTGTGGGTCGAAGCGGAGGTCGCCCGGCTGACCGGGGAACGCCTGCGGCAGCAACTCGAGGCCGGGCAACCCGGCCCGGAGGGATCCGGCCTGAAGCTGGCCTTCGCCCGGCTCGCGCAGACCATCTCGGGTTTCGACATCGAACTCCACGGCGAGGCCGGGCTGCGGTACGACGACTGGACCATGCGCCGCCCCGACAAAGTCGACTTCACCGGCCGTGAACCCGGCTACCGGTACCTGCGCGCGAAAGGCAATTCGATCGAGGGCGGCACGTCCGAGATCCTGCGCAACATCATCGCAGAACGCGTCCTCGGGCTCCCGCCGGAGCACCGCGTCGACAAGGATATCGCCTGGAAGGACCTGCCCCGATGAGCACCGCAGATCTGCTGTACTCCGACACGGAAGACGCCCTGCGCGACTCCGTCCGCCGCCTCCTCGCCGACCGCTGCCCACCGGAACTGGTGGTCGGGGCGTACGACCGGGCACCCGCCGACTTCTCCGGAGTATGGAAATCCCTCGCCGTCGAACTCGGACTGGCGGGCCTGCTCGTTCCCGAGGACCTGGGTGGCGCCGGAGCCGGCGCACGCGAGGCCGCGGTGGTCATGGAGGAGATCGGACGTGCCGTCGCGCCCGTCCCGTACCTTTCCAGTGCCGTACTCGCGACGGTCGCGCTGCTGAAGGCGGGGGACACGCGAACGGTCGGCGCACTCGCCGACGGGACGACCACCGGTGCGCTCACGGTCGGGCTCGCGACCGCACCGGGGCGGTTCACCCCGACCGTGCGCCGAGAGGGCGACGCCCTGACCGGCACCGTGACCAGCGTCGCGGGCGTCTCGGAGGCCGACATCCTGATCGTGCCCGCCCTGGGTTCGGGCGGACTCGAACTGCACACGGTGCCCGCCGGCACCGCCGGTGTCACGGTCACGCCCGTGCTCGCGCTCGACATGACCCGGCCACTGTCGGATGTCGCGTTCGACGGCGCCGCGTCCACCCGAATCGACGACGGCAACGCCGCGGCGGCGGTCCGGGAGGCCCTCGTCGTCGGCGCCGCACTGCTCGCCTCCGAGCAGCTCGGGCTTGCGCAGTGGTGCTTCGAGACCACCCTGGCGTACGTCAAGGAGCGAACCCAGTTCGGCCGCGCCGTCGGGTCGTTCCAGGCGATCAAGCACCGCCTCGCCGACCTGTGGCTCGAGGTCACCTCCGCGGCCGCCGCTGCCCGCTACGCCGCGGACACCGCCGCCCGGGGCGACGCGGACGCCGAGGTCGCGGCCGCCGTCGCGCAGGCGTACTGCAGTGACGTCGCCGTCCACGCCGCCGAGGAGTGCGTCCAGCTGCACGGCGGCATCGGAATGACCTGGGAATACCCCGCGCACCTGTATTTGAAGAGGGCGAAGAGCGATCAGCTCGCGTTCGGCACCGCCTACCGTCACCGCGCGCACCTCGCCGACCTGATCGACCTGCCCGCGTAACCCGAGCTCCATCACCGACAGTCAGGAAACAATCCATGAAGGCATGGCGTGTCCACGAACTCGGCGAGCCGCGCACCGCGCTGCAACTCGAGGAAGTCCCGGACCCGACTGCAGGCCCCGGCCAGGTGCTGGTGAAGGTTCTCGCCGCACCGGCGAACTTCCCCGACGTGCTGCTGTGCCGGGGCGAATACCAGATCAAGCCGCCGCTGCCGTTCACACCCGGAGTCGAGCTGTGCGGTGAGGTGCTGGAGGTCGGTGACGGCGTGACCCGCTTCGCCGTCGGCGACCGGGTAATCGGCAACCCCAACCTGCCCGGCGGCGGATTCGCCCAGCTGGCCGTCATGGACGAGGCCAACACGTTCGCCGCCCCGTCCGCGCTCGACGACGCCGAGGCGTCGGCGTTGAGCATCGGCTACCAGACGAGCTGGTTCGCCTTGCACCGGCGCACCCAGCTGAAGCCGGGGGAGACGCTGCTCGTCCACGCCGCCGCGGGCGGAGTGGGCAGCGCCGCAGTGCAATTGGGCAAAGCCGCGGGAGCGAAGGTGATCGGCGTCGTCGGCGGCGCCGACAAGGTCGAGTACTGCCGCCGGCTGGGGGCGGATCTGGTGATCGACAGGCACACCGACGATTTCGTTCCGCTGGTCAAGGAATTCACCGGCGGACGCGGCGCGGACGTCGTCTACGACCCGGTCGGCGGCGACGCCTACGCGAAGTCCACCAAGTGCATCGCGTTCGAAGGCCGGATCCTGATCATCGGTTTCGCCGGCGGCACCATCCCGACACCCGGCCTCAATCACGCCCTGATCAAGAACTACTCGATCATCGGCCTGCACTGGGGCCTGTACAAGCAGTACAACCAGCAGGCGATCGCCGACTGCCACGAGGAACTGACCCGTCTCGCCGACTCCGGTGCGATCACGCCGCTCATCAGCGAGCGGCTCTCGCTCGCTGACGTCGCCGACGGCATCGGCCGGCTCGGTGACGGCAGCACCGTCGGCCGCCTCGTCTTCCAACCCTGAAGGGAACGCACATGGACATAGGTTCGCTGTTCGACGTCGCAGGCAAGACCGTGGTGGTCACCGGAGGATCGCGGGGTATCGGCCGGATGATCGCGCAAGGATTCGCCCTGGCCGGAGCGACCGTCATCATCTCCGCCCGCAAGGCCGAGGCGTGCGAGAAGGCCGCGGCCGAACTGTCCGCCGCCGGGCCGGGGACGTGTCACGCACACCCCGCCGACCTGTCCACCGAGGAGGGGATCGAGGGGCTCGTCGCGCGGGTCGCCGAGTTGTCGCCCCGACTGGACGTCCTGGTGAACAACGCCGGAGCGACGTGGGGTGCGCCGGTCGACGATTTCCCCGCCGCCGGTTTCGACAAGATCTTCGACATCAACGTCAAGGGCGTGTTCATGCTCACCCAGGCGTTGCTGCCGAGTCTGCGGGCCGCGGCGACGGACGGTGACCCCGCCCGGGTGATCAACATCGGGTCGATCGACGGACTCGTGGTGTCGGGTAGCGAGAACTTCTCGTACGGGGCGAGCAAGGCCGCGGTCCACATGCTCACCCGCAAGCTCGCAGCGACGCTGGCCGCCGAGCGAATCACCGTCAATGCCATTGCCCCCGGACCGTTTCCGAGCAAGATGATGGCGTTCGTCCTCGACGACCCGGAGCGGAAGGAGGCGGTCGAGGGATCGGTCCCGCTCGGCCGGGTCGGCACACCGGAAGACGTCGCGGGCACCGCGATCTTCCTTTCCTCGCGCGCCGGGGCCTACCTCACCGGCACCGTCGTCCCCGTCGACGGCGGGATCTCGGGAACACGCTGAACAGCACGTCACACAGTCGGAATACGGAACGAGCGAGAGGCGGCACGGCGGCGATGAGCTGGTACGACGACAGGCCCTGGATGGAACGGTACGACGAGAACACGCGTTCCGTGGGGGAGATCCCCGCCCGGACAGCGCTCGACATGTTCTCGGCCGCGGTCGAATCCGCCCCGGACGGGCCGGCGATCCGGTACCTCGGCGGCACCCTCGACTACCGCGAGGTCGACGAACTCAGCGACGGTGTGGCCGCCTACCTCGCCGAGAACGGATTCGGGAAGGGCGACCGGCTCGCCATCTACCTGCAGAACGTCCCGCAGTTCGTGCTGGCGTTGCTCGGCACGTGGAAGGCAGGCGGTGTCGTCGTCCCGCTGAACCCGATGTACCGGGACGAGCTCTCCCACATCCTCACCGACGCCGGAGTCACCGCGATCGTGTGCAGCGACAACGCGTGGGCCGATCGGGTGGCGGAGCGGGCGTCCGCCGCGGGTGTGCGGATCGCGATGACCGCGAGCGAACTCGACATCCAGACGTCCGGCGACCCGCGGGTGTTCGGGGGCGTGACCCGGGTGCGCGCCGAGGGCGTGCCGGACCTGCTCGAGGTGGCCCGGGCGCGCGCGGGAGCCGACGTGGCGGACTCCGGCCTGGTCCCGGACGACGTCGCGCTCGTGTCCTACACGTCCGGAACGAGTGGAGTCCCCAAGGGGGCGACCAACACCCACCGGAATCTCACCGTCAACAGTTCGATCCTGCGCCTGTACGAGAGCAAGCCCGCCGGTTCGCCGATCTTCGCGCTCGCGCCGCTGTTCCACATCACGGGCATGGTGTGCCAGTTGCTCACCGCGATCGATTTGGCGTCGCCGCTGATCCTCGCGTACCGGTTCGAGGCAGGGGTCGTCCTCGACGCTCTCGAGCGGGAGCGGCCGGTGTTCATGGTCGGCCCGTCCACCGCCTACATGGCGCTGATGGCCCACCCCGACTTCTCCGGTGAGCGCTTCGCCTCGCTGGAGGCCTTGATGTCCGGTGGCGCCCCGCTACCCCCTGCCATCGTCGAACGGTTCCGGGAGCTGACCGGAAAGTACATCCGCAACGGCTACGGGCTCACCGAGACCAGCGCACCGTGCGTCGTCGTCCCGCCGAACCTGGAGGCGCCGGTCGATCCGTCGTCGGGCACGCTGGCGATCGGCCTGCCCCTTCCCTCCGCCGTGATCCGGATCGTCGGGGAGGACGGGCACGACCTCGGCCCGCTCGAGGTCGGGGAGATCGCCGTCGACGGGCCGATGGTCGTGCCCGCGTACTGGAACAAACCGGACGCCACGGCGCAGTCGCTGCCCGGCGGCCGGCTGCTCACCGGCGACGTGGGATTCATGGACGCCCAGGGCTGGGTGTACGTCGTCGACCGCAAGAAGGACATGATCAACGCGTCCGGGTTCAAGGTCTGGCCCCGCGAAGTCGAGGACGTCCTCTACCGGCATCCCGCGGTCCGGGAGGCCGCGGTCGTCGGCGAGCCGGACAGCTACCGCGGCGAGACCGTCGCCGCGTTCGTCAGCCTCCGCCCCGGGCAGACGGTCGAGACGGACGACCTCGTCGAGTACTGCCGGGAGCGGCTGGCCAGCTACAAGGCCCCGAGGCGCGTCGAGATCGTCGACGAACTACCCAAGACGGCCAGCGGAAAAATCCTCCGACGCGAAATGCGCCGCAGCACCCCGGCCTGAACAGTCGCCCTCCCGGACGAACGGGACGCTCGTCGCGTCAGATCGAACGAGCGTCCCGTTCGTCCGGTCGATCAGGCGACGACCGGGTGCGGGTAGTCCGCCGCGCGGTGCTGGAACGACAGGATCCGGGGGTTCTGCACGACTCCGTCGCGGATCTCGACGGCCCGCCGGATCGTGTCGCTGCGGTCCCAGGCGGCGGGTCCGTCGAGGACCGTCCCCAGATGGGGGAGCAGGGCCTCGCTGATCTCCCAGGTCGCCGAATTCCACAGGTAGGACGGGCTGTGGTCGACCGCGTAGTAGCGGACGTTCTCACTGATCATGAACGTCGGATCGGCGAACGACGTGGGCCGGGCCCAGCTGAAGCCCATTCCCTCGTCGCAGGACACGTCGACGACGAGGCTGCCGGGCAGGAGGGTCTCGATGTCCGAGTCGATCAGGAACGTCAGCGGCGATTCCGTGTCCTGTAGGACGCAGTTGACGATGATGTCGTGCCGGGCGAGGAACCCGGCGAGCGGCATCCGGCCCTCGTCCGTGGTGACGTGGCTGCGGCGCGGATCGGCGTCGTCGTGATCGAACTGCACGATCTCCGCGGAATGGATCGGCGAGCTCACGGCGGTGACCCCGCGTTGCGTGACGACGTGGACGTCGTGGATGCCCAGGGCGTTCAGCGCGGTGACGGCGCCGCGGGCGGTGGCACCGAAGCCGAGTACCACGGCGCGCAGGCGGCGGCCGTAGTCGCCGGTCGAACCCGCGATCGACAGGGCGTGCAGCACCGAGCTGTATCCGGCGAGTTCGTTGTTCTTGTGGAAGACATGGAGCTGGAACGACCCCTCGACGCTCCAGTGGTTCATGGCCTCGAACGCGATCAACGTGAGGTGGCGATCGACGGCCACCTGGGTGAGCTCCGTGTCCTGGACGCAGTGCGGCCACCCCCACAGGATCTGGCCGTCACGCAGGTCCGCCAGATCCTTCGCGAGAGGTTTGGGCAGCAGGAGGACGTCGGAGTGCTCGATCAGCTGCTCCCGGGTGCGCAGCCCGCCCACCGAGAGGGCCAGCTGCTCGTCGGAGACACCGAAGGGCTCGCCGTAGCCGTACTCGAGGTGGATGCGGCCACGGAGGTCGGGGTCGATCCGGTCGAAGTGGAGCGGATGGATCGGGAGCCGGCGTTCGTCGGGCTTACTCGAACGCGCGACGACGCCGAGGGTGAGTGGATGAGAGCGGTGTTGCTGCACAGGGGTGTCCCTTGGTCGACACTGCCGGAGAGAGTCTTCGGCAGAGAGTTCTTACCGCGGAACCCGCAATGGAGGAGGCCAGCGTTCGATCGGTGGGCGCGGCATCTGCCGGCGCGGCTGCAGCTCTCGACAAAGCCCGAGGAGATCACTCGGGGAAGACTGGTAGCACCAGAGAGAAAGGCTGCGCCGCGACAGGCGACGCAGTTTCTCGTGGTGCCCCCGGCAGGATTCGAACCTGCGACCTTTCGCTCCGGAGGCGAACGCTCTATCCCCTGAGCTACGGGGGCGCACCGGAAAACCGGTGTGCCGATTGGGCTGGCCAATCGTAGCGCATGGGTAGTGGGATCGACCAAATCGGTCCCCCTACTTTGTGGACTCGCCCCGGTAGCGGCCCGGACACGCCTAGTGTCGGGAGGACGTGGACGCTCGCGAACTCCCGGGGAGGCGTCGAGAATGACCGATGGACGGCAGTTGGGGTCGCAGGACTCCGACGGGCACTATTCCGATTCCGATCTCGAGCTGGACCTGCGGTGGTGGGCGGCGGCCAACTATCTGACGGTCGCGCAGATCTACCTGCAGGACAACGCGCTTCTGCGTGAGCCGCTGCGCCCGGAGCACATCAAACCCCGGCTGCTCGGGCACTGGGGGACGAGCCCGGGTCTGTCGATGATCTACGCCCTGCTGAACCGCCTCATCCGCCGGACCGACACCGATTGTCTCTACGTGACGGGTCCCGGACACGGTGGTCCGGCGCTCGTCGCCGCCACGTACCTGGAGGGGACGTACTCGGAGGTGTATCCGGGCGTGTCCCGCGACGCCGCGGGTATCCACCGGCTCTGCCGGCAGTTCTCGACGCCCGGTGGCATCCCGAGTCACGTCAGTGTGCAGACACCGGGCAGCATCCACGAGGGCGGCGAACTCGGCTACGCCCTCGCGCATGCCGCCGGGGCGGCGTTCGATCACCCGAATCTGTTGGTGGCGTGCGTGATCGGAGACGGTGAGGCCGAGACGGGACCGCTGTCCGGGTCATGGAAACTTCCCGCCTTCCTCAATCCGGAACGTGACGGAGCGGTGCTGCCGATCCTGCACGTCAACGGAGCGAAGATCGCCGGGCCCACCGTCTACGGCCGCAGCAGCGACGCGGACGTCGAGGCGTTCCTCGGCGGTCAGGGCTGGGCGCCGACCGTCGTCTCCGGCGACGACCCGCGGCAGGTCTTCCCGGCGCTGCATCGCGCCCTCACCGACGCGCACACCGCGATCTCCGACCTTCAGCGGGAGGCGCGGGCCGGCAGGCGCAGCGCCGCCAAGTGGCCGGCGATCGTGCTGCGGACCCCGAAGGGCTGGACCGGTCCGCGGACCGTCGACGGCGTGCTCGTCGAGGGCACGCACCGGGCCCATCAGGTTCCGCTGTCGGGGGTGCGGACCGACGAGGCGCATCTGCGTCAGCTCGAGGAGTGGATGCGGTCGTACGGACCGGACGCACTGTTCGACTCGTTCGGCGCACTCGTTCCGGACCTCGAGCGGCTGGCGCCGCAGGGCGACAAGCGGATGGGTTCGTCGCCGTACGCGAACGGCGGCCGCCTGCGTGCGGATCTTCCCGTGCCGCCGCTGGAGAAGTACGCGCTTGCGATCGAGAAGCCCGGCACCACCCACCACGAGACCACCCGGGTGCTCGGGGAACTGCTCCGCGACCTGTACGCCGCCACCACCACGCCCGACGGCGGCGGCTACTTCCGGTTGTTCTGCCCGGACGAAACGTCCAGCAACCGGTTGGGCGCCGTGTTCGAGGTGACCGACCGCTGCTGGCAGCTGCCGGTCACGGACTACGACGACGGGCTGTCGGCCCGCGGCCGGGTGATGGAGGTGCTCAGCGAGCACCTCTGCGAGGGGTGGCTCGAGGGGTATCTGCTGTCGGGACGGCACGGGCTGTTCGCCAGCTACGAGGCGTTCGCGATGGTGAGCGTGTCGATGCTCGTCCAGCACACGAAGTGGTTGCAGCATGCGGTGGATCTGCCGTGGCGGGCGCCGGTGGCGTCGCTGAACGTCCTGCTGACCAGTACCTGCTGGCGCAACGACCACAACGGGTTCAGTCATCAGGGGCCGGGCATGATCGACGCCGTCATCCCGCTCGCACCGGACGTCGTCCGGATCTGGCTGCCACCGGACTCGAACACCTTGCTGTCCATCTCCGACCACTGCCTCCGCAGCACCGACCACGTCAATCTCATCGTCGTCGACAAGCAGCCGCACCTGCAGTACCTGACCCTCGCGGAGGCGCATGCGCACTGCGCGGGCGGGGCGTCGGTGTGGGCGTGGGCGGGGACGGAAGCCCCGGCGGGCGCAGACCCGGACGTCGTGCTCGCGGCCGCCGGGGACGTTCCGACCCAGGAGATCCTCGCCGCGGCGCAGTTGCTGCGCGAGCACACGCCGGAACTGGTCACCCGGGTGGTCAACGTCGTCGACCTCATGGGGTTGCTCACACCCACGGAACATCCGCACGGATTCGACGCGCGCATGTTCCTGGACCTGTTCACCGCGGACACGGACGTGGTGTTCGCGTTCCACGGGTACTCGCGCGCCGTCCACGAGCTGATCCACGGGCGTCCCGCCCCGGACCGGTTCCACGTTCGCGGCTTCAGCGAACAGGGCACGACGACCACCCCGTTCGACATGGTCGTGCTCAACCGGATGAGTCGCTATCACCTGGTCCTCGAGGCGCTGCGACGCACGCGGAGGGAACCGTCCGGTGCCGGCGAACTGGCCGACTTCTGCCTCCGGCAACTCGAACGGCACGGCGAATACGTCGTCGCGCACCTCGAGGACATGCCCGAGGTGCGCGACTGGACGTGGTCGTGAGGCCGGAGATCAGTTCATCGGGAGGGGAGCGGCGCCCTTCGCGGTGAGCATGTTCGTCATCACCGTCGACTCGCTCTGCTGCGTGTCCACCATCGTCTGCGCGAGAGAGCGCACCGCGTCCTCCGACGCGTGCTGGGCCGCGTACTCCATCATCGGGAGGCCGCCCTGGTGGTGGCGCAACATCAGCTGCAGGTACAGGACGTCGACGGCCGGTCCGGTGGCCTGACGCAGCGCGGCCATGTCCTCCGAGGACGCCATGCCCGGCATCTTCGACATCGAACCCATGTGCCCGCTGTCGGCGGACCCGTGGTCGTGACCGTCGGAGTGCTCGGCTTCCATCCAGCCCATGTAGCCGCCGGACGGCAGCGCCGGCTGATCCCACATCGCGAGCCAGCCTTGCATCTGCCCGAGCTGATTCTGCTGCGTGGTGAGGATGTCGTACGCGAGGCCGCGCACCGCCGGGTCGGTGGCGCCCGCCAGCGCGATCGCCGACATCTCCACCGCCTGGCTGTGGTGCACGCTCATGTCCTGCGCGAATCCGACATCCACGGAACCGGCCTCGGGGACCGGGGCCCCGTTGTCCTCGAGCGGAAGCCGGGCGAGGAACCCGAGCGCGAATCCGAGGGCGATGGCGCCGATCAACCCGATGACCAGCAGCGCTGTGCGCTGACTGGGCCGGGACGGGGCTGGAGCGTCTGCGGGTTCGGCAGGGCTAGCCATTGCCACCCTCGGCTGGCGCCTGCTGCAGATCGGACGGCAACTGCAGGTCGCTCGGGAGCTGCATGCCGCTGGGCAGCTGCGCTCCCGCACCACCGGATTCCGACTGGTCCGGGGCGATGCCGCCACCGTCCATCGGCACCGCGTCCGCGCCGGGTGTACTCGGGTCGAACGGCGGCGGGTTGTCCGGATCGAAACCGGAGCCCGGGATGGACGAGCAGCTCGCGCCGACCTCCGGGTAGGTGTTCTTGTTGATCCGCAGCGCGGTGATGAACTGGTCGATGCGCTCGTCGTCGACGCTGTCCAGCTTCAGCTGGTGGCCCCACGACTGCAGCGAGACCGGGCTGTCGAGGCCCGGGAACGGCGACATCAGCGTGTACGTCTCGCCGTCCACCTTGCCCTTCAGCGTCTCGACCTGATCGGCGGACAGCTCGTCCGGGTTGTAGGCGATCCACACGGCGCCGTGCTCGAGCGAGTGCACGGCATTCTCGGTGCGGATCGCGTTCGGGTAGACCGTGCCGGTGCACGTCGCCCAGATGGCGTCGTGCGGGCCGCCGAACGGGGGCGACTGGTCGTACGCGACGCGCTGCGTCGGCTGGATGTGGATGCCGGCCGGGTAGTCGACCTTGACGACGCCGTCGATGTTGACCGACGGGTCGGGATTTTCGGCGCTCGGCGCGTACTTCGCGGCTTCTTCCTTGGCCTGGTACTTGGGGACCAGGTTGATCGCGAGGACCGCCACGAGTGCGAGAACGGCAGCTCCGGCGCCGATCGTCAGCCAGGGGATGTTCCGCGGAGCGGACGCGCCACCCTTGACTTTCGCGCCGCCGCTATTCTTCTTGGCGGCCTTGATGGCCTTCGCCGACTTCGCGCCCGAGTTCTTATCGGGACCGCGACTTTCCGAACCGCTTGGCATCGATTGTGATCTTTCGGTGTGTGGGTTACGGGCGCTCGACCCCCGGTAACCGGAAGCTGAGGGCCGGGACTCAGGGCGACACCACTGTACTTTCCCACCCTGAGCGCAACCTGGGAGAGTGGCCGCCGCCACGCTCGCCGGCAGTCGCCGGGTCCGCGACGGGACTCGCGGCAAGGCGGATCACCGCCCGGGACGCGTTGGCCATAGGATGGATACCTGTGACTCCAGCTGACCTTGCCGAACTGCTCCGCGGAACCGCCGCGAAAGTGCTCGCCGAACGCGGACTCGACGTGTCCGTGCTTCCCGAAACTCTCACGGTCGAGCGTCCGCGCAATCCCGAGCACGGCGATTACGCCACCAACGTCGCGATGCAGGTGGCCAAGAAGGTCGGTACCAATCCGCGTGAGCTGGCCGGCTGGCTCGCCGAGGCGCTGACCGCGGCCGCGGGCATCGACAGCGCCGACATCGCGGGCCCGGGATTCCTCAACATCCGCCTGGCCGCCGACGCGCAGGGCGCGATCGTCGCGAAGATCCTCGAGGAGGGTGCCGCCTTCGGGGCCGGACACACGCTCGACGGCAAGAAGATCAACCTCGAGTTCGTCTCGGCCAACCCCACCGGCCCCATCCACCTCGGTGGAACGCGCTGGGCCGCCGTGGGCGACGCGCTGGGCCGGATCCTGTCCACCCAGGGCGCGGCGGTCACCCGCGAGTACTACTTCAATGACCACGGCGCCCAGATCGACCGGTTCTCCCGCTCGCTGATCGCGGCCGCCAAGGGCGAACCCGCCCCCCAGGACGGCTACGCGGGTGCGTACATCGCCGACATCGCCGCCCAGGTCCAGTCCCAGCGCCCCGACGTGCTGGAACTGCCCGCGGGCGAGCAGCAGGAAGTCTTCCGCGCCATCGGCGTCGACCTGATGTTCGCCCACATCAAGCGCACCCTGCACGAGTTCGGCGTGGACTTCGACGTCTACTTCCACGAGAACTCGTTGTTCGAGTCCGGTGCGGTGGAGAAGGCCGTCGAGACGCTCAAGGACTCCGGCAACCTGTTCCAGGAGGACGGCGCCTGGTGGCTCAAGAGCACCGACTTCGGCGACGACAAGGACCGCGTCGTCATCAAGAGCGACGGCAACGCGGCGTACATCGCCGGTGACATCGCCTACTTCCAGGACAAGCGCTCCCGCGGCTTCGACCTGTGCATCTACATGCTCGGTGCCGACCACCACGGGTACATCGGCCGGCTCAAGGCGGCTGCGGCCGCGTTCGGCGACGACCCCGACACCGTCGAGGTGCTGATCGGCCAGATGGTGAACCTCGTCCGCGACGGTGTGGCCGTGAAGATGAGCAAGCGCGCCGGGACGGTCATCACCCTCGACGACCTCGTCGAGGCGATCGGCGTCGACGCGTCGCGGTACGCGATGATCCGGTCGTCGGTGGATTCGAGCATCGACATCGACCTCGAACTGTGGACGAGCACCGGCAACGAGAACCCGGTGTACTACGTGCAATACGCGCACGCCCGCCTGTCGGCCATCGCCCGTAACGCCGCCGACCTCGGTATCGCGGTCACGGATCCCGACTTCTCGCTGCTCGTCTCGGAGCAGGAGGGCGATCTGATCCGCACCCTCGGCGAGTACCCGCGCGTCGTCACCAGTGCCGCGAATCTGCGTGAGCCGCACCGCATTGCGCGGTACCTCGAGGAGCTGGCCGGTGCCTATCACCGGTTCTACGGCGCCTGCCGGATCCTGCCCCAGGGCGACGAAGAAGTCGGCCCGCTGCACATCGCGCGACTGGCGTTGTGCGACGCGTCCCGGCAGGTCCTGTCCAACGGACTGGCCCTGCTCGGCGTCAGTGCACCGGAGCAGATGTGAACGCGCACCCCGCAGGTCCCAAGCACGCCGAACAGCTGCACGCACCCGGTCTGCCCGAACGTCCCGCCGACGCGGCCGCATTCGCCGCACTCTCTCCCGAGGTGTGGCCCCGCAACGCGCACCGCGCCGAGGACGGGGTCGTGAGCCTGGCGGGCATCCCGGTCACCGAACTGGCCGAGAAGTACGGCACCCCACTGTTCGTGGTCGACGAGGACGATTTCCGGTCCCGCTGCCGCGACATGGCCCGTGCGTTCGGGCCCACCGCCAAGGTGCACTACGCGTCGAAGGCGTTCCTGTGCGGCGAGATCGCCCGCTGGGTCGCCGACGAGGGCCTGTCCCTGGACGTCGCGTCGGGCGGCGAACTGGCGGTCGCCCTGCACGCCGGATTCCCGGCTGAGCGAATTGCCATGCACGGCAACAACAAATCGGTCGCCGAGCTGAACGCCGCCGTGTCGGCCCGGGTCGGGCACATCGTGCTCGACTCCGCCACGGAGATCGACCGCCTCGACAAGGTGGCCGCCGAAGCCGGTGTGGTGCAGGACGTTCTGATCCGCGTGACGGTCGGAGTCGAGGCGCACACCCATGAGTTCATCTCCACTGCCCACGAGGACCAGAAGTTCGGGTTCTCGCTCGCCGGCGGAAAGGCGATCGACGCGGTCCGCCGGGTCTTCGCCGCCGGCAACCTGCGGCTGGTGGGACTCCACAGCCACATCGGTTCGCAGATCTTCGACGTCGACGGATTCGAGTTGGCCGCGCACCGCGTGATCGGGCTGCTGCGGGACGTCGTCGCGGAGTTCGGTGTGGAGAAGACCGCCCAGATCTCGATCATCGACCTCGGTGGTGGCATGGGAATCTCCTACGTCCCCTCCGACGACCCGCCGCCGGTCGATCAGCTCGCCGCCAAACTCGGCGACATCGTGCGCAACGAGTCGGCGCTCGCCGGTCTGCCGGAGCCGACGCTGGCCGTCGAACCCGGACGCGCGATCGCCGGACCCGGCACGGTGACGCTGTACGAGGTCGGCACCATCAAGGACGTCACCGTCGGCGCCAACCTCACCCGCCGGTACGTCAGCGTCGACGGCGGAATGAGCGACAACATCCGTACCGCGCTGTACCAGGCGGAGTACGAGGCCAAACTGGTCTCGCGGGTCAGCGACGCGGCGCCGGTGGTGTCCCGTGTCGTCGGCAAGCACTGCGAGTCCGGTGACGTCGTGATCCGCGACACCTGGATGCCCGAGGACATCGACGCCGGCGATTTGCTCGCCGTCGCGGCCACCGGTGCATACTGCTATTCGATGTCGAGCAGGTACAACCTGCTCGCCCGCCCTGCCGTGGTGGCCGTGCGCGACGGACAGTCGCGCGTGATCCTCCGGAGGGAAACCGTGGAAGACCTGCTGAGCTTGGAGGTACAGGAGTGACGAGCGAATCGGCGCATCGCGCTATCGGTGTGGCCGTCCTCGGCCTCGGCAACGTCGGGAGCGAGGTGGTGCGCATCCTGCGGGAGCACAGCGAAGACCTCGAGGCTCGCGTCGGTGCCCCGCTGGAACTGCGTGGAGTGGCCGTGCGCCGCCCCGGCAAGGACCGCGGAATTCCCGAGGAGTTGCAGACCACCGACGCGGAGTCACTCGTGGCCCGCGACGACGTCGACATCGTCGTCGAGGTGATCGGCGGCATGGACCTGCCCCGCAAGCTGATCCTCTCGGCGCTCAACTCCGGCAAGTCCGTCGTCACCGCCAACAAGGCGCTGCTCGCCGATCACACCGGTGAACTGGCCGAGGCGGCGGAACTGCACAACGTGGACCTCTACTTCGAGGCCGCCGTGGCCGGTGCGATCCCCGTGATCCGCCCGCTCATCCAGTCCCTCGCCGGTGACCGGGTGAACAAGGTCGCCGGAATCGTGAACGGAACCACCAACTTCATCCTGTCGGCGATGGACGAGACCGGCGCGGACTACGCCGCGACCCTCGCCGAGGCCGGACGCCTGGGTTACGCCGAGGCCGATCCGACCGCCGACGTGGAGGGCTACGACGCCGCGGCCAAGGCGGCCATTCTCGCGTCGATCGCGTTCCACACCCGGGTCACCGCCGCCGACGTGTACCGCGAGGGGATCTCCAAGATCACCGCGGCCGACCTGACGTCGGCTCGCGCACTCGACTGCACGATCAAGCTGCTGTCCATCTGCGAGCGGATCACCACCCCCGAGGGCAAGGAGCGGATCTCCGCGCGGGTCTACCCGGCGCTCGTGCCGCTGGAACACCCGCTGGCCTCGGTCAACGGTGCGTTCAACGCCGTCGTCGTCGAGGCGGAGAACGCCGGGCGCCTCATGTTCTACGGCCAGGGCGCAGGCGGCGCCCCCACCGCATCGGCCGTGATGGGCGACCTGGTGATGGCCGCGCGCAACAAGGTGAACGGCGGCCGCGGACCCCGCGAGTCCAAGTACGCCAAGCTGAAGATCGCGCCGATCGGCGACATCCCCACGCGCTACTACGTCAACATGCAGGTGACGGACAAGGCCGGGGTCCTGTCGGCGGTGGCTGCCGAATTCTCGCAGCACGGCGTCAGCATCTCCACCGTGCGGCAGGAAGGCGCCGGCGACGGTGCCCGCCTCGTCGTCGTGACCCACGTCGCGACGGATTCTGCTCTGTCGGAAACCGTTGAGGCACTGAGCAAACTCGAATTCGTCACCGCTGTGACCAGCGTGCTGCGACTGGAAGGCACCGAACAATGACCGGCACCCGTAACCCCGTTCACACCCCCTGGCCGGGGCTGATCGAGGCTTACCGCGACCGCCTCGCCATCGGACCGAACTGGAAGACGGTCACCCTCCGCGAGGGCGGCACCCCGCTGCTGCCCGCCGGGCACCTCTCGGAGCTCACCGGTTGCGACGTCTACCTGAAGGTCGAGGGGCTCAACCCGACCGGTTCGTTCAAGGACCGCGGAATGACGATGGCCGTCACCGACGCGCTGGCCCGCGGTCAGCAGGCCGTCCTGTGTGCGTCCACGGGTAACACATCCGCTTCCGCAGCCGCGTACGCCGCGAAGGCGAAGATGACCTGTGCCGTGCTGGTGCCGCAGGGCAAGATCGCGATGGGCAAGCTCGCGCAGGCCGTCATGCACGGCGCGCGGATCATCCAGGTGCAGGGCAACTTCGACGACTGCCTCGAACTGGCCCGCAAGACCACCGCAGAGTTCCCCACGATCGGGCTCGTGAACTCGGTCAACCCGGTCCGTATCGAGGGCCAGAAGACCGCGGCATTCGAGATCTGTGACGCCCTGGGCAAGGCCCCCGACGTGCACGCGCTCCCGGTCGGCAACGCGGGCAACATCACCGCGTACTGGCGCGGGTACTCCGAGTACTACGCGGACGGACTCACCAGTGTGAAGCCCCGCATGCTCGGCGTCCAGGCCGCCGGTGCCGCACCGCTCGTCCACGGCGCACCGGTGAAGGACCCGGAGACGATCGCCACCGCGATCCGCATCGGTTCGCCCGCGTCCTGGAACGGGGCGGTCACCGCCAAGGAAGAGTCGCACGGCGCCTTCCGGGCCGCGACCGACGACGAGATCCTCGAGGCGTACCGGCTGATCGCCAGGACCGAAGGGGTGTTCGTCGAGCCCGCCTCGGCCGCGAGCGTCGCGGGTCTGCTCGCCGCCCGCAAGGAGGGCTGGCTGGACTCGGGCCTGACCGTCGTGTGCACGGTCACCGGTAACGGCCTCAAGGACCCCGACACGGCGCTGGCGGGTATGCCTGAGGTTCAACCGATCCCGGTCGATCCTGTCGCTGTCGCGTCGGCCCTCGAGCTGGCGTAGTGGTGGCGCCCACGCCCACCACACCGCAGGACCACACCGCTGCCATGACACAGACCCTCCCCACGGGCCTCACCGTGACCGCCCGCGTGCCTGCGTCGAGCGCCAACCTCGGCCCGGGCTTCGACACGCTGGGCATCGCGCTCGGGCTGTACGACGAGATCACCGTGACCACCACGGGTTCGGGGCTGAAGATCCGGGTCGAGGGCGAGGGTGCCGACGACGTGCCGTGGGGTCCGTCCCATCTCGTGGTCCGGGCCATCGAACGTGGCCTGGAAGCGGCGGGCGTGTGGGCCGACGGCCTGGATGTGGTGTGCCGCAACGCGATACCCCATTCTCGGGGGCTGGGTTCATCGGCCTCCGCCGTCGTCGGGGGACTGGCGGCCGCCAACGGCCTGGCGATCAAGCTCGACCCCGAACTCGGGCTGTCGCTCGATCAGCTCGTCCAGCTGTCGTCCGAATTCGAAGGGCATCCCGACAACGCATCGGCCAGCGTGCTCGGCGGCGCCGTGGTGTCGTGGAGCTGCGCGGGCGAGCAGACCGACGGCGCGCCCGCGGCCACCGACATCTACTCGGCCGTCGCGCTGAAGGTCCATCCCGCGATCCGCGTCGTCGCGCTGGTGCCGGGGGAGCGCTCGTCGACCGCCCACACGCGGGGTCTGTTGCCCGAGACGGTTCCCCACCGGGACGCGGCATTCAACGTCAGCCGCGGCGCCCTCGCTGTGGTGGCGCTCACAGAGCGTCCCGACCTTCTGATGGCGGCGACCGAGGACCGACTGCATCAGACGCAGCGCGCTCCGGCCCTTCCGCTCACGACGCGATGGATCGCCGTCCTCCGGAAGGCGGGTATCGCCGCCACCGTCTCGGGAGCCGGACCGACCGTCCTCGCATTGACCACGGAGCCTTTCCCCGTGGATCTTCGGGCGCAGGCCGAGGCCGAGGGGTTGCAGGTTCTCGAACTGGACGTGGCGGACGGCGTCCGGACCAGCTGACACGCCGTAGGGGCGTCTCCTTGCCCCTACGGTCGTTCACAGCTATCCTGGGCAATGTCCGTACATCGTGCGCATCAGACGCCGGTGCTTCACCAGGGCAATTACTCCAGGTCAATCGGGGTTGACGGCTCCTGGCACGATCCTCCGCACTATCTGTCGTGTAGGGATTGCGAGTACGCGCCTGTTTCAAAGGTGATGTGATGGCGGGCAAGCCGGCAGTTCTTCACATGCAACTACGTACGGCACATCCGAATTCGGTATTCGAAACCGAATTACGGGACGAACCCTCGACTCTGCGCAGCGCGAGTGAGGGAAGGAAAGGACCTCCGTGACCGATACGGACCTCATCGCCGCTCCTGTGCGCGCCTCCTCGGTGGATACCGTTGGCGCGCAGGCAGGCGACTCTTCACAGGCGTCATCGACCGCACCCGGCACCGGTGCAGTGACGGCCTCCACCAAGCGCGCCGAGGCGCGCCGGGGTGCCGGGCTGTCCGGAATGGTGCTCACCGAGCTCCGCACTCTCGCAGGTGAGCTGGGCATCAAGGGCATCTCGGGGATGCGCAAGGGCGACCTGATCGCCGCGATCAAGGAGCGTCAGGGCGGTTCTTCCGCCCCGGCCGCTGCCGCGACCGAAGCCGCTCCCCGGACCCGGGCGACCCGCGCGAAGCGCGAACAGTCCGCTCAGACCGAACTCGAAGTGACTCCCCAGGTGGAGACCACCGAGAAGGCCGCCGAGCCCAAGACGGCCGAACCCGCGACGGGCGACAGCGCAGCCGCCGACACCGACACCGCCGAGGGCGGCCGTCGCGGGCGTCAGCGCCGCGGATCCGCGCGTCGGGCAGGCGCACCCGAGCAGGGTGACCAGGGCGGCAACGCTCAGGACACCGCCTCGGCTACTGCCACCGACACGCAGCAGGCCGAGCGCAAGCAGGCCGACGACCGTCAGGATTCCGCCGAGAAGCCGGCCAAGCAGGACGGCTCCGGCGAACAGGGCGGCGACCGCAGCCGACGTGAGCGGGCCGGCGACCGCGGTGATCGTGGCGACACCCGTGGTGACCGCGGCGACCGCGGTGACCGCGGCGAACGCGGTGACCGGGGCGATCGCGACAACCGCGGTGACCGTGGCGACCGCAGCCAGGGCAACAACGGCCCGCGCACCAACGACAATCGCCCGGGCGACGACGAGGAAGGCGGTCGCGGACGCCGCGGACGTCGCTTCCGCGAACGTCGTCGTGGACGCGACCGCGGCGAAGGCGGCGGCGGCGACGCCCGCGAGACCGAGATCCGCGAGGACGACGTCCTGCAGCCGGTCGCCGGCATCCTGGACGTCCTCGACAACTACGCGTTCGTGCGGACCTCCGGCTACCTGGCCGGACCGAACGACGTCTACGTGTCGATGAACCTGATCCGCAAGAACGGTCTCCGCCGCGGCGACGCCATCACCGGCGCAGTCCGGGTCGGACGCGAGGGCGAACAGGGCAACCAGCGCCAGAAGTTCAACCCGCTGGTCCGCATCGACACCGTCAACGGTGGCGACGTGGAAGCCGCCAAGAAGCGCCCCGAGTTCGGCAAGCTCACCCCGCTGTACCCGAATCAGCGGCTGCGTCTGGAGACGACGCCGAACATCTTGACGACCCGTGTCATCGACCTGGTGATGCCGATCGGCAAGGGACAGCGTGCGCTGATCGTGAGCCCGCCGAAGGCCGGTAAGACCAGCGTTCTGCAGGCCATCGCGAACGCGATCGCGACCAACAACCCCGAGTGCTACCTCATGGTCGTGCTGGTCGACGAGCGTCCCGAAGAGGTCACCGACATGCAGCGTTCGGTGAAGGGCGAGGTCATCTCCTCGACCTTCGACCGTCCGCCGGGAGACCACACCTCGGTCGCCGAGCTGGCCATCGAGCGTGCGAAGCGCCTGGTGGAGGCGGGTAAGGACGTCGTCGTCCTCCTCGACTCGATCACCCGCCTCGGCCGTGCGTACAACAACTCGTCGCCGGCCTCGGGACGCATCCTCTCCGGTGGTGTCGACTCGACCGCGCTGTACCCGCCGAAGCGTTTCCTCGGTGCTGCGCGCAACATCGAGAACGGCGGTTCGCTCACGATCATCGCGACGGCCATGGTCGAGACCGGTTCCACCGGCGACACCGTGATCTTCGAGGAGTTCAAGGGCACCGGTAACGCCGAGCTGAAACTCGACCGCAAGATCGCGGAACGTCGTGTGTTCCCGGCCGTGGACGTGAACCCCTCGGGTACGCGTAAGGACGAGCTGCTGCTCAGCCCGGACGAGGCGGCGGTGCTGCACAAGCTCCGGCGCGTGCTCTCGGGTCTCGACTCGCACCAGGCCATCGATCTGCTGATCGACCGCCTCAAGAAGAGCAAGAGCAACATCGAATTCCTCATGCAGGTGTCGAAGACTGCTCCGGGCGCGATCGACGACTGATCGCGACCGAAGCGGGGCCCGGCGACTTTCGGTCGCCGGGCCCCGCTGTTTTTCCCCTCCAGAATCACCGTGGAACAAAACGCGGACCACCCGCGTTGACCACACCGCAAGCACAAATGCCGATTGGGATCGCGAAGCTGCGATCTGGCATACTGAGCGGCTGAGTCCGGTTCCGGTTCACGTCTTCGAACGGCGAAGGCGACCCGGCGACCATTGAAAGGGACACCATGAAGTCAGGCATTCACCCCAACTACGTGGCCACCACCGTGGTCTGCGGTTGCGGAAACACCTTCGAGACCCACAGCACCAAGGAGACCGGGCGTATCAACGTCGAGGTCTGCTCGCAGTGCCACCCGTTCTACACCGGCAAGCAGAAGATCCTCGACACCGGTGGACGTGTCGCCCGCTTCGAGGCTCGCTACGGCAAGCGCGCCGGC
Organism: Rhodococcus sp. IEGM 1305; assembly: GCF_030058635.1. Lineage (NCBI taxonomy): Bacteria > Bacillati > Actinomycetota > Actinomycetes > Mycobacteriales > Nocardiaceae > Rhodococcus > Rhodococcus sp. IEGM 1305. The sequence goes on from NZ_JASHKX010000058.1 coordinate 23,871, forward strand.
AAGGGCGCAGCCAAGGAATCTGCAGAGTCCTAGCTGTTCCGCCGACGCCCGTCCTGCGATAATTGCAGGCCGGGCGTCGGCTTTTTTGTGCCTATTCCCGAAAGAACGCAGAGCGGAGCGAATCATGGCAGGGACCACCCAGCCTTCGGCCATCGACGACATCCTGGCCGAACATGCCGGCCTGGAGCAGCAGTTGGCGGACCCGGCCCTGCACAACGACGCTTCTGCCGCCCGCAAGGCGGGCAAGCGATTCGCCGAGCTCGCGCCGATCATGGCGACATATGCCAAGCTCAAGTCGGCGCAGGACGATCTGGATGCCGCGCGCGAACTCGCTGCCGACGACTCCAGCTTCGCCGCCGAGGTGCCCGAACTCGAGGCGCAGGTCCTGGAACTCGACAAGGCCCTCACCGATCTTCTGGCCCCCCGCGACCCGCACGACGGTGACGACGTGGTGCTCGAGGTGAAATCGGGTGAGGGCGGCGAGGAATCCGCGCTGTTCGCCTCCGATCTGGCCCGGATGTACGTCCGGTACGCCGAGCGTCACGGTTGGCGTGTCGAGATCCTCGACGCGACCGTGTCCGATCTGGGTGGATACAAGGACGCGACGCTGTCGATCAAGTCGAAGGGTGATGTGCGTGACGGGGTCTGGGCACGACTGAAGTTCGAGGGCGGTGTCCACCGCGTGCAGCGGGTGCCCGTCACGGAATCGCAGGGACGCGTCCACACGTCCGCCGCCGGTGTCCTCATCTACCCGGAACCGGAAGAGGTCGAGGAGGTGCAGATCGACGAAACCGATCTGCGCATCGACGTCTACCGCTCCTCGGGCAAGGGCGGTCAGGGTGTCAACACCACCGACTCCGCGGTCCGTATCACGCACCTGCCCACCGGAATCGTCGTGACCTGCCAGAACGAGCGCTCACAGCTGCAGAACAAGGCCCGCGCCATGCAGGTGCTCGCCGCTCGGCTGCAGGCCGCCGCCGAGGAAGCCGCGGATGCGGAGGCGTCGGCAGGCAGGCAGAGTCAGGTGCGCACCGTCGACCGTTCGGAGCGCATCCGCACCTACAACTTCCCGGAGAACCGCATCACCGATCACCGGATCGGTTTCAAGTCCCACAACCTGGATGCGGTCCTGGACGGCGAACTGGACGCCCTACTGGACGCCCTGGGCAAGTCCGACCGCGAGGCGAGGCTCGCCGCGGAGTAACCGCGAAGCGGGACCCCGCCACCGGACGGCGAGCCGCGTGGCACTCTGTACCTGTGAGTCGCCTTCCTCTTCGCCTGGCCCTGATCGACGCAACCGCGCAACTCGACGAGGCCGGGGTGCGTAGCTCCCGTGCGGATGCCGAACTGCTCGCGGCCCACCTGCTGGGGGTGGAGCGGACCCGGCTCGGCCTCGTCCCGCTGGTCGACGAGTCGGTGATCGACGCGTACAAGAAGATGGTCGACCAGCGCGCCAAGCGGATTCCGTTGCAGTACATCCTCGGTACGGCCGCGATGGGGGACATCGACATCGAGGTCGGTCCCGGGGTCTTCGTGCCGCGTCCCGAGACGGAACTGCTGCTCGGGTGGGCGCTCGCCTTCCTCGGAAGCTGCGACCAGCATCCGCCGGTGGTCCTCGACCTGTGCACCGGCTCGGGCGCGCTGGCGCTCGCGATCGCCAACGCCCGGCCCGACGCAGTCGTGCACGCCGTCGAACTCGAACCGCACGCGCTCGCGTGGGCCCGGCGTAACGCCGACGCCCGCGAACAGGCAGGTGACGCACCGATTCGCCTGTACCAGGGCGACGTGACCGACCGGACGTTGCTGGCCGGGCTCGAAGGCGGCGTCGACCTGATCGTGGCGAACCCGCCGTACATTCCGGAGGGCGTCGAGCTCGAACCCGAGGTGGCCGACCACGATCCGCACAGCGCGCTGTTCGCCGGACCGGACGGCCTGTCCGTCATCAAGCCGATGATCTCGAACGTCGCCCGCTGGTTGCGGATCGGGGGAGCGGTCGGCATCGAACACGACGACAGTAACGGGGCCGACGTGGCGGCCCTGTTCGCGTCCCGCCGGGTGTTCGGCGAAGTCGCGGAGCACCCGGACCTCGCAGGCAAGCCGCGCTTCGTGGTCGCCCGGCGCGTCGCCACGGATATCGAGGCGCAGCGTGCAGGGGCCGTCACCGAGGGTGAAAGAATGGGCGGGTGAGTACCGTTTACGACTGTGGCCTTCCCGATTCACGCTCCGCCGGAATGAGTGCGGCCAAGAATGCGCTGAAGGCCGGGCGGCTCGTCGTGCTTCCCACGGACACGCTGTACGGAATCGGCGCGGACGCATTCGACAGCGAGGCCGTCGCCGCCCTCCTGCGGGCCAAGGGTCGCGGGCGCGACATGCCGGTTCCCGTGCTCGTCGGCTCGTGGAACACGATCGACGGACTGGTGTACAGCGTGCGTCCGCAGACGCGCGACCTCATCCGGGCGTTCTGGCCGGGCGGGCTGAGTCTCGTTGTGGAGCAAGCGCCTTCGCTGGCATGGGACCTCGGCGACACCCGGGGCACGGTCATGCTGCGCATGCCGCTGCACCCCGTCGCCCTCGAACTGTTGCGTGAAGTCGGACCGCTGGCGGTGTCGAGCGCGAACGTCTCCGGGCAGCCGCCCGCGACGACGGTCGAGGAAGCGCGCGAGCAGCTCGGCGGCTCGGCGAGCGTGTACCTCGACGGTGGCCGGGCGGAGCAGGGGCAGGCCTCGACGATCGTCGACCTCACCGGTGCGACCCCCCGGATCCTGCGTGAAGGCGCCGTGCCCACCGGCGATGTCGCCGACGTGCTCGGAGTGACGGCGGAGAGTCTGTCCGCCCAGTGAGTGCTGCCGAATCGGCTGGCGTGGCGCTGGCCCAAGCAGGTGGGGGCGCGGGTGTCCCGCTGCGTGAACTCCTGCTCGTCCTCTTCACCGCTGCGGTGGTCACCTACCTGGCCACCGGGGCGGTGCGGCTGTTCGCGCTCCGGTTCGGGGCTGTCGCCGTGCCGCGGGACCGGGACGTCCACGTCACCCCGACGCCCCGTCTCGGCGGGGTCGGCATGTATCTCGGCATGCTCGTCGCGTTGTTGTTCGCGCAGCAGCTACCCGCGCTCACCAGGGGATTCGAGTTCACCTCCGACATTCCCGCGGCCCTGGTCTCGGGGTTCGTGATCGTGCTGGTGGGGGTGGTCGACGACCGATGGGGTCTGGACGCGCTCACCAAGTTCGTCGGGCAGGTCACCGCGGCGGGCATCCTCGTCGTGATGGGTGTGAGCTGGTTCATCATCTACATGCCGTTCGGGGACGGCAGCACCGTCATCCTCGACCAGCTCCAGGCCGGTCTCGTCACCGTGGGTGTCGCGGTCGTGATGGTGAACGCCATGAACTTCGTCGACGGCCTCGACGGTCTCGCGGCGGGCCTCGGTCTGATCTCCTCGCTCGCGATCTGCGTGTTCTCGGTGGGGCTTCTGCACGATCAGGGCGGCGACGTCAGCGCGTATCCGCCCGCGCTGATCGCCGCGGCGCTGGCAGGTGCGTGTCTCGGATTCCTTCCGCACAACTTCCAGCCCGCCAAGATCTTCATGGGCGACTCCGGCTCCATGCTGATCGGTCTGATGCTCGCGGCCATTTCCACCAGCGCGTCCGGTCGCATCCCGCTGACCGCGTACGGCACCCGCGACCTGCTCGGTCTTCTCTCTCCGCTGCTCCTCGTCGGTGCCGTCATGTTCATCCCGATCCTGGACCTGCTGCTCGCCGTCGTCCGGCGGACCCGTGCGGGCGTGAGCCCGTTCAGTCCCGACAAGATGCACCTGCACCACCGGCTGCTGCAGATCGGGCACTCGCACCGCCGCGTCGTGCTGCTCATCTACTTGTGGGTCGGTGTCCTGGCGTTCGGCGCGGTCGGATCAGCCTTGTTCGACCGTCGCGTCGTCGTCCTCCTGGTTGCGGGAGGCCTCGTCTTCGCGCTGGTCGTGACGGCCGTCCCGTCGATTCGCGGACAGCAGCACGACCGTCGCGGCTGACCGGAGGGTTGCGGCGGACCGGCGAAGATCCACTACCCTTGGCGACCGTGACGTTCACCCCCGCCTCCGCCCCTGATCACACCGCGTCGTTGCGGGCTGCCGTCCGCTACGGAGTTCTCGGTCTGATCGTGCTGGCAGTGGTCGGCTCGATCATCGCATTTCTCGTCGCGGGCAAGCCCGGTCTGTACGGCGCTCTTCTCGGTGCGGCAGTCGGGGGAGGGTTCATCCTGTGCACCGCACTGGGTGTGCTGTTCACCGCGAAACTTCCGGCCTTGACGGCGGGAGCGGTACTGCTCGGTACGTGGTTGTTGAAGATGATCCTCGCGATCACGGTCCTGGCGATCCTCAAACCGCTCGACTTCTACGACAAGACAGCATTGGTGCTGGTCATGGTGCTGTCGCTCGTGATCGTGCTGGGAGCGGAGACGTTCGGAGTTCTGGGAACCAAGGCGCCGTACGTCGAGCCCACGCCGTCGGACGACGCCGGATCGCCGGAATCGGACGATAAGTAGTACTACGAGATGTAGTAAAATTGAATCGACCCGGACCCCGTCTACACAACGTCGTAGATGACTTGCTAAGGTCTGGGTCAAGCGAGAGCAATGAGAGTGCGAGTAAGTTACTCGCCGGTATTGCATGCTTGTAGGTGGCCCGCACTTTCAGGGCCGCCGAGTCGACGAGAGTCGCCGACACCGACAGACGCTGGACTCGAACAGTCCGCAGCAGCTGACGAATACGCGAGTCGAGCTTGTCGACTTGTTTGATCGTCAATGTCCGATCGAACCGCAGTCAACGAAGGCTGCGGACCGACTACGGGAGAGAACGCTGAGCGTCATCAACGTGGCTGCTGGAGAAGAATTCCACGCGCCTTCCCTGAACGACTTCTTCCCGCCCGCGGTCCTGTTCGAAGGGACTCCGTTCGAACTCGACCGCCTGATGCTGGTTCGCATCCTGCTGTCCGGACTGATGATGCTCTTCTTCGTCATCGCGATGCGCAGCCCGAAGATCATTCCGCGCGGTGTCCAGAACATCGGTGAGATCGCGCTCGACTTCGTCCGGATCAACATCGCGGAAGAGATTCTGGGCAAGGAGCAGGGCAAGCGCTTCCTGCCGGTCATCACCACCATCTTCTTCCTGGTGCTCGCCAGCAACCTCGGCAGCATCATCCCCTTCATCAATATCTCGCCGAACGCGCGAATCGGCATGCCGCTGGTGCTCGCCGCCCTGGCGTACATCGTGTTCAACTACGTCGGCATCAAGAAGTACGGCTTCTTCAAGTACGTGAAGAGCAGCATCGTGGTCCCCGGTGTTCCGCTTCCGCTGCACTTCCTGCTCGTGCCGATCGAGTTCATCTCGACGTTCGTCCTCCGGCCGTTCACCCTCATGGTTCGTCTCATGGCCAACATGCTGGCCGGCCACATCCTGCTGGTGCTGTTCTTCAGCGCCACCCAGTACTTCTTCTTCGTCTCCGGTGGCTTCCAGGCCGTGTTCGGTGTGGCCTCGCTTGCCGCCGGCATTGCATTCACCTTCTTCGAACTGCTGGTGATCTTCCTGCAGGCCTACGTCTTCGCGCTGCTCACGTCGGTGTACATCGATCTGGCGCTGCACGCGGATTCGCACTAGCACCACAAGTTTTCACGACCAGCTACACCAAGAACTGAGCCTCCCGCCGAATCCGGCGGAGGTCAACAGAAAGGGAACGGAACACCATGAGCCTCGCCTACCTCGCTCAGGAAGCTGTCCAGGAAACCAACTCGACGGGCTTCGGAGCCATCGGCTACGGTCTCGCCGCGATCGGCCCCGGCATCGGCGTGGGCATCGTCGTCGGCAAGGCGATCGAGGGAATGGTTCGCCAGCCCGAGATGGCCGGACAGGTTCGTACCACGATGTTCCTCGGTATCGCCTTCACCGAAGCCCTCGCGCTGATCGGCCTCGTCGCCGGCTTCATTTTCTAAGACCGTCATGGCAGCCAACATCGCATTGCTCGCGGCAGAGGAAGAGAGTCACAACCCTCTCCTCCCCGCGACGTATGACATCGTTTGGTCGATCGTCTGCCTGGTCATCGTTGGTTTCGTCTTCTGGAAGTACGTCCTTCCGATGTTCCAGAAGGTCCTTGCCGAGCGAACCGAGCAGATCGACGGCGGCATCAAGCGGGCCGAAGAGGCCCAGGCCGAAGCGAAGGCGGCGCTCGAGCAGTACCGCGCCCAGCTCGCCGAAGCTCGCACCGAGGCTGCGCAGATCCGTGAGGACGCGCGCACCCAGGGGCAGCAGATCATCGCCGAAATGAAGGCACAGGCTCAGGAAGAAAGCGACCGCATCGTGGCCGCCGGCAACAACCAGTTGGTTGCCCAGCGTCAGCAGATCGTCGCCGAACTGCGCGCCGATCTCGGCCGCACCGCGGTCGACCTCGCTGAGAAGGTCATCGGTGAGTCCCTCGCCGACGACGTCAAGCGGGCCGGCACGGTCGATCGCTTCCTGAACGAGCTCGACACCATCGGCGCAAATTCCGCAGCAGGGAAGTGAGCACCATGTACGCAGCGAGCCGTGAGGCCTTGACGCAGACCCGTGCTGCGTTGTCTTCGGCCTTGGGATCCGTCTCTGCCGGAGCAGCCACAGCGGCCGCGGCCCAGATCGGGGCCGAGCTGTTCTCGGTCGTCGAGATCCTGGACGAGCAGCGCACTCTCCGGAGTGCTCTGTCGGACACCTCGACGCCCGGGAACGTTCGCGAAGGTCTGGCCGAGCAGGTATTCGGTGGCAAGGTCTCGGCCGAGACCCTCGCCGTCCTGAAGGCGGCGGTGGGCCAGGACTGGTCCGTCACCTCCGACCTGCTCAACTCGCTGGTGCTCGTCGGTCGGGAAGCGCTGCTGAAGGCAGCGGCCGATCAGGGACAGCTCGACGCTGTCGAGGACGAGCTCTTCCGCCTCGGGCGCATCGTTGCCGGTGACCCGAAGCTCGAGCAGTCACTGTCCGACCGTTCCGTGCCGGCGAAGAGGAAGCGTGAACTGCTCTCCAAGCTGCTGTACGGCAAGGTCACCGCTGTCGCCGAGGCGCTGGCGACCCAGGCAGTGGGCCGGTTGAAGAACTCCGCACCCGCGGACGCCTTCGACGAACTGTCGAATCTGGCAGCAGCACAGCGGGAAGCAGTTGTCGCCAAGGTGCGCAGCTCTGCTCCGCTGTCCAGTGAGCAGTCGGATCGGCTGACCGCCACCCTCACCCGTACCTACGGGAAGCCGGTGACGGTTCACGTGGAGGTCGATCCTGAGCTCCTCAGCGGCTTGGTCGTCCGGGTGGGCGACGAGGTGATCGACGGCAGCGGCGCGGGACGTCTCGCAGCGTTGCGGAAGTCCCTCAAGTAGTCCGCAACCGAACCCCATACCCCAGATCTTTTCGAAGACCAGACACCGAGAGCAGGAAAAACATGGCGGAGCTGACGATCTCCTCCGACGAGATCCGTA
>NZ_JASHKX010000009.1:0-194786 GCF_030058635.1 Rhodococcus sp. IEGM 1305
TCGATCCGCTGGACTTCTACTTCACGCTGGCGCGTGGCCGGCCGGACTTCCCGCCCCTCGAGCTGGTGCGGTTCTTCGGCACCAACTACCACTACCGTCAGCCCGAACTGGACGAGAACACCGAGTTCTCGCTGCGGTCCGAGACCGTGATGGACGAGTTCGAGCGGGCGAAGGCGCGCGGGATCGAACTGCGTCCGGTCGTGCTGGGGCCCGTGTCGCTGCTGCTGCTGTCGAAGGTCGGTCCGACGTCGAAGCGGCACGGTTTCTCGACCCTCGACCTGCTGGACAAGGTGCTGCCGGAGTACGAGAGGCTGTTCGAGCAGCTCGCGAAGGCCGGTGCCACATGCGTCCAGCTGGACGAGCCGTCGTTCACCGAGGACCGCGCACCGGAAGAACTGGCCGCGCTGGCCAAGGCGTACGAGAAGCTGTCGCACGCACCGCTGCGGCCCCGCATCCTCGTCACCGGTCCGTACGGGCATCTCGGGGAGGCGCTCGCCATCCTCGCCTCCACCAAGGTGGAGGCTCTGGGCCTCGATCTCGTCAGTCACCGGCTGAGCGCCGACGAGCTGGCGAAGATCCCGGGCATGAAGCGCAAGCGCATCTACGCCGGTGTGGTCGACGGCCGCAACGTGTGGCGCGTCGACCGGTACAACACGCTGACGTACCTGAACACGCTGAAGGACGTCGTGCCGGATCTCGTGGTCTCGACGTCGACGTCGTTGCTGCACGTTCCGTACGACGTGTTGTCCGAGTACGACATCCCGGGTGATGTCGCAGACCGGCTCGCGTTCGCGAAGCAGAAGGTCGGCGAGGTGGTCTCGCTGGCCAAGGCGCTCACCGAGGGGCCGTCCGACAAGTGGCGCAAGCGTCCCACGTCGGTGCACTTCAAGCTCAAGCACGCGGTGCGGGCACGGGTCAACGCGATCAAGCCGGGCGACCGCTTCCGGGTTCCGTACGAGGAGCGGCGGGTCGCCCAGCAGGAGCGACTGAACCTGCCGCTGGTTCCGGCGACGACGCTGGGCTCGTTCCCGCAGACGGACGCGATCCGGCAGGCGCGGTACGAGTTGGGTGAGGGACGCCTCGAGTGGGAGGAATACTACAAGCGGATCCAGGCCGAGATCGAAAGCACGATCCGGTTGCAGGAAGACATCGGGCTCGACGTCTTCGTGCACGGTGAGCACGAGCGCAACGACATGGTGCAGTACTTCGCGGAGCTTCTCGAGGGGTATGCCTTCACCCACAACGGGTGGGTGCAGGCTTACGGCTCGCGGTGTACACGTCCGCCGATCCTCTACGGGGACGTGTCGCGGCCGAAGCCGATGACCGTCGAGTGGATCTCGTACGCGCAGTCGCTGACGGACAAGCCGGTCAAGGGCATGCTCACGGGTCCGGTGACGATGATCGCGCGGTCGTTCGTCCGCCAGGATCAGCCGCTGTACGAGACGGCCGACCAGTTGGCGCTGGTGATCCGCGACGAGATCGCCGACCTCGAGGCGGCGGGCATCGCGATCATCCAGGTCGACGAGCCGGCGATCCGGGAACTGCTGCCGTTGCGCGAGAACGGCCGCGAGGCGTATCTCGAGTGGGCGGTCGACGCATTCCGTCTCGCGACGGGCGGGGCGAAGCCGGAGACGCAGATCCACACGCATATCACGTACACGAGCCGGGCGTCGGTGGTCGACGCCATCGAACGGCTCGACGCGGACGTGACGGCGATCGTGGCGACGCGCTCCATCACGTGGGTGCTCGGTGCCATCAAGGAGCGGGCGCTGACCCACGGTGTCGGTCCGGGTGTGTACGAGAGCCGGTCGGCCCGGATTCCGGACATCGACGAGTTGGACGAACTGCTCACGGAGGCGAGCGAGTCGGTCTCACTCGAACGGTTGTGGGCCAACCCGGACGGCGGCCTGAAGACGCGTCACTACTGGCAGCTCGAGCCTTCGCTGCGCAATATGGTGGCGGCGGCGAAGCGTCTCCGCAGGCGGGCCGAGAAGGAAGAATCCGAGGCCTGATTTCTCCGGCGTGTTCGGGGTCACCGCCTCAGCGGTGGCCCCGAACGTGCTTTCGGTCGGGCAAACATGTCGAGGTGTAGGCCGCCACGAGTGGGGCAGCACGCGACGGCGCCTACGACCGCGTGGTCGGCAGCGACGTGCGGTACCGATTCGTGATCGACACGGCAACGATCTGACCTACGCGTCACCGAGTTGATCTCGCAGTGATGCCAGTGTCTTCGCCAGCAACCGGGACACGTGCATCTGCGAGATACCGACCCGGTCGGCGATCTGGGTCTGTGTCATGTTGCCGAAGAATCGCAGCATGAGGACGGTCCGCTCCCGTTCTGGGAGGGATTGAAGCAGGGGGCGCAGGGTTTCGTGGTTCTCGACGTCGTCCATCGCGGCGTCGTAGTCGCCGAGCGTCTCCACCATGGACAGTTCGCCGGTCCGGTCCGACGACGTGTTGTCGACGGAGACGGTCTGGTACGCGTTGCCGGCGAGGAGCCCCTGCGCCACCTCCTCCTGTTCGAGGTCCAGGTGCTCGGCGAGTTCGCTGACAGTGGGAGCGTGGCCGAGACTCTGGGACAGTTCGGCGACGGCCTGGCTCAGCGCGAGGTGCAGTTCCTTCATCCGGCGGGGCACCCGCACGGCCCACCCGGTGTCGCGGAAGTGCCGTCGCACCTCGCCCATGATGGTGGGGACCGCGAAGGACACGAAGTCGGATCCCCGCTCCACGTCGAACCGGTCGACCGAGTTGACCAGGCCGAGGCGCGCGACCTGAACCAGATCGTCGTGCGCCTCGCCGCGACCGTCGAAGCGGCGTGCGATGTGCTCGGCGAGCGGGAGACAGCGCGTCACGACGGCGTCGCGCAGTCTGCTGCGCCGGGGATCGTCCTCGTCGAGGGCTGCCATCTGTTCGAAGAGTGCTGTGACGTCCTGATACTCGTCCGGCCAACGGGCCGTGTGCCCCCCACTGTGAGTATGGGACGTCACAGACTCAGGCCGTTCTTCACCTTGGTGAATTCCATGGTGGTCACGAAACCCGCGGTGGCGGAGTCTGGCTCCTGTTTCAGATCGACCGAATCGGTGAGGGCGTTGAGCACGTGCCAGGCGAACGAACGCTCGCCGAGGGAGTCGACCGAGGTGGTGGTGCTCGATACGTCGACTCGCAGGGTGTTGTCGAGATACTGCAGCCGGCACACCAGGACCGCATCCGGTGTCGCGCGGACGATCAGTTGGGTGCAGATCTCGTCCATGGCGAGTTTGATGTCGGCGATGGAGTCGAGGTCGAAATCTTCGTGAATGGCAACGGTTGCTGCCAGGGCGCGCAGTACGGAGAGCTGATCGGGCGTTGCTCGCACGCGCAGTTCGACGACGGGATGTGTGTGATCCTGGTCGGGTTCGATTGTCTTGGCGATGGCCATGAGACCTCCGGGTCGGGCGTACCGTGCTGTCGGCGGGCGGTGGGTCGGCCCGCGCTGCTGAGAAGTCAGGGTAGCGATCCGGCGACACCGCAGGTGGAATACCGCAGAACAGGACCGATCAAACCAGTCCGATCAGTACGTTTGCCCGAGTAGTGTTGGCCGCACGATCAGCGTTCCTGAGGCCCTCGGCAGGGTCATGGTGGTCACGGGAGACGAGTGGGATGCCTGACGAGATTCACCTGCACACGTTGACGAATGACGTCGAGACCGCGGACGCCGACGCGGTCACCGTGTCGCTCGACGCTGTGCTCGAGTTGCTCGAACCCGTGGACGAGACCGACGTGGTGCTGCACACGCTGTGCCGTCGGGTGGTCGAGGTGTTCCCGGGTGCGGCGATGGCCGGGATCACCGTTCTCCGGCCGACGGGTCCCGTCACGGTGGCCGCGACGTCGGACGAGCTCGCGGCGCTCGAGGAGTTGCAGTACCGCTTCGGTGAGGGGCCTGCGCTCGACGCCGTGCGCTCCCGCGAGACCGTGCGGGCCGACCGTGCCGCGGCGTACGAGAGGTGGCCGGCGTACGCCGCGAGTTCCGAGCCGGCAGGCGTCCACAGCTATCTGTCCGTACCACTACCTGTCGCGGATCAGTCCGCCGCGCTGAATCTGTACGGACTGTTGCCGCACGCCTTCCATCGCATGGACGAGTCGGTGCTGGAGCTGTACGTCGAGGCGGCTGCGGTCGCGGTGCGCAATGCCCGGCGGTACGGCGAGGCGAGAAATCTGATCGAGCAACTCCGTATCGCCCTCCGGTCCCGCGCTGTCATCGATCAGGCGAAGGGAATCGTGATGGCGTTGCGGGGTCTCGACGCCGAGACCGCGTTCGACGTCCTCGTCACGCGTTCGCAGCGGGAGAACGTCAAACTGCGCGTGGTCGCAGAACGTGTCGTCGCGGCTGTTTCGGCGCGGACAACCGTGCGTAACGGTTTGTAATCGCTCACCAGGGCAAATGAGAGCTCGAGTATCTGTTATTTCCTTGTGACACACCACAGGCGGGAGTAGTCTCGAACCGAGGTTGAACACACAGCCGATGTCGGGAAGCGCTGCCGTAGCAGACGGTGTCATGTGTCCGAGGTCGGGTCTGTCTGCAGGTGCTCCGCTTCCCCTCTCAATGTTCGAGATGGGGTGAGCCATGTCTGTTGGTCCAGGGGTCCCAGAACCTGAAATGGCGTGTTCGGGCACGGAGTTCGGTACCACGTACAAGCCGAGGGTAACGCTCTCGGCTGTCGGTTCCGCTCCGACACGCTGTGCGAGCGCGGAATTCACTTCCGAGCGAGTCGGGTCCGGGGTGATGTTGGTAGGGGTGCGAGGCGAAATCGACCTGTTCAGTGCACCGGGGTTCCGCGACTACGTGTGCACGCGGATTTCGCCCGAGGGGCAGTTCATCCTCGACATGTCGAAGGTGGATTTCATCGGAACCGCGGGGCTGTCGGTGCTCGACACCGTCCACGCGACGAACGTCCGGGACGGGCGGACATGGGCGATGATCTGCGGCCGGCCGGTATATCGGCTGCTCAGAGCCGCGGGCCAGGAGTCGAGCTACCCCTGCTTCGCTTCCGTGGACAGTGCCCTCGGGGCCTGGCACGGCCGAACGGCCTGACCGTCCGAACCGGCGCCCGACGTCAGTGGGCGCCGGTTCGACTCGTGCGCGGAGGGGCCGACACGCAGCGGCCGTAGGCGCGGAGGGTATCGGTGGCGACCCGGTCCCACGAGTAGCGGGCGCGGGCGCGATCGCAGCCCGCCATGCCGTATCCCGTGCGCAGGGCGTCGTCGTCGAAGATCTGTCGCAGGGCCTCGGCCAGGCGGACCGGGTTGCGCGGTGAGATGAGGCGCCCGGTGATGCCGTCGACCACCGTGTCCCTCATACCACCGACGGCGGACGCCACCACCGGTGTGCCGCAGGCCATCGCCTCGAGCGGAACCATGCCGAACGGCTCGTACCAGGGGGTGCACACGACGGCATCCGCCGAGCGCAGCAGCGAGGGCATGGCGTTCCTCGGCACGCGCCCGACGATCCGTACCCGGTTGCGCACCTTCGTCTCCCGGGCCAGGGTCAGTAATCGCGACGCTTCGGGGTCGTCGGCGACGTCGTCGGCGGCCGGCCCGCCCGCGATGACGAGTTCGGTGTCGGGGAAGTGGGAGAGCGCCTCGATCGCGGTGTCGAACCCCTTGCTCGGCGCCAAGCGGCCGACCATGACGAGGCGATGGCGTTTGCCCTTCTCGTCGGCGCGGCCGTCGGGCGTGAACTCGGCGACGTCGACGCCGGACGGAACCACGGACGTGCGCGAGCGCGGCAGGCCGAGGTGGGAGAGTTCGAAGACCTCGTCAGTACACGTCGCCACCACCCGGGTGGCGCCGCGGGCGATCAACTGTTCCAAGTGAATTCGGTTGTGGGTGCTCGACGAATCCGCGCGCTCGAACCGCTGCTCGACCACCCCCAGCGCATGGAACGTCTGGACCACCGGAATGCCCATGGTGCGGGCGGCGAGTTGCGTCGCGATCCCGGACATCCAGTAGTGGGCGTGGACGATGTCGGGCCGTTCGGCTTCCCATTCGGCCTTCAGAACGCTGCCGAACGCCCCCATCAGCGGCAGGATCTCGGCCTCGGACATCCGCCGCGGAGGCCCGACCGGCACGTGCACCACGGTGTATCCGCCGGGGGTCGTGACCCGCGCCGGGGCGTCCTCGCTCTCCGCCCGGGTGTAGACGGTGACGTCGTGACCCTCTCGTGTGAGGGCTGCCGACAGTTCGGCGAGGTGAATGCTCTGCCCCCCGACATCGGCGCCGTCCGAGACGTCGAGAGGACTGGCGTTGGCCGAGACCATCGAAATCCTCAATCGTCTCGAGGTGCCGACGGCTGCCGTTCTCATCGGTTGCCCGCCGCACACGGGAGGTCTGGGTTCGCGATGAATGGCCGTCATGCCACGGGGATTCCCGAACTTCGGGTTTGTAAACCGACCGGCTAGCACTCTGTCACAGGACAGGTGGCACAGGCAGGCCGGTGTTGCGTTCTAATACCAACGCCGCCTACCGCCGACCGCACGACCAGTGGCGCCGAGAATCCACAAGATCGCGCCGATCACCAGGAGGATGATGCCGATGGTCCACAGCCAAGTGAGGCCGGTGAGCCATCCGATCAGGAGCAAGATCAGTCCGAGCACGATCATGACGTTCCTCGATTCTTCATCCCACCGGGGCGAGGCGAGAGTCCGATCCCGGACCCTCCCGCACCCCGTCGACTCCTGCGCCCATTGCGTAGGTCAGATGGCCGCCGAGCGCGCCGCCGACACCGATCGCGAGTAGTCCCGCGGTGCTCGTGACGACAGCGCGTGCGTCCGTTCCGTGTCTGCGGCGAAGGTAGGACGCGAGCATGGCCGTGATGCCGATGGCGTTGGCCTCGGCGTGGATCAGGCCGACGCGGCGCTGACGCGTATCGCGTTCGGCCCAGTCCGCCCAGCCGGTCACCAACGTCGGGGGAGTGGCGAGCAGTCCCAGGCCGATCAGCCTGCGTGCGCCGACGTGATCGCGGAACGCCAGATCGAAGACGGTCGCGCCGACCCACGCACCGATGGGGAGGCTGACGAGAACGGGATGCACGGGGTGCCCGAGCCAGGATCCGCGCAATATCGCACCCGCGCCGGACGAACCGAGCGCCCCCTGGATCCGCTGTTGCAGGAACCGGCTGCCGCCGTCGAGGAACCCGGCGGATTCCGCCTTCCGGAACAGGCTCTCGAGGTTCATGACTCCCGGTTACCCAGGGCGGCGCGAAGAAAACCGGCCTGCCTTGTCGTCGATGCAGGTCGGGCGTAGCGTCGGGACCACGTTCTCGAAGGTGAGGTGAGTGCCGTGAAACTCAATCTCTTCGCTGCTTGGGTCAGCTTCGCTCTCGTGTTGTTGTCGGTGGTCTGTCTCGGCGGATTCCTCGTCGCCGCAGGCTCGGGGCAGGGCGGCTGGGCGGTGATCTCCGGATCTCTGTGCGTCGTCGCGCTGGCCGGAGCGATGGCGCTGTACGGAGGAGCCGTGCGTCACGATCACAGGCTGCACCACGAAACGCCGCACCTCTTCTGACGGCGGCATTTCCGGAAGGTCTCAGGAGTCCGCGAGCCTCCGTTTCTCCGCGTCGATGTCGAAAGTGGCGGGCGGCCAGTCGAGGTCCAGCTTCTCCAGGGCGTCGATCAGCAGCTCGCTGACCGCGATCCGGCTGTACCACTTGCGGTCGCACGGAACCACGTACCACGGCGCGTAATCGGTCGACGTCTCGTCGAGCATCGCCTGATACGCGTCCTGGTACGCGGGCCAGAGCTTGCGCTCGTCGACGTCCGAGGGGTTGTACTTCCAGTACTTGTCCCGGCGTTCCAACCGTTCGCGCAGCCGCGACTTCTGTTCGTCGAGTGAGACGAACATCGCGACCTTCACCAGCGTCGTGCCGCCGGCGACGAGTTCCTTCTCGAAATGGTTGATCTCGTCGTAGCGGCCGCTCCAGATTTCGGCGGGCACGAGATCGTGAACCCGGACCACCAGCACGTCCTCGTAGTGCGACCGGTCGAACACGCCGAGTTGCCCGCCGCGGGGCAGGGCGTTGTCGATCCGCCACAGGAAGTGGTGGCGCTTCTCCTCGGGTGTGGGCACGCCGAACGACGCGTGATCCACGCCCTGCGGATCCACGTGCCCGATGACGTGGCGGACCATCCCGCCTTTACCCGCGGTGTCCATGCCCTGCAGCACGAGGAGCACCGACCGGCCGTCGCCGGATCGTCCGTTGGCGTAGAGCTTCTCCTGGAGGGACGACAGCACCGCACCGCGTTCCTCGAGCAGCGCGACCCCGTCCGACTTGTCGCCGACGAACCCCGGTGTGCTCCCGCAATCGAGTTCGGCGATCCGCTGACCCGGGCGCGATCGCAGGGCCTCGATCGCTGGCGTCTTCCACAATCCGCGTGCCTTGTCTGCCATGTACAAACAGTGCCACAGGAGCGTTACATGGAGTCGTGGGCGGCGAGGTGCACCGGTGTCGTGTCCTGGTGATCGGGACGGGATTTTCGGGTCTGGGCACGGCCATCCAGCTCCGCAAGCGGGGACGCGACGACTTCATCCTGCTGGAGAAGGCGCGGGAGGTCGGCGGCACCTGGCGGGAGAACACGTACCCGGGTTGTGCGTGTGACGTGCCCTCGCACCTGTACTCGTTCTCGTTCGAGCCGAACCCGGACTGGACGCGGATGTGGTCGGGACAGGAGGAGATCTTCGACTATCTGCGCGGCCTGGCCGACAAGTACGACCTGCGG
Organism: Rhodococcus sp. IEGM 1305; assembly: GCF_030058635.1. NCBI lineage: Bacteria > Bacillati > Actinomycetota > Actinomycetes > Mycobacteriales > Nocardiaceae > Rhodococcus > Rhodococcus sp. IEGM 1305. The sequence continues at coordinate 8,751 of NZ_JASHKX010000009.1, forward strand.
CGCAACATTCATTTCGGCCGCACGATGACGGGCGGGCACTGGGACGCCGAACGGCAACGGTGGCACGTCCACACCGAGTCGGGCGACGAGTACGTCGCCCAGTTCGTCGTGTCCGGGATCGGCGCCCTCCACATCCCGAACGTCCCGGATCTGCCCGGCGCCGACACCTTCGAGGGAACGGAGTTCCACTCGGCGCAGTGGAACCACGACTACGACCTGCGGGGCAAGAAAGTCGCGGTGATCGGCACGGGCGCCAGCGCAGTCCAGTTCGTTCCCGAGATCGTGGGCGACGTAGCCGAGTTGCAGCTGTATCAGCGGACGCCGCCCTGGGTGATACCCGGCCTGAACTTCGGCATTCCGCCGGAGGCGCGGCGCCTGTTGGGCCGGGTCCCGCTGGCCCGTCGAATGGTGCGTGCCGCGGTCTACTGGACTTACGAATCGCTCGCGCTCGGGTTCAACGGGCACTCCCGCCTGATGCGGCCGATCGAGAGCGCGGCGCGGAAGAACCTGAACAGGACCGTCACCGATCCCGAACTTCGCCGGAAGCTGACCCCGTCCTATCGCATCGGTTGCAAGCGGATCCTGGGGTCGGACGTGTACTACCCGGCGTTGATCTCATCGAAGACGGTCGTGATCACCGAGGGCATCGCCGAGGTACGCCCGCACAGTATCGTCGCGGGCGACGGGGCTGAGCGGGCGGTGGACGCGATCATCTACGCCACCGGATTCCACGTCACCGACGGCTTCGACAATGTCGACCTCACCGGGGTCGAGGGCCGACGCCTCGCCGACGAATGGGAGGAACACGGGATCCGCACCCACCTCGGTATCACCGTCGCGGGTTACCCCAACGCGTTCTTCCTCTTCGGCCCCAACACCGGGCTCGGTCACAATTCGGTGGTCTTCATGATCGAGTCGCAGATTCGTTATGCACTGGAGTTGATGGATCTCGTCGACCGGCGCGGCGCCGATTCCGCGGCCGTCCGGCCCGCCGTGCAGAGCCGCTTCAACACCGACATCCAACGGAAACTGGCAAAGGGCGTGTGGTCCACCGGCGGGTGCGTGAGCTGGTACCTGGACTCGCACGGCGTCAACCGCACTATCTGGCCGGGTTCGACCGTGCGCTACTGGCGACGGACGCGGTCGGTCGAACCGGCGGACTTCGAGTTCACACCCGGCTGAACGGCGGGGGCGTCACTCCGTCGACGAGATGGCTTCCCCAGAGGTCCATCCCGGTGATCCGGGCGGTGGCCGTGCCATCCGGGCCCGTGATCTGCAGCTCGGTGCCCGCGGACAGGTCGGCATCGGCGCCGAGGACGTCGGTCAGGGTGCGTACGCGGCCGTGCCAGACGTACCGACCGCTGATGGGTTCGAAGTTTCCCGCCAACTGGACCTGCACGGTCACGGCAGGACGGTCGCCGACGACGACGTCGGCGGGGCCGCGGTAGCCCTCTTCTTCTTCCTCGTGTTCGTTCACACAGGCGAGTTTACCTGTAACTGATAGTTACACAAGAAACGTTCGGCGCTAGTCGGCCTCGGCCGCAGGCGGGCGCAGCGGGTGCGGGATCGCATTGAATCGCGCGGGCGAGCCGTTGACGGCGGCGATACCGGTGACGCCACCCCAGGTCATCATCGTCAGGTAGTTGATCAGATCCTCGACCGACATGGACCGGTTGGAGATCCACCAGTGCGTCGCCAGCTGCACACCGCCGACGATTCCGTACGCCCAGGGGACGGCGCCGCCGGAGTCCATCTCCATCTGCCGCAGCCGCTCGCCGAGAACCGTGGAGAGCACCTCCGCGATCATCCGTTCCGAGTCCGCGACCGTTTCGCGGCCCGGGCCGGAGCCGTTCGCCATGATGTACAGGTAGACGTCGGGATCCGACGCCACCGTCTCGACGTACGCCGTGATGGTGGCGCGGGTCAGCTCGAAGTCGTCGAGGTCGCCGCCGATGGCCTCGTAGATCCGCGGGGCGAGTGTGGTCTCCACGTAACGCGCCATGGTCGCGTTCGTCAGATCGCTCTTGTCCGCGAAATAGCGGTACAGCACCGTCTTGGAGACACCGATCTCGGATGCGATCTCGTCCATGCCGATGTCGCGTCCACGCAAGCGAATGGCGGCGATCGTTCCGTCGACGAGTTCTTCTCGGCGCGCGATCTTGTGCTCACGCCAGCGGCGCTTGCGCCCATCGGGCTTTGCCGCCTTGTCCAGCTTCGTCATCGACTCGGTCACCTGCTCAGGATCCTTCACGTCGTCGTTCGCCACTGAGTCTCTTCACATCCGTTTCGTGTCGCGATCTCCTGTCAGCTTAGTGCTCCGGTCTTGTCGCACGGCACAACGCCGTCTGTGCGGGCGCGCGTCCAGCGGCTGGGTTGCCGCCTTCCCGCCGTCCTTGGGCACAATGGCGTCTGTGGATCAACTGAGCCTTTCCGCCTTCGACGACGACGCGAAGCGTCGCGATCTCCGCAAGATGAAGGCTGTCGCGACGGGCTTTCTCGTGTTCGCCACCGTGGTGTACCTCGTGTGCAGGTGGCAGGAATCGCGGGGCGCGGGGGCGTGGGTCGGCTACGTGCGGGCCGCGTCCGAGGCAGGCATGGTCGGTGCGCTGGCCGACTGGTTCGCGGTGACGGCCCTGTTCCGGCATCCGCTCGGATTGCCGATCCCGCACACCGCGATCATCAAGCGCAAGAAGGACCAGCTGGGGGCGAGCCTCGGCAACTTCGTCGGCCAGAACTTCCTCGCCCCCGAGGTGGTGTCCGCCAAGGTGGAGGCCGCGGAGATCCCGCTGCGGCTGGGCAGGTGGATGGCGCAGCCCAAGCACGCCGCGCGTGTCGCTGCCGAGACGGCCACCATCCTGCGCGGCTTCGTCGAGATCCTGCGCGACGAGGACGTGCAGCAGATCATCGACAGCACCCTGGTGCGCAGGCTGGCCGAGCCCCAGTGGGGGCCGCCGATCGGGCGCGTACTCGGCGAACTCCTGCGCGAGAACCGGCAGTTGCCGATCCTGGATCTGCTCGCCGAGCGGGCGCACCAGTGGGCGCTCGGGAGTCAGGAGACCATCGACCGGATCGTCAGCCGCGATTCGCCCGCCTGGTCGCCCAAGTTCGTCGACGCCATGCTCGGCGAGAAGATCCACCGGGAGCTCGTCGAATTCACCTGGAAGGTGCGATCCAACCCGGAGCACGAGGTGCGGCAGGCGGCCAACCGCTTCCTCGTCGACTTCGCCGACGACCTGCAGAACGACCCCGCGACCATGGAGAAGGCCGAGAAGATCAAGGCCGAGATCATGGGGCGCGAGGAGGTGACCGGTCTCGCTGCGGCTACGTGGACGGTCGCCAAGCGCCTGATCATGGAATCCGTCGACGACCCGAACAGCACGCTGCGCACGAAGGTCGCGGAGAACGTCGTGCGATTCGGTGAGCGGCTGCGCGACGACCACGAGCTGAGGGCCAAGGTCGACGGGTGGGTGCTCGCCGGCACGCGCTACGTCGTCGTCCACTACACCGACGAGATCACCGCGATCATCTCCGACACCGTCGAGCGCTGGGACGCCGAGGAGGCGTCCAAGAAGATCGAACTGCAGGTGGGACGGGATCTCCAGTTCATCCGCATCAACGGCACCGTGGTCGGGTCGATCGCGGGGCTGCTGATCTACACGTTCTCGACGTTGCTGTTCGGCTGACATCGGCCTCGGCGGAGGGTCCGCTAGCTGGGTGCTAACAGAGTGCTTGCAATTGCTAGCACCCTGCTTTAGGCTTGGTTCTGCCCAGCAACACGGAGGACTGATGGCAAGCGATGATCGCGACGCAGCCGGTGCAGGAGATCTGGCAGCTCGCGTAGTCAGCAACGCCGCTCACGACATCGGAGGTTTCATTCGTGCCCAGCGCGAAGCGGCCCAGGTGTCGATGCGGCAGCTGGCGCAGCTGGCCGGTGTCAGTAATCCGTATCTGAGTCAGATCGAACGTGGGTTGCGCAAGCCCTCGGCCGAGGTGCTTGGGCAGATAGCCAAGGGTCTCCGGGTGTCGTCGGAGGTCCTGTACGTCCAGGCGGGTTACCTCGAGCAGCGGCCACACGGTCCACTCCGTGACGCTCTGCTCGCGGATACGGCCATTACCGAGCGGCAGAAGCAAGTGCTGCTCGAGATCTACGAGTCGTTCTGTCGTGAGAACGAATCGGCGGAAGCGGCCGAATCCCGGACGTCCGAGCTTCGGACAGAAGAACACCAGCGTTCTGATTCCCAGACGCCGGAACCAGAACCCCCCACCGTTGAACAGGAGAAAGCCGATGACTGACCAGAAGACCATCGACAGCGTCAAGACCTCGCTGTACGCGGCCGTAGGCGCCGGCGACGTCGTCGTGCAGGCCGTGGCCGACGTCGTCGCCCAGGTCCGCTCGCGCGCCGAGTCCACCCAGGGCGACGTCGAGGAGCGTGTCGGCGGCGCCAAGGAGCGCATCGCCGGACTCCAGGAAGAGGTCACCGAGGGTGTCGAGAACCTTCGCGACCGCCTCGCCGGACTGCCGTCCGAGCTGCCCGAGGAGCTTGCCGAGCTGCGTGAGAAGTTCACCGCCGACGAGCTGCGCAAGGTCGCCGAGGCCTACCTGAAGGTCGCCTCCGACCTGTACACGTCGCTCGCCGAGCGCGGCGAGGACACCGTCGAGCGCATCCGCAAGCAGCCGGTCGTCGAGGAGGGCATCGGCCGCGCCGAGACCGCCTTCGGTGACGCCGTCGAGCTGACCGAGGAAGCTCTCGGCACCGTTGCACGCCAGACGCGCGCCGTCGGCGAGCAGGCCGCGAAGCTCGCGGGCCGCGCTTCGGGTCGCATCTCCGACACCGCCGAGGGGCTCGGGGAGGCCATCGCCGACGCCGGCGACGAGGCTGCCCTGAAGGTTCTCGACCTGGGCGACCAGGCCGAGGAAGCGTCGAAGGGCGCTGCCGATCGCGTCGACGCCACCGCTGCCGACGTCCAGGCTCAGGCCGACAAGGCTGCCCCGGCCAAGCACGCCGCTCCCGCCAAGAAGGCTGCTCCGGCCAAGGCTGCGGCAACTCCGGCCCCGGCTCCGGCCAAGAAGGCCGCCGCTCCGGCCAAGAAGGCTGCTCCGGTCAAGAAGGCTTGATCCTTCACGCTTTTCGGCCCCCGCACGTTCGGTGCGGGGGCCGTTTGCGTGTCGACCTCGTAGGATGGGGCTGTGATTCAAGTTGACGGCGTCGTCTCGGTGATCTTGTTGGTGATTCGCATCGTCGCCCTGGGTGGTGCTGCGTACGCGCTGTTCCACGCGGCTCGCCAGCGCAAAGACGCGTTCACCGCCGTGGACAAGTTGAGCAAACCGATCTGGCTGAGCATTCTCGCCGTCGCGTTCCTCGTCCTCCTGCTGTTCCCGGCCGTGCAGTTGTTCGGCATCGTCGCGGTCGTCGCGGTGTGCGTCTATCTCGTGGACGTGCGCCCGCGCGTCGACGACGTGCAGCGCGGGCCTCGCTGGTAGCCGCTCCCCACCCCATGAGCACGTGAAGGCGTGGCTCTCGTGCACCCAAACGATGACAATGGGCATTGTGACAATGCTATTGTGGTGACACGGCTACCGAGGAGCTGACATGTCCGTCGTCCATCTGCGTGACTCAGTGAGCGATGCCCACCCGGCCGCGGGACTCGTCGGCGGCCCGTCGCGGCTGCTGCTCCGACGGGCGCACATCGTCCGATGAAGGAATACCGGATCGACGACCTCGCGCGCGAGGCGCGGGTGAGCGTGCGCAACGTGCGCGTCTACCAGGACCGCGGACTGCTCCCGCCGCCACGGAAGCAGGGGCGCACCGGGTGGTACAACGAATCGCACCTCGCCCGTCTGCACCTGATCGGGCGCATGCTCGATCGCGGCTACACGTTCGCCACCATCAGCGAACTTCTCACGGCTGCGCACTACGGCCTCCAGGTCAAGGACGTTCTGGAGACCGACGACCCGGGCAGCCGATGGAAGAAGCGCAGGCGAGCGGCCCGCCTCACGATCGTCGAGCTGAAATGCATGTTCGGTGCGCAGACCACCGAGGCCAACATCGCCAAGGGCACCGAACTCGGAGTGCTCGTTCCCTCCGGAGGCGACTACTCGGTGAACAATCCACGACTGGTCGAGGCGGCGCAGGTCCTCGTCGCCGCTGGCATCCCGCTCGAGGACGTCCTCGAACAGACCGCGGCGGTGCGACGAGACCTCTCGGACGTCGCCGCGCGGTTCGTCGCCGTCGTCGCGGACCGCTACCTCGCCGCCGAGGGCGAGCCGCTCGAACTCGACGAGGCGAAAGTCTCGGAGATCGCGCGGCTCGTCGACCAGATGCGTCCCCTCACGCGCGATGCCGTCCAGTCGCTGTTCGAAGAGGCGATGGAGGAACAGATCTCCAAGGCACTCGAACGGGCGGCCCGGCAACTCGGTGAGACACCGGGCCCGGCGACGAGCACAGACACCAACAGAGCAAGTTAGACAGGACAGGGGCAGGAATGACCAGCAGTTCGCGCGCCATCGCCTTCCGGGCACTAGCCGGCGCAGCCGGAGTGGGCGCCGTCGTCGCCGCGGCAGCGGCGATCCGCCACAAGCGCGCCACCCGCGGGTTGACGTTGTCGACCGAGGTGGCGCCGAACGAGCTGCTGCGCACCCCGAACCTGCGCCCGGACGTGACGGAGATCCTCACCGACGACGGAGCGACGCTGTACGTCCGCGCCTACGGTCCGGTGGACGGCGATCCCATTGTGCTGAGCCATGGCTGGACCTGTTCCACCGAATACTGGTACCCGCAGGTGAACGCGCTGGCGGACGAGTACCGGGTCATCACCTACGACCAGCGTGGGCACGGCCGCAGCACCGTCGGCTCGCTCCCGCTCGGCCCGGACGTCCTCGCCGATGACCTGTCGGAGGTGCTGAAGGCGACGGTGCGTGACGACAAGAAGGCCGTGCTCGTCGGTCACAGCATGGGTGGCATGAGCATCATGGCGTGGGCAGGCCGTCACCCCGACGAGGTGAAGAAGTACGCGTCGGCAGTTCTGCTCGCCAGCACCGCCTGTGATCGGCTCATCGCCGAGACCACCGTCATCCCGCTGCCGAATCGTTTTCCGCGCGTGCCGGTTCCGGTCGGCCGCGCCGTCCTGAGCACCCCGGTTCCGTTGGTGTCGTCGCCGGTGATGACGCGCGCACTCCAGTACGTGTCGATGTCGCCGAACGCCTCCCGCGCCGAAGTCCAGTTCTGCGAGAACATCGTCCGGGACTGCAAGCCGCGCATCCGCGGCGGCTGGGGCGCCGCGCTCAGCGGCCTCGACATCCACGAGGCTCTCGACAACCTCGACGTCCCGACCACGGTGCTCGTCGGCTCCATGGACCGACTGACCCCACCTGTCCACGCCCGCAAGCTCGCTCGCGTCCTGGACGAGGCCGGTCACCTCGAGCGGCTCATCGTCCTGCCCGGCGTCGGCCACATGAGCTCCGTCGAGAGCATCGACGAGTTCGACAAGGAGATCGTCCGGCTCCGCAATCTCTGATCCGACAGTTGCCCGCGTATTTGTCAGGCTCACACGCAATAGCCTGTGAGCCTGACCAATTCGTCGGCATCTACTGGTTGGCGACCACACCGAAACGGCGCAGCGACAGCGCCGGGTTCTTGGCGCGGACCTCTGCGATGCGCTCGGGGGAGACGGTGCCGATCGCGGTCCCGACCCGTTCACCGAGGGACGCGATCACCACCCCCATGGGATCCACGATCATCGACGCACCCGAACCGGCCGGGGCGCTCTGGTCGGCCGCGGCGACGTAGATGGTGTTCTCGATGGCCCGGGCGCGGACGAGCGTGGTCCAGTGGTCTTCCTTGAGCGGGCCGGGCACCCACTCGGCGGGCAGGACCAGGACGTCCGCGCCCGAGTCGACGATGCGCCGGGTCACCTCCGGGAACCGCAGGTCGTAACACGTCTGCATGCCGAAGGTGACGCCGTCGACGGTGAACGTCTCGGGTTCGCCGATCGAGCCGGCCTGCACGAAGTCCGACTCCTTGTAACCGAATGCGTCGTACAGGTGCAGCTTCCGATACGCGGCGGCGATACTGCCGTCGGGGGCAACCGCGACGAGGGTGTTGAAGATGCGGCGCTCGCCCGGGATCGCTTCGTTGATTCCCGCGACGAGGATCAACCGGTGGCGGGCGGCGATCTCGCCGAGCCCGGTGACGAACTCGCCGTCGAGGGATTCGGCGGAGTCCACGAACCGCTCGTCCATCGTCGGGACCGTGAACATCGCGTATTCGGGTGCTGCAAGTACCCGGGCGCCGCCCGCCGCCGCCTCCTCGGCGAACTTCGCGATTCGGCCGAGATTGTCCTGCTTGTCCGAACCCGGTGCGAATTGAGCGATTGCGATGTCGACCATGTCAGTGCCTTTCCGAAGTGACGGGTGCCGGCATCCGTTCGATCTTGCCGAGCACCACGGTGTAACAGAAGATTCCGCCGATCAAGACCGCTCCGGTCGCGAGGAAGGCCCCCGCGAACGAGCCCGTGGAGTCGACCACCATGCCGGTCACGATGGGCGCCGCGATCCCGAGGAGATTGGCGACGAAGTTGACTATTCCGCCGAGCGATCCTGTGTACCCCTGCGGGGCGATCAGGGCGACGATGCTGGAACCGGCGGGAACGGACACAGCCAGTCCGGCTGCGCCGATCGACAGGAAGATCAGCGCGACGGCGATCGATCCCGCGTACGCTGCGCCCGTCACCGCGAGGGACGCGAGCAGGCTGACCACCAGCACGGTTCGGCGCACCTTGGTGACGTCGCCGGTCCGCGCCAGCCATCGGTCCATCAGGATGCCCGCGATGAGGAACTGCGCGATGACGGCGACCAGCCACGGAATCATCGTGTAGATACCGCCCTTGAGCAGATTCACCCCGAACTGCTTCTCCAGATAGGCCGGCAGCCAGGTGAGCAGGACGTAGTAGGCGTAGGTGTACGACGCGTAGCCGAGCGCCAGGCCCCACGTCTTGCGCCGGCGCAGCAGGTAACCCAGTCCGTTGAGCGACCCGGCCGTCTCGGCGTCTTCGTCCTCCGCGCCGCCGGCCCGGATGAAGTCGAATTCCGCTTGGCTGAGGCGGCCCTTGGCGAGAGCCTGTTTCGGGGTGAGATAGAGCAGCCACCACACGGCCAGGTAACCGACGGACAGGATGCCGGTGAAGATGAACGCCGCGTGCCAGCTGAACGTGGTGACGAGGAAGGCCATGATCGGGATGCCGATGACGTTGGAAATCTTCGCGCACCCGTCGAAGATGGCCGTGGCGGTTCCACGCTCCTGCCGGGGGAACCACTGACCGATGGCCTTCCAGCCTGCGGGCACCGTCGGCGCCTCGCCGACGCCGAGGACCAGACGGGCGACGAGCAGCATGCCGAGACCACCTGCGGCGGCGGACGCGAACGAGGCGACCGCCCACAGGAACGCCGCCGCCCGGTTGACCCACCGGACGCCGATCTTGTCGATGAACGATCCGATCGGCATCTGGAGCATGGCGTACGTCCAGAGGAATGCGGAGGACACCATGCCCATCTGCGACGCACTGATCTCGAAGTCGCGCATGATCTCCGGGGCGGCGATCGAGAGGTTGACGCGGTCGATGTAGTTGACGAACATGCCGACGCCGAGAACGCCGGCGATGGTCCACCGGGCACGGCCCACCTTGGGGTGGGCCGCCGCTTCCGCGCTGTCGGGGGATACCGGTCCCGACGTCTGGGTCGTCATCGTGACTCCCTGATCTGCTTGATCTGCTCGAACGGTGCCGCAAATCCTGCGGCGAGTGCGCCGTGCTGCATGATCAGCGCCATCTGGTCGGCCCCGTAATGCACCGCGAACTCCTTCTCTTCGACGCTCCATGCCGGGAGCACCCAGGGCTTGCCCGCCTCGGCGGCGGCCGTGGCCACCGCGGCGAGGTCGGTGAAGTCACCCTCTTCGCGTGAGTATGCCCCGCGTTCGCGGCGGAGGGAGAGGTCGGACGGTCCGACGAACACGCCGTCGACGGTGTCGAGTGCCAGGATCTCGGCGATGTTCTCGATCGCTCCGGCGTCCTCGATCATCGGGTAGCACCGGGTGAACGTGTCCTGCTCCGTGACCCACTCGTCGGTGAAACCGCCGTAGTTGGTGGTGCGGCCGCCCGCGAAACTCCGGTCGCCGAGTGGCGGGAACTTCGCGAATGCCGTGACTTCCTTTGCGTGAGCCGCATTCTCGATGTGGGGGATGACGACAGCCGTCGCGCCGAAGTCCAGCGCCTGCTGGATGGGGCCGCGTTCGGGTCCGAGCACCTTCGCCAGGACCTCCATGCCGAGGCTGCGCAGGAACGGGATGAACCGTTCGAGATCCGCGAGGTCGAAGGATCCGTGCTCGATGTCGAGGACCACGGCGCCGTAGCCGATGCCGCGCGCGATCTCCGCTGCGGCGAAGCTCGGGTCGGACAGCCAGATCGCGTAACGCCGATCGGCGGGGGTGCTGTACATGCTGGTGGTCTCCTTTTTCGGGGGGTCGCTTGCCGGAAGCGGGTGGCTCTCGGCGGTCACTGCGCTGTGACCGCCCCCACATCGCTCTGTATATGTCATGTATACACAGAGAATACTTGGTGTGTCCATAGCTTGTATGATCAATTTGTTACGAGTCCGTCAATCCGATGGACCGTTCGACGAAGGGATCGAGATGTCGGCATCGACGCTCGCCGGGCCCACCGGTGAATCCGGACCGGCACGAGATCGGGTCTATGTCTGGCTGCGGGACGAGATCATCCGCGGGTCCATCGAAGGCGGCCGATTCCTCGACGAGCTCTGGGTCTCCGGGACGATGGGAGTCTCACGCACCCCGGTGCGAGAGGCGTTTCACCGGCTCGCCGCCGAACGGTTCATCACGCTGCTTCCGCGCAAGGGTGCGCAGGTGCGCACGGTCACCGGTCGCGAACTCGAAGAGGTCTACCAGACCCGGCTGCTGATCGAAGGCCATGCGGTGTCCACCCTGTGTGCGCGGGGAGTCGGCGCACCCGCGCACATGGTCGATCTGATCGAGCCGATGGAAGCCGCGGGCCGCGAACAGGACTGGTTCGCGGTGTCAGGCCTCGACCGCGAATTCCACCTGACCATGGTCAGCGCAGCGCAGAACTCGGTGCTCACCGAACTCTACGATTCGCTGCGGTCGCGGCAGCAACGCGTCGCCGTCCGCGCGTTGAACGTCGGACCCCAGCGGCTCGACACCATCAACGCGCAGCATCGGGCGCTCGTCGCCGCACTCGACGCCGTCGACGCCGACCAGGCGCTGGAGATCCTCACCGCCCACCTGCGGCCCGTCCCGGAAGTGCTGGCGTTGCTGCCGTCCCAGTAGCGGGACGACGAAACTAGCTGAACACCACCGTCTTACGGCCGTGGACAAGGACGCGGTCCTCGAGATGCCAGCGCAGGCCACGGGACAGCACGAGCTTTTCGATGTCGCGACCCTGCCGGACCATGTCCGCGACCTCGTCTGCGTGGTCGACGCGGATCACGTCCTGCTCGATGATGGGGCCCGCGTCGAGTTCGGCCGTCACGTAGTGGCAGGTTGCGCCGATCAGCTTCACACCGCGGGCGAATGCCTGGTGGTAGGGGCGGGCCCCGACGAAGGACGGCAGGAAGCTGTGGTGGATGTTGATCGCCCGGCCGGCCCAGTGCTCGCACAGTGCCGAGGGCAGCACCTGCATGAAACGCGCCAGCACGACGGCATCGGGGTCATGGGCGTCGACCAGTTCACGCACCTGCTCGAATGCGGGCCCGCGTTCGGCGGGATCCTTCGGGAACGGGACGTGATGGAAGTCGATGCCGTGCTGCCTGGTGACGGTCTCGAGATCGCGGTGGTTGCCGATCACCGCGCAGATGTCGGCGGGCAACTCGCCTCCGGCCGCGCGGCCGAGCAGGTCGTGGAGGCAGTGCGCTTCCTTGCTCACCAGCAGCACCACCCGCTTTCGCTCACCGGTGTCGGATACGGTCCACTCGGTCTCGGGGCCGAGTTCGGCGGCGACGGCCGCGAAGCGCTCCCGGAGTTCCTCGATCGAGATGTCTACCGAGGAGGCACGCACTGCCTGCCGGGTGAAGAACCAGCCGGTGTCGGCGTCGGCGTGGTACGCCGCCTCGACGATCCAGCCGCCGACCTCGGCGAGGAACGTCGAGATCCGGGCGACGATGCCGGTGCGGTCGGGGCAGCCGAGAGAAAGAACGTACCGGTGGTCCTCGGTCGAAGCAGCGCTCATGGGCAACAGTCTTTCAGGTCGCGCTCCGGCCGTTCACCACGGCGGTGCCGACGAGGGTGCCGGCGTCGATGTCGTGAATCGCGCGTTCGGTGAGCAGCTGCAGGAGATCGAGGCGAATCTGCTCGACCGTCCCGGCGTCGAACGGGGCGAGCGCGCGACGGAAGTTCCCACCCAGGACGAGGTCCCAGGCGAACTCGGGGGTGGCGGGAATGATGTTGGACAGCTCCCGGACCTCGGTCGAGTGCGCGCCCAGCTCGCCCAGCCACTGGTGGAGCGCGTCCGGGGTGTCGATGCGTTCGAGTGGATCGAACGGCGACCCGGCCGGTTCTGGCTCGGGTTCCCGGTGCCGGGCCACGGCGTCCTGGAACGCGCTCGCGAAGTCGCGCAACGCGCCCCGCCGCCACACCGTGATCCCGACCTTGCCGCCCGGCCGGACGAGGCCGGCGAGCCGGGTGAACGCGGCATCCATGTGGGGCAGGAAGAACACGCCGTACGAGCAGGCCAGCGCGTCGTAGCCCGCTTCCGGGACGGTGCTCGGCGGCTCCCAGGTGGTGGCGTCCGCGCAGACGAACTCGATGTTCTGCAATCCACGCTCCGACGCCTTCAGCCGCCCCTGCTCGAGCAGTTCGTCGGCCAGGTCGACGCCGTGGACGAGGCCCGACGGACCCACGGCGGTGGCTGCGGGGAGCGCCGAAGAGCCTGCGCCGCAGCACACGTCGAGGACGGCGTCGCCGGGACGCAGTCCGAGCTGGAAGGCGAGTGACTGCCCGGCCGGCGTCCACACGGCCGTCGTCAGCCGGTCGAACTCCAGCCGCGCCTCGTCGAAGATCGATCCCGGATCGCTCATACGGCGATGCTAGGCCGTGCCGCAAGCCCTGGAAGGCATTGTGCGAAGCTCACAGGTATGTCCGACGTTGCACTGACCCGCTCCCAGGTGGCCGACCTCGTCGACCACACGCTCCTCAAGCCCGAGGCCACCACCGACGACGTGACGGCGCTGATCGCCGAGGCGCGCTCGCTCGGGGTGCTCGCCGTCTGCGTGTCGCCGTCGATGCTGCCGGTCAAGGCGCCGGGTCTGGTGACCGCCGCGGTGGTCGGGTTCCCCTCGGGCAAGCACCACTCGCTGGTCAAGGGGGCCGAGGCTCGGCTCGCCGTGGACCAGGGCGCGCAGGAGATCGACATGGTGATCGACATCGGGGCCGCCGTGGCCGGCGACTTCAACGCGGTGCTGGCCGACGTCCTCACGGTCCGCGAGGCGGTCGGCGACCACACGGTCCTGAAGGTGATCCTCGAGACCGCCGCGCTCAGCGACGAGGCGATCGTGGAAGCGTGCCGGGCCGCCGAGCGGGCCGGGGCGAACTTCGTGAAGACGTCCACCGGATTCCATCCGGCCGGGGGAGCGACCGTGGAGGCGGTGCGGCTGATGGCGCAGACCGTCGGAGGGCGAATCGGCGTGAAGGCAAGCGGCGGGATCCGCACCGCACAGGCCGCGCTCGACATGATCGCGGCCGGTGCGACGCGGCTGGGACTGTCGGGAACCCGTGCCGTCCTGGACGGGTTGCCCGACTGACCCGACGGTCGATCAGACCAGGAGGCCGCAGCTGCTCTGCTGTTCCTGCTGCTGTTGCTGGGTGCCGGCGGCAGGCATCGTGTAGGCGCCACCCTCGAGGGTGATCTCGATGGCGTCGTCGGTGACCTTCAACGACGTCGGCTGCATGCCCAGCGGGTAGGTCTGCAGGCTCGAAGTCAGAATCTGGACGACCCCGTCCACCAGGTCGGTGGGGAGGCCGAAACCGAGGATCGCCGCACCCACCGTCTCCACTTTCACGGTCCCGTTCACGACCTCCGGTTTGACGGTCAGGTCCGCGAGCCCGGCCGGACCGACGGAGAACCGCAGGGTGCCCGCGCTCGAATCGGCGGTGACACCGCTGATGAGCGAGCCGAACGCCTGCTGCTGCAGCGTCGCGAGGATTCCCGCGGTGGACCAGGTGATGTCCGCGTCGGAACTGCCGATGGTGCCGCTGCTGTCCGCGGTGTTCTCGATCCGGATGTCGTTGACCTGAGCGTGCACCTGCATCCCCTGGGCGGGGCCGAACTTGGTGTCGTCGCTGTCGATCGTGATGTACGGGACGTTCTTGTCGACCGACTGGAGCAGGACCGGCTTCCAGCTCAGGCCCACGTCCACCTGTGAGCCGAGTTGGCTCTCGAACTGGTCTGCCATGCAGGTCTTCACTCTGTTGCGCACGAAGAGTTCGCCGCCGACGAGGACCGCCACGAGCGCGGCGATGACGACAAGAGAGATGACGAGCACACGGTTACTTCGGGGTGCGGAGTTCGTTCGGGCTGCCATTACACGGATTCTTCCCGACAACTCTGAACAATTTCTGTGAATGCGCCCGCGGCGGGTCGCCGAGATCCGCAGAAATTGTGATGCGTGCCACAAACGCCCAGTAATCTAGGGGAATGTCCGGATGGTTGGCTCCACGTCCCGGTGACCCGGAGCGCGAAGGTGTCGGTGAAGAGCTGACACGCGTCGCGACGGCTCAGGCGGGTTTCTTCACCACTGCGCAAGTGCTGCGCCTCGGTTTCGCCGCCGACGAGATCGATGAGCGCGTCGCCGACGGCTCGTGGGTCAAGGTCGAGCGAGATCTGTTCCGCTTGAAGGATTGTCCGCACTCCGATCTCGAGGAGTTCGCTAAGTGGTGCACCTGGTTCGGTGCCGCCGCCGCGGTCTCCCACCAGAGTGCCGCCGAACTTCACGGCCTCGGGCACCTGTACCCGCGGTTCATCCACCTCTCGACGGTGCTGTCACCGCCGTCGCCGACGCAGCAGCTGGCGCTGCACCGGCGGTCGCTCCGCCCGGAGGACTGCGAGCAGGTGGGCCCCCTGCGCATTACCACGCCGCTGTGCACGGCACTCGACCTCGCCGCGAGCGGCATCTCGCAGGAACTGCTCGACGAGGTGGTCGCCGACGGCGTCGCGATCGGGCGACTGAATGCGCGCGCACTGCACGGGGAGTGCGGATCCCTGCCGGCGCAGGTGGCGCAGCGCGTCGAACACGCACTGGCCACCTGCACCTGACGGATCACCGCTCCGGGATCAGAACGGCCACTCGCCGTCCCGGGTGCCCTCCAGGAGCGGGATCATCGAGAATCCGGCGTCCGACAGTCCGCCGAACGTGTGGCGGTTCGCGGACCCCGTCGGACCGTGTCCGTGGCGGTAGCCCGCCACGTTCCACGTGTACACGGGGACGTCGGCCGGGACGTGCCGGGTCGGATCGCCCCACGCCGCCTGCTCGTCGGTGACGATGACGACGCGGTCGTGGTCGCGGTAATGCTTCCGCACCGCCGACGCCGTGTCCGTGCCGCCCAGGTCGCCGAAACTGTTGACGACCCGCAGCACCGGCTGGTGCTTGAACGGCACGAACCGGCTGTCCGAGCCGAACTCGACCAGGTTGGCCCGCTCCGCGCGCGCCGCCAGTACGGTGCCGAACACCGCGGCCGCGTCCGCCCGCGTCAGTTCCGACCGCGCCGAGACGCGGCTGTAGAACATCGATCCGGACCGGTCGACGAGCACCAGGGTGCGGCCGGGCAGCGACGGGACCGCGGACAGCGACGCCCCGAGTGCCCGTTCGAGTGCGTGTCCCCACCGCAGGCTCGGCGCGTTCCGGTAGGCCGCGAGGAACCGCATCGGCAGCTGCCGCGACTTCGCGACCTCCCCCGGATCGGCGATCCGGGCCGCTACCTGTTCCGCGACGTGGTCGGGGATCCCGGCCTCGTCGAAGTTCCTCAGGTTGCGCAGAAGAGCCATGTACCCCATGGACGGGATCACCGCCTGCCATGCTGCCGCATCCATCGGTCCCTGCAGCCAGCCGGCGAGCGACTCCCACGTCATGCCGGCCGCCGACAGCCGCTCCGGGGTCCGGAGGACGGCACGCCGATCCTCCGGCGGGAGCACCGCCAGCGCCGCCCGTTCCGTGAGCATCCGCAGGCCGGTGGGGATCGTGTTCTCGCGTCCCTGCCGCCGGTCGATCGCGTGCCGGAACAGCTCGCCCTGCCACGTCGCCGACGGCGACGCATGGGTGAGCTCGAGGACGTCGCCGAAGCGGACGTCCCTGGAATCGGAATCCCACTTCAGCAGTGAGCGTTCCGAGTACAGGCGGACAGCGGCATCGGCGACACCGCGCTTGACCGGCTTCGGGATCGAACGACCGTGGCGCGCAATCCAGTAGGCGAGGATCTCACCCGGCTCGTCGGCCCGCTCCAGCGCCGAGGAGATCACGGCGCGGTTGCCGCCGTGCAGACCGGCGCCCAGCCGGGCACGGACGAACTCGGCCGCGGCCACCACCGACGCCGAACGCAGATGCGCGTCGCGGCGCAGCCACCCGATCAGGCGGGCGGTCCACTCCGGGTCCGACAGCGTGACCTCGTGGACGAGCTGGACGAACCGGCCGTCGCGGTCCGGAGCCGACTCGTAGAACGTGTGCTCACCCACCATGTTGGTGACGGCGAGGAGGAACAGCTCGCTCTTCGCGTCGCGGGCGTAGCCGCTGCCGCCCTCGAACGTGCGGCCGGCCGGTTGCGTTTCCGACGTGACGGGGCTCTGTACCTTGGTGCGGCGCAGCGTCTTCAGGTTGAACTTGCTCATGGGTGTTCCTCCTTCCGGGAGGTGTCGGTGCTCGTGGGGTGCGCGCCACCCGAGATCGAGGCGACGACGGGGTGCGGAGTCGAACCGCGTGCTTGCGCACTTCACCTGAGAAGTATCCGTCGTCTGCGCACCGGGTGGCGCGCACGCATGTCGTGCCGAGTTCGGAGTCGGCGGAGGCACGGACGCGCTCTACCACTGAGCTACAGGGACCTGCGTCCCTGACCGGATTCGAACCGGCGACCACGCGATCCACAGTCGAAGTAGCCCTCGCCTGCGCACCGGCACAACATGTTTCGTGAAGTGACTCTACGGCGCGCTGTGGGGGATGTCGCGTGAATTAATTCGTGCCGGAACCGGGCGCGACCAGGTGCCACGGAACGGTGAGGATGTTGTCGCGGAGCCGGCGGCGCTGGGGTTGCACGGGAAGTCCCTGCGCGCGCAGCAGGGCGAGGGCGGCCCGCCACCGCACCCGCGGTCCGAACGAGCCGTGCGGCGCCGCGGTGGCCCACGCACGATCCGCTGCCGCGAGGAGGGCGTGGACCGGTTCACCCGGGACGTTGCGATGGATCAGCGCCTTGGGTAGCCGTTCGGCGATGTCCGACGGCTTCTCCACGGCGAACGGATCCCATGCCAGCGTCAGCGACAGCGGGCGGGTGGCGTCGAGCAGCACCCACGCACAGCGGCGGCCCAGCTCGTCACACGTGCCGTCGACGATCAGCCCGCCCGGTGCGAGCCCGGACTGCATCCGCGCCCAGGCCGGCCCGACCGCATCCTCGGGATACTGACGCAGCACGTTGAACGCGCGGACCAGGACGGGTCGCAGTCCGGAGAGCTCGAACCCGCCGCGGGCGAAACTCACTCCGTTCCTGCTCTCGACCACACGCTCGGGATCGATCTCGAGCCCCACCACCCGGCGGTCGCCGCGCACGGCGGTCAACCGGTCGGCGAGCTCGAACGTGGTGTGCGGCCGGGCGCCGTACCCGAGGTCGACGACGAGCGGGTCGGCGGATGCGTGCAGCGTCCGGCGCACCAGCGCGTCGTGGACGAGCCAGCGGTCGCTGCGTCGCAGCCGATTGATGCCTGTCGTACCCCGGGTGATGACACCGTGAGGCCGCTTCAGCGTCGCTGAAGTCATGGGAAATCCGTGCGGTGGTTGCTAGTGCTGCGACAACCACGTTTCGGTGATCTCGGCCTCGGCGCGGAAGAGGTCGATCAGGTTGACGAGCATCAGCTGCTCGAGCTTCCCGCCGATGAACGGCAGATACACCTTGGCCTCGGACGAGGTGCGGAACGTGCAGCCCGTCTCGGTGGCGAACAGCTTCATGGTGCCCGTCAGGCTGCCCGGGCCCGCCGGGATCGAGGCTTCGTACGTGCCCGTGGTCGGCTCACCGAAGGGCGTGTACGACTCCTTGCGTGTGATGACCATGTCCTTCTTCATCACGGTCTGCGCGATCTCGGGGAGTTCCGACCGCGGCAGGATGTGGTGCAGGACGATGTCGATCCCGTCGTCGTTCACGTCGAAGTGCTCGATGTGGTTCTCGGAGTACTTCCGCATCTCCTCGATGCGCGCATCCCAGTAGTCACGGTTGGTGAACGCGTTGTACACCTCTTTCGGGGTGTGCTTGTAACGGGCTGAGTAGTCGATGCGGCGAGCCATGATCGCCAAGGTTACCGGCTGTGACGGAACACAAGGGACACCCGCCCCAGGTCAGGCCCCGAGCCACTGCTGCGTGAAGCCCTGCTCCTTCTCGATCAGGCGCAGGACCTCGTCCGCGATCGCGCTCTCGATCTTGCCGCCGATCAGCGGGATCCTCACGTCGGCCTTGCCTTCGACCTGCACGTTCGACCCGGAACCGGAAGCCGTCAGGGTCTGGGTCCCCGAGATCGTCGCGGGCGCACCCTGGACCTCGGCCGTGAACGTGCCCTCGGCGTGATCACCGTCGAGCGTGCCCCATGTCTCCGTGCGCTTGATCACGAGATCGCCCGACCGGACCTTCGAGACGATGCTGGGCAGGTGCTCGGCGGGGATCGACTGCGACATGGCCACCGAGATGGTGCCCGGGCCGGTCGTGACCTCGTCCAGGGTTGCCCCCGGTCCTCCGACCCGGTCGAGACGGTCGCGCCAGTACTGCTCGGTGATCAGGCCCGCATGGACCTGGGCGACGGGAAACGCATAGGACGACGAATGCTCGATGCGGCGACTCACGATCCGCAGGCTACCGTTTGCGGTTGTGTGGGACGTGAGCATTGTCAGTCAACTCGTCGATTCGGGCGCATTCGTGTCCGAGAACCTCGAACTGTCGGGGATGACCACGCTGCGCGTGGGCGGGCCGGCGCGGATCGTGGCGGAGTGCCCGACCACGCAGGTCCTCGTCGACGTGGTGCGCCTTCTCGACGCCGCGCACATCCCGACGCTGATCCTTGCCGGCGGTTCCAATCTGGTGGTCGGGGACGGCGGATTCGACGGTGTGGTGGTGCGTGTGTGCAACACCACCGTCGGTCTGGAGGAGGGATTCGTCACTGCCGAGGCGGGCGCCGAGTGGGATCAGGTGGTCGCGCAGACCGTCGCCGCCGAGCTGGGCGGGCTGGAATGCCTGTCGGGGATTCCCGGGTCGACCGGGGCCACCCCGGTGCAGAACGTGGGCGCGTACGGCGTCGAGGTGGGGTCGATGCTGCGGCGGGTCCACCTCCTCGATCGACGCACCGGTGAGGCGCGCTGGGTCGAACCCGAGGCCCTCGGTCTCGGTTACCGCACGAGCGTCCTCAAGCACTCCGATGCCGCCCTGGTGCTGGCCGTGGAACTGACCGTGCATCCCGACGGGCTCGGCGAGCCGCTGCGCTACCGCGAACTGGTGTCGGCGCTGAACAGTGCCGAGGGCGACCGGTTGCCGTCGGCGCAGGTCCGCGACGCCGTGCTGGACCTGCGGCGGGGCAAGGGCATGGTGCTCGATCCCGAGGATTACGACACCTGGAGCGCGGGCTCCTTCTTCACCAACCCCGTCGTTGCGGACGGCGAGTTGGCGGGTGTCCTCGCCGCGATCGAGACCCGCCTCGGCGACGTGCTTGTTCCTCAATACCCGGCCGACGGCGGAACCAAGTTGTCTGCGGGGTGGCTGATCGAGCGGGCCGGCTTCTCGAAGGGGTATCCCGGCGAGAACGCCGTCGCGCGGCTGTCGACCAAGCACACTCTCGCGTTGACCAATCGAGGTGCCGCGAAGAGCGAGGACCTGCTGGCATTGGCTCGCGACGTCCGGGACGGCGTCCAGGCGGCGTTCGGTGTCCGGCTCGAACCCGAACCCGTGACGGTGGGCTGCGCGATCTGAGACAGGTCCGTAGCGCAGGTAACCTGTTAGCTGTGCATGAACTGGGTTCTCGGACAAGTCGGTCGCGCGTCGCGTTGATCGCGGCGGCGCTGATCGCGTTTCTCGTTGTGCTGACCGGATGCACGGTCGGCTCCGAGTCGGGAACCGCCACCGCGCCGCCCGAACCGGCGGTCGAGGTCACCCAGAATCCGGCGTCGGGCACCGAGGACGTCAATCCGGTGGCGCCGATCTCCGCGACCGCGTCGCAGGGCACGTTCACCGACATCTCCCTCGTCAACGCCGAGGGGCGTGCCGTGCAGGGTGTGCTGTCACCCGACCGGACCACGTTCACCGTCGGGGAGGCACTGGGTTACGGCGCCACGTACACGTGGAAGGGCACGGCGCTCGGCACGGACGGCAAGTCCGTTGCCGTCGACGGCAGCTTCACCACGGTCGACCCCGACGAGACCATCGGCGCCACACTCAACATCGGCGACGGTCAGGAAGTCGGGATCGCCGCCCCGATCATCGTCCAGTTCCACGAGTCCGTCGAGGACAAGGCGGCGGTCGAGAAGGCGATGACCGTCACGACCAACCCGCCGACACCGGGCTCTTGGGCGTGGCTGCCCGACGACAACGGGTCGCGCGCGCACTGGCGTCCGCAGAACTACTGGGCGCCCGGCACCACCGTGAGCCTCGACGCCCGGCTGTACGGACTGGACTTCGGCGGCGGCGCGTACGGCGCGGAGGATCTGTCGCTGAACTTCACCGTCGGGCGCAGCCAGATCGTGATCGCGAACGCGCCCAGCCACCGCATGCAGGTGGTGCGCGGCGGCGAGACCATCATGGACATCCCCGTCAGCTACGGCGAAGGCAACGAGGCCCGCAACGTCACCCGCAGTGGCATCCACATGGTGACCGAGAAGCACGAGGACTTCCTCATGTCCAACCCGCCGTTCTACGAGAACGTGCGCGAGCGCTGGGCGGTCCGCATCTCCAACAACGGCGAGTTCATCCACGCGAACCCCGAGACCACCGGCGTCCAGGGTTCGTCGAACGTCACCAACGGCTGCATCAACCTGTCCCTCGCGGACGCCCAGCAGTACTTCGGCACCGCGATGTACGGCGATCCCGTCGAGGTGACCGGAACGTCCATCGACCTGTCGGCCGCTGACGGCGACATCTACGACTGGGCCCTCAGCTGGTCCGAATGGCAGTCCATGTCGGCCCTCGCATAGGCGAGCGAACTTTCTTCACACCCGGTGGAACCGAAACCGGGGCCGCTGCGTCTACCTGAATGAGGACGCGTCGACGGCGCCGTGTTCTCGGTTCACACAACTGTGGGGAGTCGTCCGCTGTCGAGGGGTCGACGGACGACCCCGACAGTCCGATTCGGTCGAAAGTCGTTGATCGGCAGGGGGCTGTGGGATGGGATGGATGTTGCTGGGGGTCGTGACGATCGTGGCGGGACTGTGGACCGTGGTCCTGGTGCTCGAGCACCAGGACCGGCGGTCAGCCGCGAACGCGTCTACGTCGTGCGGTGAAAACGCCCGGACGAAGCCTGATCTCGTGGCTTGACGACGATCTGGTCGATGTTCACGTGGGAGGGCCTCGAGGCGACGAACCCGACGACGTCCGCGACATCCGCGGCGACGAGCGGGGTGATGCCCTCGTAGACCTTGTCGGCACGCTCCTGGTCGCCTTCGAAACGCACCAGCGAGAACTCGGTTTCTACTGCGCCCGGCGCGATTTCGGTGAGACGGACCGGCTTGCCGAGCAGTTCTCCGCGCAGCGTGCGGTGCAGGACGCCCTCCGCGTGCTTGGCGGTCGTGTATCCGGAACCGTTGTCGTACGCCTCGAGCGCGGCCAGCGACGTGATGGTGACGACCAGACCGTCACCCGACTCGATCAACTTCGGCAGCAGTGCCTTGGTGATCCGAAGGGTGCCCAGGACATTGGTCTCCCACATCCACCGCCAGTCGTCGAGATCGGCCTCGGCGACGGTGGCCAGTCCCTTGGCGCCGCCCGCATTGTTCACGAGCACGTCGACCCTCGGCAGTACCGCGCTGAACGCGTCCACGGAATCCTGGTCCGTGACGTCGAGTTCGAGCGCGGTACCGCCGATGTCTTCGGCGATCTTCTCCAGACGATCCAGTCGCCGGGCCCCGATGACCACATGAAATCCCTGCGCGGCCAGGGTGCGGGCGGTGGCTTCTCCGATTCCGGAGCTCGCCCCGGTGACGACGGCGATGCGGGTGTCAGGTGAAAAGGTCATGCCGACATGTTAGGGCTCGTCGATGACGGAGTAGCCACTCGCGTCGCCGGCGACGCTGCGGCTGCGCTCGCCCCGGATGTCGACGGGGACGTCGCCGGCCAGGGTGATGCGGTTGAGTCGCCGGTACTGATCGTCGTAGTCGGCGACGGCGTAGTGCTGAGTGGCACGGTTGTCCCAGATCGCCACGTCGCCCGACTGCCAGTTCCACCGGGCCGTGAACTCGAGCGAGATCGCGTGATCCTGCAGAACCCGAAAGAGTGCCTGCGACTGGGTGCTGCTCAGGCCGACCAGGCTCTTGACGAAGTGACCGAGCAGCAGTGTGCGCTCGCCGGTCTCGGGGTGCACCCGCACCACCGGGTGCTCCGTCTCGAAGTAGGTGGACTGGAACTCGGCGCGGTACTCCTTCGCCTTGTCGTCCTGCGCGCGTTCCGCGCTGGTCGCCGCGTAGTCGTAGACGTTGGTGTGCGTCGCCCACAGGTTGTCGGCGAGGACCTTCAGCGGCTCGGGCAGCGCGTTGTATGCGGCGACACCCGACGCCCAGGTGGTGGATCCGCCGTACGTGGGGAGTTGCACGGCGCGCAGGATCGACGCCTTCGGGATGCGATCGACGAACGTGACGTCGGTGTGCCAGCTGTTGGCCTTGCCGTAGTCGGAGTCGATGGGCAGCACCTTGGTGCCACGCGACGTGACGGTCGGATGCGCGGTGGTGGGGGAGCCGAGAAGCTCCGCGAACTCGTACTGCGAGTCGTCGGTCAGATGTTCCTGGCCACGGAAGAAGATCACCTTGTGCTCGAGCAGGGCCTGACGGATGAGCGACACGGTGGCGGGGTCGAGGTTGCCGCCGAGCCGGACGCCGTCGATCCGGGCGCCGATGTGTGCACCGAGCTTGACGACGCTCGCCGCGTTCGGGGAACCCTCGGCGTCTGTCACGTGCTCGGGCGCGAAATCGATGGACATGGTGAGCCTTTCGGATACCGGAGACGGTGTGGAGTCCCGTAACCGAACCATCGGGCGGTGTGTCGCCGGAAGGATTTGCGTCACCCTGATCGCAACGGGCCGCGGACCTTCCGTGTGATCGCGACGACGCAGAGCAGGCTGAGCAGTGTGACCGCGGTGAGGTAGACCGGTCCGACAGCATCGACGCGACGGGGATGACGATCAGCCACACGAACGAGGCGATAAGCGTGAAGACGAGCACCAGTGTCTTGCTCATGCCCAGGACCTTCGTCGAATAGGACAGCAGGTACGCCATGAAGATGTATCCGACCGTGTTGATGCCGATGAACGCGCCCGCCGCCAGCAGCACTTCGCGCAGGTTCTCCCGCAGTACGGTGACGATCGGCAGTCGTTGATCGCGGTGGGTGCTCTTGACCTTCTCGAAGTCGGGGCTCTCGGTGATGGTGAACCTGATGACGAGCCCCATCAGCACCATTACCGCGCCGCCGATCGGCCGTGCGATGAAGCCGACGGAGAACGTCGCGAACGTGGCCAGCGTGCCCGCGATGGAGGAGAAGGACGGGAAGAACAACGGGCCGAACACGATTGCCGCGGCCATGCCGTAGATGAAGTAGTCGTCCAACTCGATGGCGGTCCCGATGAGACTGGCGCCGGCCACCTTCGGCGGCCGGACGGTCGCCCGGGGTGTCACGGAGATCTGGGTGGAGGTCATGTCGATTTCCTTCGAGGGCACGAACGACTGTTCGGTCAGGATGGCGATCTCTGCCGTCTGATCCGCGTCGTCGCGGAGGCGATCACGTCGGTACATCTCACCCCTGTAACCGTACGTTCGGTTGGTATCTCGGCGTATCGTGTGGTGAAACACTCTTGTAGTCAAGAGTGGCGATGCTCTCCGATGTGCGCCGCAGGCGGCGCCTCGCAACGGCGGGAACTGCGGAAGTGGCGCGGCGCGGATCCACACGCCGACGCGCCCTCCGATTGGTGAAACCGACCGAAGCTGCTAGTTTCGTGTCATGTCTTCAGGCCAGTCGACCGCTCCGCGGGTCACCTATGTGACTTCCGCGCTGGGCTCGCGGCTGCCCTTGGCGCGGGAACTGTGTTGTCGCTGTCTCAGCATCTGCAGCTAATTCGCGCAGTCTTCTCCTGATCGATCGTCCTCGGTCGTCCCACTCTCGACCCGGGACGGATGCAGCGTTCGGACGAAGGTGCGCACCGCCTCCGCTTGCAAGGACTGCCACGTGTCTACCCCCACTCTTTCCAGCCCCACCCGGACCGGCTCCGCATCTCGATTCCAGCGGCCCGTGTCCCGTCCCCGTCTCCACATCGTTCCCCCTGAGCTGCGGATCAGCGACGGCCCGGCCGCCGGTGTACTGCGGGTGGCCCGGTCTCGCGGGCCGCTGTCCAGGGACGTCGCCGCGAAAGCGACCGGCCTGAGCATCGCCACCGTCAACCGTCAGGTGTCGGCGCTCCTCGACCTCGGGCTGCTGCGCGAACGCGGCGACCTCACGCCGTCCGGCGCCATCGGTCGTCCGCGGGTTCCGTTCGAGGTCAACCACGAGCCCTACCTGACGGTGGGCATCCACATCGGCGCGGTCGTGACCAGCATCATCGCCAGTGACCTGCGAGGGAAGGTCCTCGGCGCGGTCGAGGTACCCACCCCGCAGGGAGCGTCCGCCGACGCACTCGCCGGCATCGCACGCAGCGCGCGGGTCTTCGCCTCCCGCTGGCACCGGCGTCGCCCGCTGTGGGCGGGTGTCGCACTCGGCGGTCGGGTCGATCCGCAGACCGGTGTCGTCGACCATCCCCGGCTGGGATGGAAGTCCGCCCAGGTCGGCGCCATCATCGCGACCGGACTCGGGTTGCCCGTCTCCGTCGCGGCGCACGTCGAGGCGATGGCCGCATCCGAACTGCTGCTGAGCCCGGACAGCGAAGACGGTGTCGCGCAAGGCGAAACGGGCCTGTACTTCTACGCCCGTGAGACGGCGGGCATCGCGATCACCATCGACGGCCGTGTTCACACTCCGTCGAGCGGTCCCGGATCGATCGCGCACTTGCCGACGGGCTCGTCGGCGCGGTGCTCGTGCGGTTCACGCGGGTGCCTCGAGGCGACGATCAGCGATCGCGCGGTCATCTCCGCAGCCCTCGACGCGGGCATCCTCGCGGAGTCGAACCAGCGGCCGACGATGAGTGCCCTCTACAAGGCGGCGTCGTCGGGTTCCGTTCCCGCGCATGAACTTCTGGTGGAACGTGCTCAGGTGCTCGGGAAGACGGTCGCCATGCTGCGGGACCTGTTCAACCCGGACCGGGTGATCCTCGGGGGCCAGGCGTTCACCGAGTACCCGGCCGGTATCCCGCACGTCGCCGAGGCCTTCGCGCAGGCATCGTCGCTGGAGCGCAGGGACATTCGCATCTCCGGATTCGGCAACCGGGTGCAGGAGTACGCCTCGACGGTGGTGTCGCTGAGCACCATCTACTCCGATCCGGTCGGAGCGATGCGCCGGACGTCGATCTAGCGTCACAGCACTTCGTCAGCCGCGCAGTCAATAGGCTGTGCGGCTGACGAATTCGTGTGCATCGCTCCGGGCGCCGACTTCCCCGGCAGGCTCAGAGTTTGCGCAGCCCGTCGAGGACGCGTTCCATCAGATTCCGGTCCGGGCCGGTGGACCCGGCGGTCTCGTTCACGGTGACCGCCCCGGCCGCCGCGAGGTCGCCGACGAGTACGCGCGCGACCCCGAGTGGGATCGACGCGAGCGACGCGATCTCGGCCACCGACCGCGGTTCGGCGCACAGCGCGAAGACGCGGCGCAGTTCGTCCGGCGCAAGCATCCCGTCCACCACGGTGTCGCCGTCCGCGCGGGCGACGATGACCGCCTCGAGTGGCAGATCGACCCCGGACTCGGTCCGCCCGCCCGTGAGGATGAACGGCCGGACGATGGAGACGGTGTCCTCGGGCGCCACCCACTCGGTGGACTCGACAGCAGCACTGTCGGCCGCCTCGGGAGTCCGATCGGCAGGTTCGGGCACGGGTTCGACCTGCTCGGGAGCGGCCTCGGCCGGGACGGGCTCCACCCATTCGGCCGACTGCGTCGGGCTCGGGTCCTGCTCTTTCCTGGCGCTGCGGCGCCGGCCGGCTGATCCGAAGCGCGCCCCTGTCGCGCCGATCAACGGCCAGTTCTCATCGCTCACAGTCATCGGTTGGGACCCTTCTCGCACTACCCCACCCGCTCCATGGTCCCAAACCCGCGTTGCGTGCGAACGAACCGGTCCCTGTGATTCCCGCTACAGGGTGTGCGTGAGCGTTAGATTTGCTGCGTGACCCACTGGCGGCAGAACTCGGATCCGTTCCTCGCTCCCGATCTCGGCCGGTCCGCGCTGCTCGTCGTCGACACGCAGGTGGACTTCGTGGACGGCGGGACCGCCCCGATTCCCGGCACCTCGGCGGTGCTGCCCGCGATCGCGCGTCTCGTGGACGCCTACCGGGAGGCCTCGGCCCCGATCGTGCACGTCGTCCGGTTGTACGAGGGCGACGACGTGGACCTGTGCCGGCGCCGCGTGATCGCGGCCGGACTCGACATCGCCAGACCGGGCACCGCCGGCTCCCAGGTGGCGCCGGAGCTGGGGGTGCCGCCGCTCGACCCCGAGTCGCTCCTCGGCGGCGGTCTCCAGACTGTCTCGCCCACCGAGCACATCCTGTTCAAACCCCGGTGGAGTTCGTTCTACCGCACCGAACTCGACGACCGCCTGCGCCAGTGGCGGGTCGACACCGTGGTGATCGCGGGATGCAACTACCCCAACTGCCCGCGCGCCACGATCGTCGACGCCAGCGAACGCGACTACAAGGTGCTCGTCGCAGCCGACGCGATCTCGGGCGTCGACGCGCGTCACCTGGAGGAGGCCGGGCGAATAGGGGTTCTCCACGCGGAGACCGACGAGATCGTCGAGGCATTGCAGCCACCCGAGCTCGAGGTGATCAGCTGAGCGGCGGCGCGGATGTCGCGTCCGGTGGCGCGCCCCGCCTGCGCAGCTCCGCCCGCGCCCGCCCGATACCGCCGTGTTCCAACGCGGCGAGTGGTGATTCGTCGGCCCAGACGAGCTCACCGCGACGGCGGACCGTCACACTCATCGAGCCGGCGAGGTGCTCGAGGGCGCCGGGAATGTTGCGACGCTCGGCAGGAAGCGGAACCGGCAGCACGTGCGCCGAGCCCAGCGGGGAACCGCCCTCGATTTCGACGCTCCACGTGCGATTGCGGCCCCGCAGCGACCACCGATCGTCCGTGACGTGCGCCCGGACGGGGGAGGTGACCGGGTTGCCGAGGCGGAACACCGTGCCGTCGGGCAGCGCGACGACGACGGCCGTGACCTCGGTGCGCAGCCCACCCGCGGTGATCTCGCCGCCCGCGAACGCGACACATGCCTGCCGGTCGGCGAAACCCTGAGCCTGGCCCCACCACCAGGAGTCGGGGAAACCGCCCTTGCCCCAATTCTTTTCGCCGTAGACCTGGGCGCCGTCGAGGTCGATCTCGGTGCCGCCCAGCACGGCCGTGCCCTCGGCCCGGCCGCCGAGCAGCCACGGGTGCCAGTACTGGTTCAGTGCGGGCACGGTCTGGAACACACTCGACCCGCCGAGCCTGCGCCGCGGCCACGGAACCTGGGCGCCGACCCGGACGTCGAGGCGGGCGTCCGGCCCGAGATCCACCCGCACGCGGTCGACGGACCCGCGGAACGCGTCGCCGGCGAACGCGCCGAGTCCGGCAGGGTTGGCGTAGCCCTCCGGATGCGCGGCGGTCCGCAGGAACCGGGTGGGATGACCGGCGAGACCGAGCGTCGCCCAGTGCCCGTCCGCGGCCCGGTTGATCCCCGCCAGCGCGATGACGACCTGTCCCGTCGCGGGCTGGGTGAACCGCCAGAAATAGCCTTCCATCGCGACGTCGTGCGCGGCGAGGAGGTTGCCGAACGGCAGATCCGCTCCCGTGGCGCGGTATGCCCGCAGCAGTCGTGACATCGGTCAGCTTCCCGGCTGGGGGTGAAGCACCGCCTGCGACTGCGTCACCTGCGCCACGAGACGGTCCTCGTCGTCCCGCAGTTCGGTGACGACGGCGACCGTGGTTCGTCCGGCGTGCAGCGGACGCGCGGTCGCGGTGACGGTGCCCTTGCGGACGCCGCGGGTGAACACCGTGCTCGAACTCGTGGTCGACGTCGACGCTCCCGCCGGAAGGTTGAGAAACGCGCAGACGGCTCCGACGCTGTCGGCGAGCGTCATCAGCGCCCCGCCGTGCATGCCGTTTCCCGCGGTCGTGCGGTGCTGTTCCCACTCGAGGTGCCCGACAACCTCCTCGGGTGCGGCCTTGGTGAGACGAACCCCGGTGTGCACGGCGAACGGCATGGTCGCGACGAGATCAGCGGGATCCATACCCGTGGATGCTAGGCGCGGAACCACACCCGCGCAGGCGGTTCGCGGGGCTAGATTGGCGGGATGTCCAGTCTGTCGGAAGCCGCCCGCCGGTCGGGCCGGGCGCGGGGGAGCGCCGCCGCGGTGGTCGGATTCTTCGCCGCAGGCTGGTTCGGCTGGGCCATGGCCGTCGACCTTCGCCGCCCCCTCACCGTGCTCCTCGACGCCGCCATCGTGGTGGCGCTCGTCGTCGCCGTGCTGGGAGCGGTACTCGCCGTGCGTAGTCCCGCCGAGAGTTCCGCGTTGGCGGACCGGGCGGTCCGGCGGCGGTACACCCTCGTGGTGGTGGTCGAGTTCGCGGTGATCTGGGCGGGCGCCGCCGTTCTCGGAAACACGGGTCTGTCGGCGTGGATACCGGTCTGGGTGTGCTTCGCCGTCGGCGTCCACTTCGTGCCGTTGGCCGGCGTACTCGGCGAGTCGTCGTTGACCGTCCTCGGTGCGCTGCTCGTCGTGGTCGCCGCTGCCGGGCTCGTCGTGGGTCTGACGACCACCGTGGCACCCGGCACGGTGACCGGGATCGGGGCGGGCGGATGCCTCCTCGCCGCAGCCGTCCTCACCCTGGCGGGGAAGCGGTTCTCCGGCAGGAGGACACCCGGGCCGGTCGATCAGAGGGGCAGCGAAGACTCCGCGAGCCCGGCGGGCGCCCCGCGACGGCGGAACCATTCCTGACCGAACGCCGCGCGCAACTGCTCCTCGGGCATCTGCAGGAACGGGCCGAAGTCCCCGATCTGGGTGGCGTGCGCGTGCATCGCGGCGCGCTTGGCGTCCATGGCCGAGGTGACGTCCACGACCGTGGTGATCTCGGAGTCCGGCAGACCGAACGTGTCGAGGTCCGGTGGCTGGGCGTTCTCGGACCACTCGGGATTCGCGGCCATGAGTCGCCGGATGTGGTCGCGGCTCACGGCGGCCTCGTAGACGTGCGGCACACCGGCCAGTTCGGCGGCCCGGATGCCCACGTGATGGACCTGGACATGATCGGGATGGCCGTAGCCACCGTTGGGGTCGTAGATGGTGATCACGTCGGCGGATTCCTCGACGAGGATCGCGGCCAGCCGGGCAGCGGCATCCTCGACGTCGACGTTGCAGAACGCGGCGGGGTTGTCGTTCTCCGGCGTTCCCGCCATCCCGGAATCCGCGTAGTGCAGCAGCACCACGCGCTGGGCGCCGAGCAGCGACGTCGACTCCTCCAGCTCGCGGCGCCGACGCTCGGCGAGTGATTCGCCGTCGGTCAGGATCCCGTCGGGGGCCTCGCCGAGCGCCCCGTCCGTCGCGGTGACCACGACGACGCGATGACCGGCGTCGGCGGCCTGACGCATCACGCCGCCCGTCGTGAACACTTCGTCGTCGGGATGGGCGTGGAAACACACCAGGACACTCATGAGCGCAATACTTGCACGTGCTGGAAGTCGCGGCCACGATCTGTGAGGCTCGACGCGTGCTCGGTACCTATCGTCAGATCTTCGCCGCCCCCGGCTCCGCAGCGTTCTCCGCCGCAGGATTCGTTGCGCGCGTACCGATCGCCATGGTCGGCATCGGCATCGTCACGATGCTGTCCGAATTGCGCGGCGACTACGCACTGGCCGGAGCCCTCGCCGCGGTGTTCGCACTGACGTACGCGTTCATCACCCCCGTCGTGTCGCGGGCGGTGGACCGGTACGGGCAGTCCCGTGTCCTTCCCGTCGCGTCGGGGATCAGCGCGACGTCCATCGCTGCGATGCTGCTGTGTGTCCGGTTCGGGACGCCCGACTGGGTGCTGTTCGTGTGGGCCGTCCCCGCCGGCTGCATGCCCACGATCGGTGCGATGGTGCGCGCCCGCTGGACTGAGCTGTACCGCGGCACGCCACTGCTGCGGACGGCGTTCGCGTTCGAGGCGGTGGTGGACGAACTGTGCTTCATCGCGGGGCCGGTGGTCTCCGTCGGATTGTCCGTCACGGTGTTCCCCGAGGCGGGGCCGCTCGCGGGCCTCGTCCTGCTGGTGGTCGGCACCCTCGCGCTCGTCGCGCAGCGCGGCACCGAACCGCCCGTGCATGCCGCAACGCACGACGGCCGCCCGTCCGTCGTCCGGACGCCCGCCGTGTGGATCCTCGTGGCGGTCATGGTGTCGATGGGCACGATCTTCGGCGTCATCGACGTCGGTGCCATCGCCTTCACCCGAAGCCACGACGCACCCGCCTCCGCCACCGTGGTGCTGGCCCTGTTCGCGGCCGGTTCCGCGGTGGCGGGCATCGTGTTCGGCGCGATCCGGGTGTCGGCGTCGCTCCGGAAACAGCTGATGGTGGCGGTCCTCGCGGTGGCGGTCCTGACGGTTCCGCTGCTTCTGGCTGACAGCATCCCGGCGCTCGCCGTCGCCTACGCGGTGGCGGGGATGACGGTGGCGCCGATCATGATCGTCACGACCGGTCTCGTCGAGCAGATCGTGCCCGCGGCCGCGCTGACCGAGGGCATCACCTGGATCGTCACCGGACTGGGTGTCGGCGTCGCGATGGGGTCGGCACTCGCGGGCCGGATGATCGACGAATTCGGCACGACCGCGGGTTACGCGGTGGCGGCGGTCGCCGCGCTGCTGGCCTCTATGGTGACCCCATGGCTATTCGTGAAACAGTCGGCGTCGACGGAACGCCCCTCGTCTACTCGGTGACCGGTGCCCCCGACGCGCGGACCCTGGTCCTCCTGCACGGTTGGGCGCAGTCCTCGAAGTGCTGGGGCCCCGGGGTGCTCGACGAACTCGCGGCCCGCTACCGCGTCATCGCCGTCGACCTGCGCGGACACGGCTACTCAGGTGCACCCGACGCGGGCTACGACGACTCCGCGATCTGGGCCGGGGACGTCGACGCGGTACTCACGGCCGAAGGCGTCACGTCCGGCGCCGTGCTCCTCGGCTGGTCCTACGGCGGCCTCGTGATCTGCGACTACCTGGCGTCGCACGGCACGTCCGCCGTCGACGGCGTGGTCCTCGTCGGAGCCATCACCAGCATCGGTCGCAGGGAGGCAGGCGGCAAGGTCGGCGCGGCGATGCGCGCGGCGATCCCCGGCGCGATGTCCGAGGAGCCGCGCGACGCGATCCGCGCGCTGGGCGCGTTCGGCAACGCGCTCACCGGACCGCCGGAAGGCAAGGGCGCACAGTCGCAGGCGCTGTTCGGGGCCAGCCTCGCCACCCCGCCCCGGGTGCGGGCCGCCCTCTTCAACCGGTCCGCGAGTCACGACGAGCTGCTCCGCTCGCTCGACGTGCCGGTGCTCGTCCTGCACGGCACCGAGGACTCCGTCGTCGACGTCTCAGCTGGTAGGCACGCTGCAGAGCTGATCCCGCAGGCGCGGGCGTCGTTCTGGGAAGGCTGCGATCACGGACCGTTCGTGGAGGATCCCGACAGGTTCGTGAAAGAGGTCGGCGAGTTCGTCGACAACCTCGGTTAAAGGGGCCGATCGGTGAGGGAGCACTATGGAGTGGTGACGCCCATGCACAATTCGCGCCCCCGCAGGGTGGCCGTCCTCTCGGTCCACACCTCACCACTGGCGCAGCCCGGTACCGGCGATGCGGGCGGCATGAACGTCTACGTGCTGCAGTCCGCCATCCAAATGGCGCGTCGCGGCGTCGAGGTGGAAATCTTCACCCGGGCCACGTCGTCCGCCGACGCACCGGTCCAAGAAGCGGCCCCGGGGGTCCTCGTCCGCAACGTGGTGGCCGGCCCGTTCGAGGGGCTGGACAAGCAGGATCTGCCCACGCAGCTCTGCGCGTTCGTCGCCGGGGTGCTCCGCGAGGAGGCCCGCCACGAACCGGGCTACTACAACCTGGTGCACTCGCACTACTGGTTGTCGGGGCAGGTCGGCTGGCTCGCCCGCGACCGCTGGGGTGTGCCGCTCGTGCACACGGCGCACACGCTCGCGGCGGTCAAGAATCTGTCGCTCGCCGATGGTGACACTCCCGAACCGGCCGCCCGCCAGATCGGCGAGCAGCAGGTGGTCGCCGAGTCCGACCGGCTCGTGGCCAACACCACCGAGGAATCCGATCAGCTGGTCCGCCACTACGGCGCCGACCCGAACCGGATCGACGTGGTGGCGCCGGGCGCCGATCTGACGCGGTACCGGCCGGGCGACCGGGCCGCCGCCCGGGCGAAGCTGGGGCTCGACCCGCGTGAGACCGTCGTGACGTTCGTCGGACGCATCCAGCCGCTCAAGGCGCCCGACGTCCTGCTCCGCGCCGCCGCCGAGCTGATCGCCCGAGATCCCGAATCGACACTGCGGGTGCTCGTGGTCGGCGGCCCGTCCGGGTCCGGGCTGGCCCGGCCGGATGCGTTGATCGAACTCGCGTCTTCGCTCGGCATCGCCGCCCGGGTGACGTTCCTGCCGCCGCAGGCGCCCGACCGGCTCGTCGACGTGTACCGGGCTTCGGATCTCGTTGCGGTGCCGAGCTATTCGGAGTCGTTCGGGCTGGTGGCCATCGAGGCGCAAGCCTGCGGCACTCCGGTGATCGCCGCGAACGTGGGCGGTCTCGGCGTCGCCGTCCGGAACGGCGAAACCGGGCTTCTCGTGGACGGGCACCGCACCGAGGACTGGGCGACGGCGTTGCAGTCGCTGGTCTCCGAGCCGGGCAGGCTCGCCGCGCTGGCCGCCGAGGCTCCGCGTCACGCGGAGAATTTCTCCTGGGAACACACCGCCGACGGCCTCCTCGAGAGCTATCGGATGGCGACCGTCAACTACAACTACGGACACGGCCCCAGCGAATTCTCCCCGCGTCGCGGACGCGGATTGTGGAAGCTGCGCAGGGCCGGAGGGGTGCGCGCATGAGCGAGCTGGCCGACGTGATCGAGTCCGCCCTGACCGAACGTGAGATGGACTTCACCAGGAAGGACTCGACGCACTTCATCGTCGAGTTGCCCGGCGAGCGCAAGCTCAAGACCACCACGCTCCTGACCGTCGGCAAGCACGGTCTGCGCGTCGAGGCGTTCGTCTGCCGCAAACCCGACGAGAACTTCGAAGGCGTCTACAAGTACCTGCTGCGGCGCAATCGCCGGTTGTACTCGGTGGCGTACACGATCGACAAGATCGGCGACATCTACCTGGTCGGTCAGATCGCCGAGCACGCGGTGACCGCGGACGAACTGGACCGGATTCTCGGGCAGGTGCTCGAGGCGGCCGACGGCGACTTCAACACTCTCCTCGAGCTCGGATTCGCCGAGTCCATCAAGCGCGAATGGGAGTGGCGCGTCTCACGCGGGGAGTCGCTGGCGAACCTGAAACCGTTCGAGCATCTCATCGAGGACTCGCAGGCCTGAGTGCTGGTCGACCGCCCGCGGACGGGAAATACGCGCGGGTAGAGTTGCGGCGAGCTTGTGACTGTTGTCACAGGTTAGGTACATGTGCCTGATGTTCACAGAAACTTGTACCGACAACTGCTGCTGCAACACTTCGAGGGAGAGGCCCCAGTGAGCTTCAAGAGCCCGTTTCCGGACGTCGAGATTCCGAACCTCAGTGTCTACGATTTCCTTTTCGGCCAGGTCGACACGGCCGATGGGGACCGGCCCGCGCTGATCGACGGTGCCTCCGGCGCGGTCACCACGTACCAGTCGCTGGTCGCCCAGATCAACGGGGTGGCAGGGGCGCTGGCCGCGCGCGGTCTCGCCGTCGGCGAGGTGGTGGGTCTGCATTCGCCGAACGTTCCCGCGTTCGCGTCGGTGTTCCACGGGATCCTGCGGGCCGGTGGCGTCGCGACCACCATCAACGCCCTCTACACCGCCGAGGACATCGCCAAGCAGCTCACCGACTCGAAGGCGAAGTTCCTGTTCACCGTCTCCCCGCTGCTGCCGCAGGCCAAGGCCGCGGCCGCAAAGGTCGGGATTCCGGTAGCGAACGTGATCGTCCTCGACGGCGCCGACGGGCACCCGTCGCTGAAAGATCTGCTGGCCGAGCGCGCCTCCGCCCCGGAGGTGTCGTTCGATCCGGCGACCCAGCTGGCGGTGCTGCCGTATTCGTCCGGGACCACCGGCCGGCCGAAGGGGGTGATGCTCACGCATCGCAACCTGGTGGCGAATGTGTGTCAGATCAACCCGCGGATGGGCATCGGCGCCGACGACAAGCTCCTGGCGGTGCTGCCGTTCTTCCACATCTACGGGATGACGGTGCTGCTGAACGCGGCCCTGTACAACCGGGCGAGCTTGGTGACGATGCCGAAGTTCGACCTGGTCGAATTCCTGTCGATCGTGTCCGGCCAGAGGTGCACGTATGTGTTCATCGCCCCGCCGGTCGCGGTGGCGTTGGCCAAGCATCCGCTGGTCGACGATTACGACCTGTCGAGTGTGCATTCGATCTTCTCCGGCGCCGCCCCGCTGGATCAGGAGCTGGGCAAGGCCGTCGCGAACCGGCTGGGTTGCCGGGTGCGGCAGGGCTACGGGATGTCGGAGATGAGCCCGGTCTCGCATGCGATTCCGTTCGACCGTGACGACATCGCCCTGGATTCGGTGGGTCCGTCGATCGCGAACATGGAATGCAAGCTGGTCGACCCGGCCACCGGCGAGGAGGTCGCCTACCCGGCCGAGGGTGTCAGCGCACCGGGTGAGTTGTGGTGCAAGGGCCCGAACATCATGGCCGGGTACCTCGGCAACGACGAGGCCACCGCGGAGACCCTGGACGGGGACGGGTACCTGCACACCGGCGACATCGCGACCGTCGACTCCGAGGGCGTCGTGACGATCGTGGACCGGATGAAGGAGCTGATCAAGTACAAGGGCTACCAGGTGCCGCCCGCCGAGCTGGAGGCGTTGCTGTTGACGCACCCGCAGATCGCCGACGCCGCCGTCATCGGGGTTCTCGACGACGAGGGTGAGGAGGTGCCGAAGGCGTTCGTCGTCCGCCAGCCCGGTGCCGAATTGGACGAGGCTGCGGTCATCGCGTTCGTCGCCGAGCGGGTGTCGCCGCACAAGAAGGTCCGCAAGGTCGAGTTCATCGACCTGGTGCCGAAGTCCGCCGCGGGCAAGATCCTCCGCAAGGATCTGCGGGCCAGCGAGGCCGGCCGGAGCTGACGGCAGGGGTTCACGGCGCGAGGGTTCCGGGAGGCATGCCAGGATGAACGGCATGAGTACCGGAACCCTTGTGCTGCTCCGCCACGGCGAGAGCGAATGGAATGCGCTCAACTTGTTCACCGGCTGGGTGGACGTCCACCTGACCGATAAGGGCATCGCCGAGGGCAAGCGCGCCGGCGAATTGCTGCTCGAGCACAACCTGCTCCCCGACGTGCTGTACACGTCGCTGCTGCGCCGCGCGATCAGCACCGCCAACATCGCGCTCGACACCGCCGACCGGCACTGGATTCCCGTCACCCGCGACTGGCGTCTCAACGAGCGCCACTACGGTGCCCTGCAGGGACGCAACAAGGCGCAGGTCAAGGAGAAGTACGGCGACGAGCAGTTCATGCTGTGGCGCCGCAGCTACGACACCCCGCCGCCGCCGATCGAGGCAGGCAGCGAATACAGCCAGGACACCGATCCCCGCTACGCGAACCTCGATGAGGTCCCGCTGACGGAGTGCCTGAAGGACGTCGTCGTCCGCCTGATCCCGTACTGGGAAGACACCATCTCCGCCGACCTGAAGGCCGGCAAGACCGTGCTGATCACCGCGCACGGCAACTCGCTGCGCGCCCTCGTCAAGCACCTCGACGGAATCTCCGACGAGGACATCGCGGGCCTGAACATCCCGACGGGCATCCCGCTGCGCTACGACCTGGACGAGAACCTGAAGCCGCTCAACCCCGGCGGCACGTACCTCGACCCCGAAGCCGCCGCCGCGGGCGCCGCCGCGGTCGCGAACCAGGGCGGGAAGTAACCCGTGCGTCCGGCCGGACGTCCCGTTCGCGGGACGTCCGGCCAACGGCAGGTTAACTACGGACGAAGACTCCGGTTCCCGCGTGTGACGTGCGCGGAAATGCCTGGACCCTGCGTAACCGGCCCGCCGCGCGAACGTACGATTCAGGCGTGAGTGTTGTTCAAGCCGTCTTGCTTGCCATCGTGGGCGGCTTCGTCGGTTACCTCGTCGGTGGCGTGCTGATCCCCATGCTGTCCACCCGGCAGGCGCAGCGGATGGAAGAGAAGTCCGGGCTCACGATGTCGCAGGTCCTCGACCTGATCGTGCTGGCATCCGAGAGCGGCATCGCCGTGGTCGACCAGTTCCACGACGTCGTCCTGTTCAACCCCCGGGCGGAGGAGCTGGGCCTGGTGCGGAACCGGCTCGTCGACGACCGTGCGTGGGTGGCGGCGCTCCGGGTCCTCGAAACCGGCGAACCCGTCGAGGTCGACCTGAGTACCAAGAACCCGCAGCGGGGACGGGATCGGATCGCGGTGCGCGGCACCGCACGTCTGCTCAGCAAGGAAGACCACAACTTCGTGGTCCTGTTCGCCGACGACGACTCCGAGCAAGTCCGGATGGAAGCGACCCGCCGCGACTTCGTCGCCAACGTCAGCCACGAACTCAAGACCCCGGTCGGCGCGATGGGTCTGCTGGCGGAGGCACTCCTCGAATCGGCGGACGACCCCGAGTCGGTCCGGCACTTCGGCGAACGCGTGCTCAGTGAATCCGTCCGGCTCGGCAAGATGGTCACCGAACTGATCGCGCTGTCGCGGCTGCAGGGCGCCGAGAAACTGCCCGACCTCGAAGCCGTCTCCGTCGACGAGGTGGTGGACGAGGCGCTGCAGCGTTGCAAGATCTCCGCGGAAGCCGCCGGGATCGCCGTCACCACGGACCACAACAGCGGCTACGAGGTGCTCGGCGACCGCGCCCTGCTCGTCACCGCCCTGTCCAATCTGGTCCAGAACGCGATCGCCTATTCGCCGAAGGGCGCCCCGGTGTCGGTGAGCCGGTCGATCCGCGGCGACAACGTGGCGATCTCGGTGACCGACCGCGGCGAAGGCATCGCCAAGGCCGACCAGGAGCGCGTGTTCGAACGCTTCTTCCGCGTCGACAAGGCGCGCGCCCGCGCGACCGGCGGAACGGGACTCGGTCTTGCGATCGTCAAACACGTGGCCGCCAACCACAACGGATCCATCGACCTGTGGAGCAAGCCCGGAACAGGTTCGACGTTTACCCTGCAGATTCCTGCACACATCGAGACAGTGGACGCCGAGAGCGGAAACGTCGGGAAGAGAGAAACCGGTATGGAGGCCAAGCGATGACAAGTGTGCTGATCGTGGAAGACGAGGAGTCACTGGCCGACCCATTGGCATTCCTGTTACGCAAGGAAGGGTTCGAGACGACGATCGTCGGCGACGGACCGTCCGCGCTCGCCGAGTTCGACCGGGCCGGTGCCGACATCGTCCTCCTCGACCTCATGCTGCCCGGCATGAGCGGCACGGACGTCTGCAAGCAACTCCGCAGCCGGTCCGGTGTCCCCGTCATCATGGTGACGGCACGGGACAGTGAGATCGACAAGGTGGTGGGCCTCGAACTCGGCGCCGA
Organism: Rhodococcus sp. IEGM 1305; assembly: GCF_030058635.1. Taxonomy (NCBI): domain Bacteria; kingdom Bacillati; phylum Actinomycetota; class Actinomycetes; order Mycobacteriales; family Nocardiaceae; genus Rhodococcus; species Rhodococcus sp. IEGM 1305. Next base: position 47,071 of record NZ_JASHKX010000009.1, read on the forward strand.
CGACTACGTGACCAAGCCGTACTCGGCGCGGGAACTGATCGCCCGCATCCGCGCGGTGCTGCGCCGCGGCGTCGACAGCGAACTCGACGTCGCGCAGGACTCGGCCGTCCTCGAGGCGGGGCCGGTCCGGATGGACGTCGAACGTCACGTGGTCCAGGTGAACGGCGAGGCTGTCACGCTGCCGCTCAAGGAGTTCGACCTCCTCGAGTACCTGCTGCGGAACTCGGGCCGGGTGCTCACCCGCGGGCAGCTGATCGACCGGGTGTGGGGCGCGGACTACGTCGGCGACACCAAGACCCTCGACGTGCACGTCAAGCGTCTGCGTTCGAAGATCGAGACCGACCCGGCCAGGCCGGAGCATCTCGTCACCGTCCGAGGCCTGGGCTACAAACTGGAGGCGTGAGCGGACGCCGATCCGCCACGGTTACAGAAGAATTCGTCAGCCGCACACGCAATTGCGTGTGCGGCTGACGAATTCGTGGGCGTGCGTCAGAACGGGTTGTACACGTAGACACCGCGGAACGGCGCCGAGATGACCTGCGTGAGGGCGTGTTCGCCTCCCTGGTCGTCGAACTGCCTGCAGTAGACCGCGACGTAGTGCCCGTCGCCCTTGCACTCGATGACCCGGCCGGTTCCGTACGGGCTCAGCACGAGCGCCCGGTCACCCTTGTCGCCGAACGCACCCGGATCGAACGGTGCGACGAAGTTCGCCGTCTTGTCGTAGAAGGTGTTCCAGTCCGGGGTCGGCTGGGCGGACGCGGTCGGCGCGAGGGCAAGCGTCGCGGCGGCGGTCAACAGGGCACCTGTCAGAATTCGAGCGAACATGATCTCTCCCGTCATGGCTGTGCCCGGAATGGGGCCGTGACGGGTAAATCGACCGATGGGTCTGATGCGTTACTCGGCGGCCTTCCGCTGGGCGGCGGCGGTGGCGGGGTGCACGGCGACGAGGCCGAGGCCTGCCCTGCGCTTGCACATCTTCGCCAACTCCGAGTACGCCGCCTTGCCGAGCAGTTCCGTCAACTCGGGTGCGTACGACTGCCAGACGGCCTTGACTCCGACGTGGGCGTCGGGGGAGCCGGAGCAGTACCAGTCCAGGTCCGAGCCGCCCTCGCCCCAGCCGCGTCGGTCGTACTCGCTGATGGTGGTCTTGAGGATCTGCTCGCCGTCCGGGCGTTCCACCCACTCCTGGGTGCGGCGGATCGGGAGCTGCCAGCACACGTCGGGCTTGACCTCGAGAGGCTCGATCCCGCGCTTGAGGGCCATCGAGTGGAGCGCGCAACCGACGCCGCCCTCGAAGCCGGGACGGTTCAGGAAGATGCAGGCGCCGTGGTAGCGGCGGGTGCGCAGCGCGGGCTCGTCCTCGAGGTCGTCCTCCTCGACGTAACCCTTCTTGCCGAGACCCTTCTCCATGAACTGCCAGTCCTCGGGTGTGAGCATCTTCACTGACTTGTTCAGCTTCTCCAGGTCCTCCTCGTCGGAGAGGAACGCGCCGTGGGAGCAGCAGCCGTCGTCCGGCCGGTCGCCGATGATGCCCTGGCAGGCGGGGGTGCCGAACACGCAGGTCCAGTGGGAGAGCAGCCACGTCATGTCCGCGGCGATGATGTGCTCGCTGTTGTCGGGATCGGGAAATTCGACCCATTCGCGAGCGAAGTCGAGGGGTACTTCCGGGCTGGGTGTCATCTTGTGTGAACGCCCTGCTTTACGTGCTGTCACAAAGCCCGACGGTAGACCCAGTACCGTGTCAATGTGCGACTAGGGGTACTCGACGTCGGAAGCAACACCGTCCATCTTCTCGTAGTGGACGCCCACAGGGGCGGCCACCCCACACCGATGAGTTCGACCAAGTCGACTCTGCGGTTGGCGGAGAACACCGACGACCGGGGTGACATCACCTCCCAGGGTGCAGATCGCCTGGTCTCGACGGTGGCAGACTTCGCCAGCATCGCGAAGACGTCGGGGTGCGGTGAGCTGATGGCGTTCGCCACGTCCGCCGTGCGCGACGCCAACAACTCGGACGCCGTGCTCGAGCGGGTACACGCCGAGACCGGAGTGACGCTCGAGGTTCTGTCGGGTGTCGACGAGGCTCGGCTGACGTTCCTCGCCGTGCGCCGCTGGTTCGGGTGGAGCGCGGGCCGCATCCTGAATCTCGACATCGGCGGCGGGTCCCTCGAGCTGACGGCGGGCGGCGACGAGGACCCGGACGTCGCGCTGTCGCTGCAACTCGGCGCGGGACGGCTCACCCGGGACTGGCTCGAGGCCGACCCGCCGGGCAAGCGTCGCGTGGCGGTGCTGAGGGATTGGCTGGACGCCGAACTGACCGTCCCGTCGAAGGAACTGCGCGCGGCGGGGCAGTGGGATCGGGCGGTCGGCACGTCCAAGACGTTCCGCTCGCTGGCCCGGCTGACGGGCGCAGCGCCGTCCGGCGCCGGCCCGCGGGTCAAGCGCACCCTCACCGCCAGCGGTCTCAGGCAACTCATAGCTTTCATTTCGCGGATGACGGCCTCGGACCGTGCAGAATTGGAAGGGGTGAGCTCCGACAGGTCGCAGCAGATCGTGGCCGGAGCACTCGTTGCGGAGGCCAGCATGAGAGCACTGGGCGTGGAGGAACTGGAAATCTGCCCCTGGGCTCTGCGTGAGGGTTTGATCCTCCGCAAGCTCGATACGGAAATGGGCGGTGAATTGATGGTGGGTGCTCGATGACCGAGGACAGTCAGCAGATCTCTGTGTCAGAGCTGCTCAAACGCAACGGGCAGCAGGTGGAGTCCCGGGGCGGGCGGCGTCGTCGCGGCGTCAAGGGGGGAATCTCCGTCGCCGAGCTGACCGGTGAAATTCCGGTGGTCCGGGATCCGTCCGATTCGCGGGCGCTCGACCCCGAACCCGAACCCGAACCGGAACCTGCCGCGCCCGAGCCGCCCCGCGCGTCCGCACCGTCGGCACCGTCCGCGCGCGCCGACGAGCGCACCGCAGCGTTCAAGGCTCCCGTCGACGACGACGATGACGACGAGCCCATCGCCAGTCGCCCCGCCGGCCGCGGCCGCGGAGTGGTGGCGGGTGGGACGTCGCGTGATCACCAGGGAACCTGGGTCAGCCGATCCGTCCAGAAGGAACGGCCGGCGCCCGAGGCCGCCGCGCCCGCACCGGCGCCCACCGTGGCCGCCCCGGCCGTGAAGAAGGCGGAGCCCGCCCCGGCCGTCGCCGCTCCCCGCGTGAAGCCGGCGCCGAAGACCGACACCCCGGCGGCCGAGACCGCACCGGCGGCGAAGTCCGAAGCGCCCGCGAAGCCCGCGGTCCCGGCGAAGCCCGAGGCGCCGGCGAAGCCCGGAACCCCCGCGACGGCGGGTGCCGCGGCACCGTCGAACGGCGCGTCGAAGTTCGTGAAGACGCCGAAGCCCGAGGCTTCCGCCAAGGCGAAGCCGGAACCCGCACTGCTGTCCGGCTCGACGCTGGCCGGCGACCTGATGCGGCAGTCCCGGGACTCGGAGGCGGCGAACGCGGGCGAGGAGACGGAACTCATCGAGGCCGCCACCGACGACGCGGACACGGAGAAGCACGAGGGCGACACTCAGAAGCCCGAGAGCCCTCGCCGTTCCCGCAAGGAGGCGAAGGCCGAGAAGGCCGAGGCCGCGAAAGCGGAGAAGGCAGGCAAGAAGGACGAGGCAGGCGAGAACTCCACTCGTGAGTGGGCCGTCCTCATCGGTCAGGGTGTCGTAGCCGTGATCGCCGGCGCCCTGCTCTTCAAGGGCTTCGAGAAGCTGTGGGACGTCTTTCCGTGGGTCGCGCTGATCCTGGCGCTGCTCGTCATCGTGGGCCTGGTCGCGATGGTCCGCATCCTGCGTCGCACCGACGACATCACCAGCTTCGTGATCGCCGTCGTGGTCGGGATGATCGTCACTCTGGGGCCGTTGGCCTTCATGCTTGCGTCGGGCTGAGTTGCTCATGGTCGGGGACAGTGGGCACGGGCAGGTTCGACGGTCATCGCGCGGGCGGAAGGTACTGGTGGGCCTGTCGACGGCCTCGGTGTACCCGGAGAACACGGAGGCGGCGTTCCGGTACGCAGCCGATCTGGGGTACGACGGCGTCGAACTGATGGTGTGGGCCGAATCGGTCAGCCAGGACGTCGGGGCCGTGGCCGGGCTGGTGCGCAGGTACGCGATTCCGGTTCAGGCGATCCACGCGCCGTGCCTGCTCATCTCGCAGCGGGTGTGGGGCGCCGACCCGGTCGCGAAGCTGGAGCGTTCCGTGCGCACCGCCGAGTCGCTCGGGGCGACGAGTGTCGTGGTGCACCCCCCGTTCCGCTGGCAGCGCCGGTACGCCGAGGGTTTCGCCGATCAGGTGGCCGACCTGGAACAGCGCAGCGACGTGATCGTTGCGGTGGAGAACATGTTCCCCATGCGGGCGGACGGCTTCTTCGGCAGCAAGGAGCGATCCGCGCAGCGGCTCCGGAGGCGGGGCGGACCGGGGGCGGCGCTGTCGGCGTTCAGCCCGTCCTACGACCCCACCGATTCGGGACACGCCCACTACACCCTCGACCTGTCGCACACGGCGACGGCAGGCATGGATGCGATGAAGCTGGCGGAGCGTATGGGGGAGGGCCTCGCTCATCTCCACCTCGCCGACGGCCGCGGCGCGTCGATGGACGAGCACCTCATCCCCGGCCACGGAGCCCAGCCCTGCGCGCAATTGTGCCGGCATCTCGTCGACACCGGATTCGACGGGCAGGCGGTGATCGAGATCAACACGCAGAACGCCCGGACGCAGCGGGAACGGTCGTCGATGCTCGCGCAGGCGCTGGCCTTCGCCCGTGAGCACCTCGAGCCGGGCCGCGCCGCCTCGGGGTCGCCCCGCAGCCACTCCGGTGGCGATCACGACGACACCTGACCTATCTGCCGCCTTCCTGCTGCGGTAAGCTCGTCGCCATATTGGATAGTCTCAGTATCTAGTGCTGGGTATCTGAAGTCGACAGTCGATGAGCCGGAGGAGGGCCGTGCGCGTTTCCGAGTTGGTCGCCCGTACCGGCATTCCGCTCGCGACGGTGAAGTACTACCTGCGCGAAGGTCTGCTGATGCCCGGCGAGGCGACGAGCGCCACCCAGGCCCGGTACGGCGAGAAGCACGTCGAGCGACTCGGCCTCGTCAAGGCGCTCGCCGGGGCCGGACTCCCGATTCCGCGCATCCGGGAGATCCTCCGGCTCGTCGACCATCCCGGCGGCTCGCTGTTCGAGGTGCTCGGCGAGGCCATCGCGCAACTCCCGCCCTACCTCGACGCCGCCGTCGACGACGGGGACGAGTTCCCGCGGGCACGCGCCGTCCTCGACAGGCTCGGGCAGGTGTACGACCCGCGGTACGTCGCGGTCGGACAGCTCGAACGTGCGCTCGAGGGGCTCGAAGAGGCCGGCATCCCGATGACCGACGAGCGACTCGACGCCTACGGGCGGCACGTGCGCGGGATCGCCGAGATCGACATCGGACTCATGCCCACCGAATCGACCGAGGACGCGATCCGCTACGCGGTGCTCGGCACCGCCATCTACGAGCCGGTGATCGCCGCGATGCGCCGCCTCGCACACCAGGACCTCGCGCAGAAGCGCCTCCGGAACCCCGAAGAACAGGATCAGCAGTGAGCTCAACTCCCTTCCGCGACCTCAACGTCCTCACCGCTGCCGGTGACGGGACCTATCGGGCGTCGATCGACCCGATCTGGACGATCGGCCCCAAGGTGCACGGCGGTTCGATGATGTCGCTCTGCGCGGCCGCCGCCCGCAGGCGACTGCTCGACGAGAGCGGCGACGCCGAGCTGTCCCGGGTGCAGCCCCTCGCGGTCGGTGCCAACTACCTGTCCGCCCCCGACCCCGGCGAGGTGACGCTGTCGACGACGGTCCGCAAGCAGGGCAAGCAGGTGTCGTTCGTCGACGTGGAGCTGAAGCAGGGCGACCGAGTGGCCGTGCACGCGTCGGTCACGCTCGGTGTCCCCGACGCGGGGGAGCCGCAGTACAGCGGAGTCCACGCCCTGTCCCAGCTCCCGGTGGAACCGCCCACCGACGCCGTCGTGCTCACGGCCGACCATCCGATGGGAAAGATCGTCCACGTGTCGCAGGGCTGCGACATGCGGGTGGACGGGACGTCGGCGCACTTCCTCACCGGCAACCAGGGCGAACCCGAGGTGCGCATGTGGGTGCGACCGCGCGCGGGCGACGAGGACGATCCCGACACGGCTGCCCTGTTCGCGATCATGACCGGAGACATCAGCGCCCCCGTGACGATGAACCGCGGCATGTTCGGCTGGGCGCCCACGGTGCAGCTGACCACGTACCTGCGCAGGCAGCCGGCGCCGGGGTGGCTGCGCGTGATGGCCAGCAGCACGGTGCTCGGCGGTGCGTGGTTCGAGGAGGATCACACCGTGCTCGACTCGACCGGGGCGATCGTCGTGCAGAGCCGGCAGTTGGCGATGATCCCCCGCTAGGAAGGCGCCGCGGAGCGTCGTGGCAGGCTGTTCGGCATGACGAGAATTGCGGTAATCGGAGGCGGCAAGATCGGCGAGGCCCTCATCTCGGGGCTTCTGCAGGCAGGTCACGCCGTCAAGGATCTGGTGGTGGCCGAGCAGCATCCGGCGCGCGCCGACGAGCTGGCCGCGGCGTACGCGGTGCGGGTCACCACCCCCTCCGACGCCGCGGAAGGCGCCGACGTCATCGTGATGGCCGTCAAGCCGGGCGACGTCGAGGCCGCGCTCACCGAGGTGTCCAAGGTGGAGCTCGACGGCGAGCGCGAGCAGCTGCTCGTGTCGCTCGCTGCGGGGATCCCCACCGCCTTCTACGAGACGAGACTGCCCGCCGGGTTCCCGGTGGTCCGGGTCATGCCCAACACGCCCATGCTGGTCGGTGAGGGCGTCAGCGTGCTCGCCCCCGGCAGGCACGTGAAGAAGGAGCACCTCGAACTGGTGCGCGGCGTCCTGTCGTCGGTCGGCAAGGTCGTCGTCGTCCCCGAATCGCAGATCGACGCCGTCACCGCCGTCTCCGGCTCCGGTCCTGCCTATTTCTTTCTGGTCGCCGAGGCCATGATCGACGCGGGCGTCGGGCTCGGACTGACCCGGGCGACCGCTTCCGAGCTGGTCGTGCAGACCATGGTCGGCTCCGCGGCGATGCTCGACAGGTCGGGGGAGAGCGCGACCGAACTCCGTGCCGCCGTGACCTCGCCCGGCGGAACCACCGCGGCCGCGATCCGCCGACTGGAGGGAAACGGGCTCCGAACAGCCTTTTTCGACGCTCTCGAAGCCGCGAAGATTCGTTCCGCCGAACTCGGCACGTCGACCGAATGAATATTCGATTGCCCACACCCGTCGCAGTAACCCCATCCGTCCCGCTAAGCTCGAAGTAGCACGTGCGTGTCTGTTCCGCCGGAGGGGAAGCCGGCGGCGCGAGACGTGCCGGAGGTAAGTGGTTGATGACGTCTGCAAAAAAGCCGTCCAAGGGCTCGGCCCCGGACGGACAACCGGCCCTGGCCGGAACGCAATTTCTCACCGTCGCCGAGGTAGCGACGCTGATGAGAGTGTCCAAGATGACTGTGTATCGGTTGGTGCACAGCGGCGAACTGCCCGCCGTCCGTGTGGGCCGCTCGTTCAGAGTGCATGCGAAAGCAGTGCACGACTACCTCGAAACCTCGTACTTCGACGCCGGTTGACCGATCGGCACGAAGAGGGTCACCTCGGTTTCGCCGGCAACGGTGCGACCTAGTTTTCAGAGAGCGGACCCGCACCGGTACGATTAGCGACTGTCGTACCAGCCAGCTGGTGTCGTAAGGCGCTGAGCTAGTTAAAACGAGGCCCAGGCGCCAGAGCGGCGCAGGCGTACGTGACCGGCGTGCGCAGGAACGCTAGAGAAGAACGTGAGGGACACCCGCTATGGGTTCAGTGATCAAGAAGCGACGCAAGCGCATGTCGAAGAAGAAGCACCGCAAGCTGCTTCGCCGCACCCGAGTGCAGCGCAGGAAACTCGGTAAGTAAAGAGTTGCGTCTGGATGCCCGTCACCTCCGGTGGCGGGCATCCGTCGTTTCCCCGGCACTCTCCGCGTAGTGGGCGGACCGACCAATTGTCGTTGTGCGGAGCGCCATCCCCCTCCTGCACGTATCGTTGACGTCACTCGCTACGTGATCGGGGGTCCTAGTGGTTGTGAGTGACGGAGACAGTACTACGCGGACGGCGGTGCCGCGCGTCGTGCTGGTCACTGGGGCAAGCAGGTTTCTGGGTGGGTACCTGGTCACCCGGCTCGCTCAGAATCCGGACATCGAGCGGGTCATCGCGGTGGACGCGGTGTCGCCGAGCAAGGACATGTTGCGCCGCATGGGCCGCGCCGAGTTCGTGCGCGCCGATATTCGGAATCCCCTGATAGGCAAGGTCATTCGCAACGCCGAGGTCGATACCGTCGTGCACGCCTCGACGCTGGCGCGCCCGCCGAAGTCGGGCAGTCGCGCGGCCATGAAGGACATGAACGTCATCGGCGCGATGCAGTTGTTCGCCGTCTGCCAGAAGGCGCCGACCGTCCGGAAAGTCGTGCTGCGGTCGGCCTCCGTGGTGTACGGCTGCAGCGCCAAGGACCCTGCCAAGTTCACCGAGGAGATGAGCGCCCGGCGGCGTCCCGCGGGCGCCTACGCACGGGACTGCATCGAGATCGAGGGATATCTGCGGGGAATGGGGCGCAGGCGCCCCGACATCGCGGTGTCGATTCTCCGCCTCGCACCGCTGGTCGGTCCCCGCCTCAACGCAACCGTCGCGCAGTACCTCACCTCACCGGTGGTGCCGACCATTCTCGGACGCGACGCACGCCTGCAGGTGCTGCACGAGGAGGACGCGCTCGCCGCCCTGGAACGGGCCACGGTATCGGGCCCGGCGGGCACGTTCAATGTCGCCGGCGACGGCGTGGTCATGATGTCCCAGGCCATCCGCCGCGCCGGGCGGATCGAGGTCCCGATGCCGTTCGGGTTGTTCCGCAACGTCGGACGTGCGCTGATGGGTCCGGTAATGCGGTCGTACACCACCGAGCAACTCGAGTACTTCCACTTCGGTTGCGGACTCGACACCACCCGCATGCGAAGCGAACTATCCTTCGAGCCACGGTGGACCTCGATGCAGGCGCTCGACGACTTCGCTCGCGCGGCAGGCGTCAAGGCGATCATCAAGAACGAATGGGTCGACGCAGCAGAAAACGCACTACTCGCTCTTACCGGCACGGCGAAAGGAGAGAGGTGAACGAAGTGGCGAAGGTCATTCCGCTGCACGGTGCGACAGCCGCGCGCGGGGCCGCTATCGGACGTTCGAGGCGTGAGCAGAGCGAGAGCCGACATCCGTCCGCGATGCCTCCACCCGCCGTGATCACCCCACCCGAGCCCGTCACCGAGACTTCGGCCGTCGACGCCGTCCGCAACGCCCTGGCCGAGCAGATCGTCAACACCGCCGAGTTCGTGCGCCGCCGGCTGTCGGGCGACTATCACGTCGACGACTTCGGATACGACCCGCACTTCGCCGAGAACGTGTGGCTCCCCATCCTGCGGCCACTGTTCGACAAGTGGTTCCGCGTCGAGGTCAGCGGTCTGGAGAACATCCCGTCTACCGGTGGCGCGCTGGTGGTCGCCAACCATGCCGGTGTCCTGCCCATCGACGGTCTGATGACGTCCGTCGCCGTCCACGACCATCACCCCGCGCACCGCCCGCTGCGGATGCTGGCCGCCGATCTGGCCTTCGAGATGCCGCTGGTCGGCGGTGTCGCCCGCAAGGCCGGGCACACCCTCGCATGCCACCCGGACGCCGTGCGCCTCCTGCAGGACGGGGAGGTCGCCGCCGTGTTCCCCGAAGGCTTCAAGGGCATCGGCAAACCGTTCAGCGAACGCTACAAGCTGCAGCGGTTCGGCCGCGGCGGCTTCGTGTCCGCCGCCATGCGGACCGGTGCGCCCATCATTCCGTGCTCGATCGTCGGATCCGAGGAGATCTACCCGAAGATCGGCGAACTCGGGACGCTCGCCCGGTTGCTGGGGATGCCGTACTTCCCGGTGACCCCGCTGTTCCCGCACTTCGGACCGCTCGGACTCGTCCCGCTGCCGTCGAAGTGGTACATCGAGTTCGGCAAGCCGATCGTCACCGACACCTACGACGCGGCGGCGGCCGACGACCCGATGGAACTGTTCGAGGTCACCGACCACGTCCGGGAGACCATCCAGCAGACGCTGTACCGGCTCCTCGCGAAGCGCCGGAACGTGTTCCTCGGCTGAACCGCCGCGGGCGGCTCAGGCCGCCTGTTCGCGGCGGCGCGCGACGATCGCGGCGAGTGCGCCGCCGGCAGCGCCGAGGAGCAGCGCCGTGGGGACGCCGATCTTGGCGGCCTTGCGTCCGGTCCGGAAGTCGCGGATCTCCCAGCCCCGGTTCTTGGCGAGTTCGCGCAGGTCGGTGTCGGGGTTGATCGCGACGGCCGTGCCGACCAGCGACAGCATCGGCACGTCGTTGTGGCTGTCCGAGTACGCGGTGCAGCGCTTGAGGTTGAGCCCCTCGCGGACGGCCAGGGCGCGCACGGCGTGCGCCTTGCCGAGGCCGTGCAGGATGTCGCCGACCAGACGTCCCGTGAACATCCCGTCCTCGCTCTCGGCCACCGTGCCGAGGGCACCGGTGAGGCCGAGGCGCTTCGCGATGACCTGGGCCAGCTCCACCGGGGTCGCGGTGACCAGCCACACCTGCTGCCCGGCGTCCAGATGCATCTGCGCCAGCGCGCGGGTGCCGGGCCAGATCTTGTCGGCGATCACCTCGTCGTAGATCTCCTCGCCGAGCCGGGCGAGCTCGGCCGTCGACCGTCCGGAGACGAACGAGAGGGCCTTCTCCCGGCCGGAGGCGACGTCGTCGCTGCTCTCCTTGCCGGTGATGCGGAACTTGATCTGCTTCCACGCGAAGTCGACGAGGTCGGACGTCTTCAGGTACTTGCGGGCGGCGAGGCCGCGGGCGAAGTGGATGATCGAGGCGCCCTGGACCATCGTGTTGTCGACGTCGAAGAACGCGGCCGCAGTGAGGTCGAGGGGAACGTCGTGTTCCACCAGCTCGGTTTCCTCGCCGGACGCGACGTGGAGCGCGAGGGCCGCATCGGCACTCGCCTCACCTGCGACATTGGCACGTACCTCGGCTTCGCTGGGTCCCAGCGGATTCCTGAACTGGCGTCGGCCCGGGAGGATGATCCCCGCCAGACCTGAACCGAAACCCGTGCCGTTCGGTAGTGATCGCGCAGGCACTCGCACCTCCCGTATCGCAGAAGCCTCTGGGAGCAGCCTATCCCCCGAATCGGGGACGGGGCGGGTGGATGGCCGCGCTGAGGGAACTGTGTGACGTTCATCTCCGAGCCGATTGGCGTCTGCGGACCCCGAAACGGCACAGTGACTCCACCGGAGGCGTCGAAAGGAAGTGACGAGGCATGAGCACGGGCGGACACGAGGTGACGCTTCTCACGAGGGCGGGGTGCGGTGCGTGCGCGCCGGCCCGCGAGCTGCTGCTGGTTCTGTGCGAGGAGTTCGGGCTGGAACTGACGTGCATAGACGTCGACGAGGCGGCGACCACGGACCCCGAATTGCGGGCCGAATTCGGTGACCGATTGCCGGTGGTATTGCTCGACGGACGTGAGCACAGTTACTGGGAGGTCGACGAAGAGCGCCTTCGCTCGGATTTACGCAAGTAAGGGAACCCTAAAAGTGGGATCTTCCGATGCCGTGCAGGTAGGACCGCATGTCGCGCAGTCGCAGCGACTTTGTGCATGGGTTCACAAGCAGTTACCGTGGTGTGAACAATTCCCCGGAGCATCGTGAAGAACGGCATCGAATGCCGGTCGGACGAGGAGCCAACGACGTGACCGAAACGCACCAGACGCATGGGTCTGTGGCCCCTGGCGTCACGGGGGCGGTCGGGCAGTCGATGGTCGGGTCTCCGGCCCCCTCGGTCGCCGGCGCAGCTCCGCTCCCCGAATCGCGGGACATCCCCCAGGCTACGGTGACGCGCCTCGCGACGTACCTGCGGGTCCTCGGAGTGCTGACGGAACGCGGCACGATCATCGTCTCGAGCGAGGAACTCGCCGCCGCCTCCGGTGTCGGCTCCGCGAAGCTCCGCAAGGACCTTTCCTTCCTGGGGCCAAACGGTGTGCGCGGCGTCGGCTACGACGTGACGCGCCTGCGGGCCCGCATCGAACGCGCGCTCGGCCTTGACCGCGGACACAAGGTGGTGCTCGTCGGCGTCGGAAACCTCGGCCAGGCGCTCGCCGGCTACGGCGGCTTCGGCCGTCGCGGGTTCTCCATGGTCGGACTGTTCGACAGCGACCCGGCGCGGGTCGGTGCGCCGGTGGGCGACCTCACCGTGCGGCACGTCGACGAACTCGAGCAGGCCTGCGCCGAACTCGAGGCCACCATCGGCGTCATCTCGACGCCCGACGAGGCGGCGCAGGAAGTCGCCGACCGTCTGGTGCGCGCCGGACTGCGCTGCATCCTCAGCTTCTCGCCGACCTCGCTCGACGTCCCCGATCACGTCGAGATGCGCCGCGTCGACCTCGCGGTCGAAATGCAGGTTCTCTCGTTCAACAGCGCACGCAACACGGAGTCGGTCCCCACCGCTCCCCGCGTCCGCATCGGACATTCGGCTGTCCCGTCCACCGCACCAAGAAACGGATCAGTGATCGCGCCGTGAGTGTTCTGCTTGTCGGGGTCTCGCACAGAACGGCCCCGGTGCCGGTTCTCGAGCGGGTAGCTGTCACCGACACCGATCGCCCGAAGTTGACGGACAAGCTTCTGGCGTCGTCGCACATCTCGGAGGCGATGATCGTCTCCACCTGCAACCGGGTGGAGATCTACGCCGTCGTCGATGCGTTCCACGGTGCGCTGGCCGAGGTCGGCGAATTGCTCGCCGACCACTCCGGGCTCGATCTCACCGATCTGCACCGGCACGCGTACGTCCGCTACAGCGAGGCTGCAGCCGAGCACCTGTTCGCCGTGGCCAGCGGCCTCGACTCGATGGTGATCGGCGAGCAGCAGATCCTGGGGCAGATCCGGACCGCCTACGCGTCGTCCGACGCGCAGCAGGCCGCCGGCCGCACCCTGCACGAACTCGCCCAGCAGGCGCTGCGCGTCGGCAAGCGGGTGCATTCGGAGACCGGTATCGATTCGGCGGGCGCCTCCGTCGTGTCCGTGGCCCTCGACCGAGCCGCCGGCATCGTCGGCGACGGCGGACTGACCGGACGCACCGCCGTCGTGGTCGGTGCCGGATCCATGGGCGGCCTGTCGGTCGCCCACCTCACGCGGGCCGGGATCGGCCGCATCGTCGTCGTGAACCGCACCAAGGAGCGTGCGGAGCACCTCGCCGACACGGCCCGGTCCAACGGCGTCGAGGCGGAAGCCCTCGAACTGAGCGAACTCCCCGCCGCGATGGCCCAGGCGGATGTCCTCGTGACCTGTACCGGCGCGGTCGGCGCCGTCGTCACGCTCGCGGACACCCACCGCGCGCTGGCACAGCCCGGCCGCGACGCCGAACGCCCCCTCGTCATCTGCGACCTCGGACTGCCCCGCGACGTGGAGCCCGCCGTGTCGGGTCTGCCCGGGGTCACCGTCCTCGACATGGAATCGCTGCAGCGCGATCCCGCCGCAGGCGCCGCCGCATCCGACGCCGATGCCGCCCGGACGATCGTCGCCGCCGAGCTCGCCAACTACCTCGCCGGCCAGCGGCTGGCGGAGGTCACGCCGACCGTCACCGCCCTGCGCCAGCGCGCCGCGGACGTGGTCGAGGCGGAGCTGATGCGACTGGATTCGCGTCTGCCCGGACTCGACGACCCCGAGCGCGACGAGGTCGCCCGCACCGTGCGGCGAGTGGTCGACAAGCTTCTCCACGCGCCCACCGTCCGGGTGAAGCAGCTCGCTTCCGCACCCGGTGGCGACTCCTACGCCGCCGCCCTGCGCGAGCTGTTCGAACTCAGCCCCGGATCCGTCGAGGCCGTCGCCAAGCCCACCGACCTCGGCGGCGCCACCGACCTGAGCGCCATCGACATCACCGACGGCTTCATCGCCGGCCAGGACCCGCGCCTGCGCCGCTTCGTCACAGACGACAACCATGGGAAGGAATCGCAGGCATGAGCGCCGTCGGCACCCGTACGCTGCGGATCGGAACCCGTGGGAGTGAGCTCGCGACCACCCAGGCCGGGACCGTGCGCGACGCACTGATCTCGGCCGGGCACGACGCCGAGCTCGTCATCATCAAGACCAAGGGCGACCAGTCCATGGAATCGGTGGAGAAGATCGGAGTCGGCGTCTTCACCGCCGAACTCCGGGAAGCGCTCGCCGACGGCCGCGTCGACGTGGCCGTCCACTCCTACAAGGACCTGCCGACCGCCCCCGACGAACGGTTCACCATTGCCGCCATTCCGCCGCGCGAGGATCCCCGCGACGCGCTCGTGGCCCGCGACGGACTGGTCCTCGGAGAACTGCCCGCCGGTTCGAAGGTCGGCACGTCCGCACCGCGGCGCACGTCGCAGCTCCGGGCGCTGGGCCTCGGTCTCGACATCCGTCCGCTGCGCGGCAACCTGCAGCGGCGCCTCGGCAAGGTCGAGTCCGGCGAACTCGACGCCGTCGTCCTGGCCCGCGCGGGCCTGGCGCGGATCGGACGTCTGGACCTGATCACCGAGTCCATCGAACCGGTCCAGATGCTGCCCGCACCCGCGCAGGGCGCGCTCGCCGTCGAATGCCTGTCCGCGAACACGGCGCTCGTCGCGATCCTGTCGGAGCTCGACGACCCGAACAGCCGCGCCGCCGTCACTGCGGAACGCGCGCTGCTCGCCGAGCTCGAGGCCGGCTGCACCGCGCCCGTCGGCGCCATCGCCGAGGTCGTCGAATCACTCGACGACGACGGCCGCATCTTCGACGAACTGTCCGTCCGGGGCTGCGCCGCAGCCATCGACGGTTCCGACGTCATTCGCACGGGGGCCGTGGGCTCCCCGGAGAACGCCGAAGAACTCGGCCGCTCCGTCGCGCGGGAGCTTCTCGAGCTCGGTGCGCGGGAGCTGATGAATGTCACCGAGGCCGGTGATGCCGATGTTTGATGTGCGAAGGCCGACTGATCGGCCGATCCGCTTCCTGTACCCATCTCGACACATGATCGCACTGGAGAATTACCGATGAGCCGAGTCCGTAAGAACACCCCCGGACGAATCCTGTTCGTGGGATCCGGACCGGGCGATCCGGCACTGCTCACCGTGCACGCACGGGACGTCCTTGCCGCAGCGACCCTCGCCTTCACCGACCCCGACGTCGACAAGGGCGTCACGGTCCTGGTGGGCACCGACCTGGGCGTCGACGCCGAGACCGGTGAGCCGCTCGCCGAGGTCCGTCCGGCACTGGGTGAGCCGGCGGAGGTCGCGAAGACCCTCGTCCACGAGGCGAGGAACGGCCACGACGTCGTGCGTCTGGTGTCCGGCGACCCGCTGACCACCGACTCCGTGATCGCCGAGGTCACCGCCGTCGCCCGCACCCAGGTGCAGTTCGAGGTCCTGCCGGGCCTGCCGTCCGCGTCCGCCGTCCCGTCCTACGCCGGTATGGCACTGGGATCGGGACACACCGAGGCCGACGTCCGCGGCGAGGTCGACTGGGCTGCCCTGGCCGCCGCACCCGGACCGCTGGTCCTGCATGCCACGTCGGGTCACCTCGCCGAGACGGCGAGCGCCCTCGTCGAGCACGGCCTGGCTCCGCAGACCCCGGCCGCCATCACGGTTCGCGGCACCACCCGGCAGCAGCGCACCGTGGAGGCAACCCTCGCGACGCTGAACGAGGCCGGTTCCGAACTGGTCGGTTCGCTGGTCGTGACGGTCGGCAAGGTCGTCGCCCAGCGCAACAAGATGTCCTGGTGGGAGTCGCGCGCACTGTACGGCTGGAAGGTCCTGGTGCCGCGCACCAAGGATCAGGCAGGCGAAATGAGCGACCGCCTCGTCACGCACGGCGCCATCCCGATCGAGGTGCCCACCATCGCCGTCGAGCCGCCCCGCAGCCCGGCGCAGATGGAACGGTCCGTGAAGGGCCTGGTCGACGGCCGCTACCAGTGGGTGGTCTTCACGTCCACCAACGCGGTGCGTGCGGTGTGGGAGAAGTTCGAGGAGTTCGGGCTCGACGCCCGCGCGTTCTCCGGCGTCAAGATCGCCTGCATCGGTGAGGCCACGGCCGCCAAGGTGCGCTCGTTCGGAATCAACCCCGAACTCGTGCCCTCCGGTGAGCAGTCGAGCGAAGGCCTGCTGGCCGAATTCGCCCCGTACGACGACGTGTTCGACCCGGTCAATCGGGTTCTGCTGCCCCGCGCCGACATCGCCACCGAGACGCTGGCCGAGGGCCTGCGCGAACGTGGCTGGGAAATCGACGACGTCACCGCCTACCGCACCGTCCGGGCTGCGCCGCCGCCGGCCGAGACCCGCGAGATGATCAAGACCGGTGGGTTCGACGCCGTCTGCTTCACCTCGTCCTCGACCGTCCGCAACCTCGTCGGCATCGCCGGAAAGCCGCACGCGCGCACCCTCGTCGCCTGCATCGGTCCGAAGACCGCCGAGACGGCCATCGAATTCGGCCTGCGCGTGGACGTGCAGCCGGAGACCGCTCAGGTCGGCCCGCTGGTGGAGGCTCTCGCCGAGCACGCCGCGCGTCTGCGTGCCGAGGGCGCACTGCCCCCGCCGCGCAAGAAGTCCCGCGCTCGGCGATAGGCGCTACGCGCCCGTGCGCCTTTTTGGTTGTTCCCACTACCAAAAAGGCGCACGGGCCCGACGAAGGAGGGCATGTCCTTGTTCCCGACCCACCGACCGCGACGCCTCCGCCGGACACCGGCGCTGCGTCGTCTCGTCGCCGAGACTTCGCTCGAGCCACGGCATCTCGTGTTGCCGATGTTCGTCGCGGACGGTATCGACGAGCCTCGTGAGATCTCGTCGATGCCCGGCGTCTTCCAGCACACACCCGACTCGCTGCGTCGGGCGGCGACGGAAGCGGTCGAGGCGGGACTCGGTGGACTCATGCTCTTCGGGGTGCCCCGTCCCGACGACAAGGATGCCGAGGGGTCCGGCGCGTCCGACCCGGACGGCATCCTGAACCGCGGATTGCGCTGGCTCGCAGGCGAAGTCGGCGATGCGACGGTGATCATGGCGGACACCTGCCTGGACGAGTTCACCGACCACGGTCATTGCGGAGTTCTCGACGAGAGCGGTGCGGTCGACAACGACCTCACGCTGCAGCGGTACGTCGACATGGCGGTCGCGCAGGCCGAGGCCGGCGCGCACCTGCTCGGTCCGAGCGGAATGATGGACGGCCAGGTCGCCGCCATCCGCAAGGCCCTCGACGACGCGGGCTACACCGACGTCGGTCAGCTCGCGTACTCGGCGAAGTACGCGTCGGCGTTCTACGGCCCGTTCCGGGAGGCCGTCGGGTCCTCGTTGCAGGGTGATCGCCGCACGTACCAACAGGATTCGGCCAATCGCCGGGAATCGCTGCGGGAGGTGGACCTCGACATCGACGAGGGCGCCGACATGGTGATGGTGAAGCCGGCGATGTCCTACCTGGACGTCCTGCGCGAGACGGCGGACCGCTCTCCCGTCCCCGTTGCGGCGTATCAGATCTCGGGCGAGTTCTCGATGATCACGGCCGCCGCGCAGAACGGCTGGATCGACCGGGACGCCGCGATCCTCGAATCGCTGACCAGTATCCGCCGCGCTGGCGCGGACGTCGTGCTGACGTACTGGGCGACCGAAGCGGCCGGCTGGTTGTGATCGTCTCGTCGGCGGATACGGTAGTGCCATGACCCAGCAGTGGCCACCGACACCGCCGCACCAGGCTCCGCATCAGCAGAGCCCGTCTCCGCACGATTTCCCGTACCCCCCGCCGGTGCCGCAGCCGAAGCCCGAACGTCCGGCACCGGTCGACGTGGGCACGGCAGCCCAGTTGCTGTGGGCGGTGGCCGGGCTCGGGCTGATCCAGGCGCTGGCCGCGATGGTTCTGGTGGTGGGGGAGAAGTCGACGTTCGTCGACGAACTGATGAACAACCCCAGCGTCACATCCGGCGAGGTCGACATGAGCCGCGACAGCGTGGAGAAACTGTTCTACGTGGGTATCGGGTTCACGGTCGTCCTCATCCTGATCCTCACCGGGCTGTTCCTCCTGTTCGTGCACTTCATGCGCAAGGGCCGGAACTGGGCCAGGATGCTGCTCACCATCGCGTGCGTGATGATGGTGGTGGTGTGGACCGTCCCGGTGCTCTTCGGCATCGGATCCGACGGAAGCGGCACCGCGCTCGCTCTCGGCGGCGTGCAGATCCTCCAGGCCGTGGTGGCCGTCGGAGCCGTCGTGCTGATGCACCGCAAGGATTCCAACAGCTACTTTTTGAGGTTGCCCCCCTCCGACGAGTAGCTTCGATTTGCTCGTGAAATATAAAGATGTACCGTGAAGTACGTCACAAGGGCAGACCGCAGACTTCATTTCGACCGAAGGACTTTTCTCCATGCGCGCTGACGATCGAGCACACGGGTCTCGCAAAGAAGCACTGATGTTCGCCATCATCGTGGCCTTCGTGCTGCTGACTCTGTTGCTCGTCGTGATCCCGGGCGCCCTCTCCTGACGTGCCCCACGTTTTCCTCGCGCGCCACGATGTCGCAGGATGAGCGTGTGAGCGAACCAGCCGTCCTGTTCAGTGAGCCCGGCGCCCGCTGGCGGATGGTGGCGTTCGGCCCGGTCTTCTGCCTGATCGCGCTGATCATCGAACTACTGACCGGCCCGGTGGTGCACTGGTTCGCGCTGTCGTTGTTCGCAGTGTTGCTCAGCGGTTTCGTCTACGTGCAGGTGGTGGCCGCCCGTAGGCATGCCAGCGTCGAACTCACGACGTCGTCGTTGCGGCAGGGCACCGAAGACGTGCCGATCACCGAGATCGTGAAGATCATGCCCCCCGCCGACCCGGAGTCGTACGAGCAGCAGCCGTGGGAAACCGCCCGGAGTCTGGGGGAGCTGTCCGCGGTTCCCCGCCGGCGGACGGGCATCGGACTGCGACTGCGGGGCGGCGCCCTGGTGCAGGCGTGGGCGAAGGACGACGAGGCATTGCGCGCGCAGCTCGAATCGCTGCTCGCGAAGTCGGCGGGCGGGTCGGCGGAATGAACCGCCGGACCGCGGTGGTGACAGCGGAGTGGGTCGGTGCCGTGGCCGGTGTCGTCGCCGCGGTGTGGTGCTGGAACCACGCGCAGGTCACATCGGAGTTCGGTCCCGTGGCGCCGGGTGCACCCTCCTTCGAGGGAACCGCGTACTCGGGGTCGTGGATCGCCGTCGCCGCCGGACTGCTGACGGTCGCGGGGTTGCTGGTGATCGATTCGGTGCGCCGGCTCCGGTCCGGCCCGGCGGGCGAACCCGCCGAGCCGTCCTCGTCATCGGAAGATCTGGGTCTTGCGGACGGTGTCGGTCCCGGGACCGTCGAGCATCGCGGAGCCGAGTAGCGCCTCGGGAACCCCGAGGCCCTCGATCAACGTCTGGGCGTGCGGCCGCAGCGACCGGCAGCGCTCGTTGATTCCCCGCTGCACCGCCTTCGACCGCTCCACCGACAGCTGCCGGTGCTCCATGAACCATGCCTTGTCTTCTTCGATCACGCTCAGCGCGTAGAGGTCGCAGACATCGCTCAGCAGGTCGCGGGCGTCGTCGTCCTCGCATTCGTCGATGCCGGCGACGAACGCCTCGAGCACCACCCGGTCGATGTGCGCCTGCGCGGCGTGCAGCACGTGATCCTGCACGAAATTGAAGGCGTCGAACGGGTTCTCCTCGCGCTTCTGCGCAGCCTGGAGGCGACGGGCGGCGGTCGCGAGCAGGTACTGCTCGCGGTCCTCGAACATCGTCAGCTGCGTGCCGCGGTTGAAGAGGCTGCCGTCCTCCTCGTTGTCCTGCCGCGTGTCGAGGATCGTCTGGATGATCTGCTGCGCGGCGGTGCGCTTCTTGACGACGTCGGAAACCGTGGTGGCCGCGAAGCGCATCCATTCGACGGGGCTCATGCCGCGCACCTCGTCCGCGTAGGACGTGAGCAGTTCCTTGGCCACGAGCTGCGTCAGGACGTGGTTGTCGCCCTCGAACGTGGTGAACACATCGGTGTCGGCCTTGAGCGCCGTGAGACGGTTCTCGGCCATGTACCCGGCGCCGCCGCACGCTTCACGGGCCTCCTGGATCGCACGGGTGGCGTGCCAGGTGTTCGCAACCTTGAGCCCGGCGGCGCGGCCCTCGAGTTCACGCTGTTCCTGGGGGTCGGCGTCGGCACTGCTCTGGATCTCGTGCATCTTGGCGACGAGCTCGTTCTGCGCGAACTGCAGAGCGTAGGAGCGTGCGATCAACGGGAACAGCCTGCGCTGGTGGACGAGGTAGTCCATGAGCAGCACCTCGTCCTCGGCCTGCGGGGCATTGAACTGCCTGCGCTGCAACGCATATCGGGTGGCGATCGACAATGCGACGCGGGCGGCGGCGCCGGCGGACCCGCCCACCGTGACGCGTCCCCGCACGAGAGTGCCCACCATCGTGAAGAATCGGCGGTTCGCGTTGTCGATCGGCGAGGTGTACGTGCCGTCGGGTTCCACGTCGGCGTATTTGTTGAGCAGGTTCTCCCGCGGAATTCGGACCTGGTCGAACGTGATTCGGCCGTTGTCGACGCCGGGAAGTCCACCTTTGTAGCCACAGTCCGACGTGTGGACGCCGGGGAGGTCGTTGCCGTCCTCGTCCCGGATCGGCACCACGAAGCAATGCACGCCCTGCGACTCGCCGCCCGTGATCAACTGCGCGAACACGGCCGCCATCGTCGCGTGCTGCGCCGCCCCGCCGATGTAGTCCTTGCGCGAGGACGGTGTGGGGGAGTGGATGACGAATTCGCCCGCGTCCGCGTCGTACGTCGCGGTGGTCTCGAGGGCCTGCACGTCGCTGCCGTGACCCGTCTCGGTCATCGCGAAACACCCCAGCAGATCCAGATCGACGAGACGCTTCACGTACGCCTCGTGATGGCGCGCGGTACCGAGGTTCTCGATCGCGCCGCCGAACAGTCCCCACTGCACGCCCGCCTTGACCATCAGGGACAGGTCCGACATCGCAAGCATCTCGATGCTCGTGACTGCGGCGCCGGCGTCACCGGTGCCGCCGTGGTCTTTCGCGAATCCGTCGGCGGCGTAGCCGTTGCTCGCGAGCAGACGCAACTGCGCCAGCGTCTTGGCGCGGGCCTCGTCGAGGTCGGGGGTGTAGTGCGGTGCGAAGTCGGGGGATCCGGACAATTCCGCCCTGACGCGCTCGCGTACCTCCCGCCAGCGTCCGTCGAGGGTGCTTCTCAGGTGGTCAGCTGTGGTGGCCATGACTCGACAGTAGCGGTCGCTCCGAGGCGCGTGATGTCGGTCGAGGAACAGGTCCGGCGATCAGGGGACACCGAAGGTGCCGAAGCCTTCCTCCGGCCGGCCGTAACACCGGTGATGGGCGTTGCATGCGGCAATGCTCTGGGTATTCCGGTGTGGTGAGCATTTCCCACGCACTACGGTCCCTCGTCACGGGCCCGACCTTCCGGTGGACGTCCGCACCGAGTGGCACCGCCCGCCACCCGATCAGTATCACCACGGCATCGGTGTCACTCGAACAACAGCATCGGGTGCGGGTGCGCAAGTACGTGATCGTGGCGTCGTTCAGGATTCTCGCGTTCGTGCTGTCCGCGGTGGTCTACGGTCTGTCCGGTAACCCGTGGGTGGCCGTGGCGATCATCGGTGTGTCGCTGCCCCTGCCGTGGCTCGTCGCCCTGATCGTCGACGACCTGCCGCCGTGGGAGACGGACGAGTCCCACGGTAGTGGGTGAGGCGTTCACCAGAAGCGACTCCCGGGCCCGCCCTTGAACGGGCCGACCACCTGATCGGTGATCCACCCGCCGTAGAAGCCCCCCGTCTGGGGCCGAACCCGCTCGCCGCCGACGAAACAGCCGTCCACCGATCCCGGCATGACCGCCACGTGCCCGAGGAGAGATTCGTACCCGGCGACCGGCCGCGGATAGTGCCACGCCGCACGCTCGGCGACGTGTCCGCCCGCGACGACGTCGAAATAATCCGCCCGCCCCTTCCACTCGCACACCGTGCTCCCGGCAACCGGACGCAGGACCCCCTCGGCGAAACACGTGCGCGGCAGGTAGTACGTCGGCGGGTGGCTCGTCTCGAGCAGGCGCAGCGGGTTGCGTGTGCGTGCGACGAGTTGCCCGCCGAACCGCACCTCCACCAACTCGCCGCTCTGCTCGACCACGGGTGGCCGCGGGTAGTCCCACACCGATTCCTGGCCCGGACCGACGGGGTCCGGGATCGGGTGGCCGCTCGTCATGCGTGGACCAGTCGAGTCAGGCCGAGGTGCTGATCATCGCGAGATATCCCACGGGGTCGCGCCAGAACGCGGTGATCAGGTCGGCGAGTGCGGCCGGGTCGGCGATCAATGGTGTGATGTGGCCGGCGCCGTCCACCGTGGTGGCTGCGGCGTGCGGCATCGTCGCCGCGGCGGCCCGTGCCTGCTCGAGGGAGATCATCGTGTCTGCGCGGGGGACGACCATCAGCGTCGGCGCTCCGATCCGGGGGAGGAGAGGGCCGAGGCCCTTGCGGTGCAGCATGATCGACTGCATCGCCTGGTGCATGCCGCGGCGTGGTGCCTGCCGGAAGGTCCGGGAGACGGCCTGGAACTGTTGCGGCTGCGTTCGTGAAAGCTCGGTGCCGAGAAGGACGTTCATCACCGCATTCGTGAGCGGTGGAATCGGCCCGGCGATGCGGTAGGCCCACACCATCGGCACGATCCTGGCGCGTTCCCTGCGGGTGAGGGCTTGGGTCGGTGTCCCGATGGTGACCACGGTGCGGCACAGGTCGGGAGTGTCGGCGGCCGCGACGAGCCCGACGTGTCCACCCCAGGCGTTGCCCACCCAGTCGGCGGGCTCGGTGACGCCGAGTACGTCGAGGACGGTGATCGCCGCCTCCGCGCACTCCTCCATCGTGAACCGGCGCGGTACGGCGGTGCTCGCTCCGTGGCCGGGTCCGTCGATCGAGATCAACTGCCGGTGCGCGACCAGATGGCTGCGCAGGGGTGCCCACGTCGTCGAGTCGACGAAAAGGCTGTGCCACAGCACGGTCGGCGGTCCGCTACCGGTGACGTGGACGGCGAGGTTCCCGACGCTCGTCGGGACGGTCCGGGTGATCGATTGTGTGTCCATGGGATGCCCCAGGTGCTGTGTCGAGTAATGCTTCGGAAACCGAAACTTCGGTAACCGTAGTATTCTCCTGTGTCATGGAACGGTCAAGAGGTCTGCCGTCCGATCGCCCTGCGGTGGGGCAGTTGCTGGTTCGTTTGCTGCACGAGTTCCGCCGGGAGTTGAGCGAGCCCATGGCGGAACGCGGTTACGGCGACATCCGCCCGCCGCATCTGCAGATCTTCGGCAACATCGGTTGGGAGGGCCGGCGGTTGACGGAGATCGCCTCCCGGGCCGAACTGAGTCTGTCCGCCGCGTCCGAACTGATCAACGATCTCGAGGACCTCGGGTACGTCGAGCGGGTTCCGGACACGCGGGACAGGCGGGCGAAACTGGTCGTCCCGACCGCGCGGGGACGGCAGGCGCTGCAGGACGCCGCCGTACGGGTCGCCGAGATCGAGCACCACTGGGGCGGCATCGTCGGCCACGACCGGTTCGACGACGCCTGCTCCGTGCTCAATTCACTGTTGGACGAGCTGAGTCCCGAGGACCGCTGACCGTGGGCGGAGGGACCGCCGCGCGGACGAGTTGCTCGTGACGCAGGGCGATCTGGGTCTGCGTCGCGATGACGGTCGACGAGCGAAGAACGTTGTGCCCGTCCACGATCGAGTTGATCACCCGCTGCAGGTCGGCGTGGGTGCGCGCCACCACGCGGACCAGGACGTCGCCGGCTCCGGTAATCGTGTGCGCTTCGAGAACTTCGGGGATGGCGGTCAGATGCTCGACGACCGCGGCGTGCCCGTTGCCCTGGGCGATCTCCAGGGTGGCGAACGCGACCACCGGAAACCCCAGTGCCTCCGGGTCGAGGGTCGGTGCCGAACTGGTGATCACGCCGGTGCGTTCGAGCCGGTCGAGACGCGCCTGAACGGTGCCACGCGCCACTCCCAGGCGTCTCGACGCCTCGAGCACCCCGACCTTCGGCTCGGCGTGGAGCAGGTCGAGCAGTGTGGCGTCGAGTTGATCGATACTCATGGCGTCCCTGGTCAATATGTAGGGTCCAACCGTCTTTTCGTCCAGCATTCTGTACAGATTGAACAGCGTCAAGAGGCACCGTTGCGCAGTGATGTGTGCTGGATCACAGTGAGATATGACTATCGCCGACATTCGCCTGACGCCCCGCGAGGTGGCCGCACATCTGGAGACCGACGAGCTCCGGCAATTGGTCGGGCTCGTCGAACACGACGACGCGTCGGATCCGTTTCCCGTGGTCGCGATGGATGCCGTGGTATTCGCGT
Source organism: Rhodococcus sp. IEGM 1305 (assembly GCF_030058635.1). NCBI lineage: Bacteria > Bacillati > Actinomycetota > Actinomycetes > Mycobacteriales > Nocardiaceae > Rhodococcus > Rhodococcus sp. IEGM 1305. The sequence continues at coordinate 71,578 of NZ_JASHKX010000009.1, forward strand.
GCGGCAACGCGACGCAGAGCATGCAGTACTTCGTCTCCACCTGGGGCATGACCCTCGTCGCCTACGCCGGGCCGGAGACCGGTCAGCGCTCGCACAAGTCCTTCGTCCTCGAGTCGGGGTCGGCACGGTTCGTGCTGCACGGCGCCGTCGATCCGAAGAGCCCGCTCGCGGACCATCACCGGGCGCACGGCGACGGCGTCGTGGACCTGGCGATGGAAGTGCTCGACGTCGACCGCTGCATCGCGCACGCCCGCTCGCAGGGGGCCGCCATTCTCGAGGAGCCGCGCGACGTCACGGATCAGTTCGGCCCCGTGCGGCTCGCGGCGATCGCCACGTACGGCAGCACCCGGCACACCATCGTCGACCGCAGCCGGTACGACGGCCCCTACCTCCCCGGATTCGTCGCGCGCTCCAGCGGTTTCGCGGCGCGACCGGGTAAACCCCCGCGGTTGTTCCAGGCGCTCGACCACGCCGTCGGCAACGTCGAGATGGGCCGGATGGATCACTGGGTCCGGTTCTACAACCGCGTCATGGGATTCACGAACATGGCCGAATTCGTCGGCGACGACATCGCCACGGAGTACTCGGCGCTGATGTCGAAGGTCGTGGCGAACGGCAACCACCGGGTGAAGTTCCCGCTCAACGAACCCGCGGTGGGAAAGAAGAAGTCGCAGATCGACGAATATCTCGAGTTCTACGGTGAGCCGGGCTGCCAGCATCTGGCCCTCGCGACCGGGGACATCCTCGCGACGGTGGACGCGCTGCGGGCCGAGGGCGTCGAATTCCTGAACACACCCGACGCGTACTACGAGGACCCGCGGTTGCGTGCCCGGATCGGGAGGGTCCGGGTGCCGGTGGAGGAACTGCAGAAGCGCGGAATCCTCGTCGACCGCGACGAGGACGGATACCTCCTGCAGATCTTCACCAAGCCGCTCGGCGACCGGCCGACCGTGTTCTTCGAGCTGATCGAACGGCACGGTTCGCTCGGATTCGGGGCGGGCAACTTTCAGGCCCTGTTCGAATCCATCGAGCGTGAGCAGGCGGCGCGCGGCAATCTGTGAACCTCCGATCGGCACGCAGTGCATCATCGACTGATGGATGACACGGATCGGGGAACGTTCGCAGGGAAAGTCGCTCTCGTCACCGGGGCCTCCTCGGGGCTCGGGCACGCCGTGGCCCGGCTCCTCACCGACCGGGGAGCCCTCGTCTTCGGGGTCGCACGGGACGGGGATGCGCTGCGGCAGGCCATGATCGGGATCGCCGGGCCGGAGGCCGCGGGGCGCTGTGCACCGGCGGACGTGGCGTCGCCGGAAGCGTGCAGCGCGGCCGTGGCAGCCTGCGTCGCCGGGCTCGGCGGTCTCGACGTCCTGATCAACGTTGCCGGTTCGCACACCCTCCGGCACACCGCGGACGTCACGGACGAGGACTGGGCACACGATCTCGCCGTGAACCTGAACGGGCCGTTCTACCTGTCGCGGGCAGCGCTGCCGCATCTGCTCGACCGCGGAGGCAACATCGTCAACGTCGCATCCGTCGCCGGACTGCAGGGGCAGGCGTACTCGGCCGGCTACTGCGCCGCCAAGCACGGACTGGTGGGTCTCACCCGCGCGATGGCACTCGAGTTCACCGGCACACCGCTGCGGATCAACGCCGTCTGCCCGGGCGGGATGATGACACCGCAGGTCACGAATTTCGCGTTCCCCGACGGCGTCGATTTCGAGCTCGTCCTGAAGTCGGCCTCCCCGAGAGGGCTGATGGAACCCGAGGACGTGGCGAAGACGGTGGCCTTCCTCGCATCCGACGACGCGTCCGCCATCCACGGAGCCGTGTACTCGGTGGACAACGGGAAGATGGCGTGAGCCTCGTCGCTGGCCCGATCTTCCAGATCTGCTGGGTCGTCGACGACATCGAGGCTGCCGAGCGGTACTTCACCGAGCAGCTCGGCGTCGCGCGATGGTTGCGGCTCCCGGACGTGCACTTCGGACCCGAGCACTGCACGTACCGCGCGCAGCCCGCCGACTACGTGGTCCACGTGTCCCTCGGATACGCCGGCGGACAGCAGCTCGAGCTGATCCAGCCGGTGTCGGGACGCAACCTCTACACGGAACAGCTGGAGACCACCGGTCCCGGCGTCCATCACGTGGCCTGGGTCCCCGACGACTTCGAGGACACCCTCGCCGAAGCCGGACGTCGAGGACTGCCGGTGGTGCAGCGGGGCCGGTTCGAGGGCGTCGGGATGGAGTTCGCGTACCTCGAGGGCGGCCCGCTCGGCGGATACGTGGAACTGCTGAAACTGTCCGAGGAGATGAGGGCGATGTTCGCCTCGCTCGTCCCGGAACCACCCGGCGCGACGGATCGGGCAGAGTGATCCTGGCCACCCACTACACCCTGTCGTTGGCAAATTCGACAGAACTGGGACACTGGTGGCCGTGACTGTTTCCTCCGGTGACCCCGACGTGCACGCATCCCGCTCCGCCCAGCTCTTCGAGAGGGCTGATCTGGTCATTCCCGGCGGCGTCAACTCCCCGGTGCGAGCCTTCCACTCGGTCGGCGGCACCCCGCGGTTCATCAAGGAAGCGTCCGGCTACACGCTCACCGACGTCGACGGCAACGACTACGTCGACCTCATCTGCTCCTGGGGACCGATGATCCTCGGTCACGCGCACCCCGCCGTCGTCGAGGCAGTGCAGAAGGCGGCCGCCACCGGCCTGTCGTTCGGCGCGCCCACCGAGGGCGAGATCGAACTGGCCGAGGAGATTGTCGGCCGGGTTGCGCCGGTGGAGAAGGTGCGCCTGGTCAACTCCGGCACCGAAGCCACCATGAGCGCCGTCCGCCTGGCCCGCGGATTCACCGGCCGAACCAAGGTCCTCAAGTTCTCCGGCTGCTACCACGGACACGTCGACGCGCTGCTGGCCGACGCCGGCTCGGGGCTCGCCACCTTCGGCCTCCCGACATCGCCCGGCGTGACGGGCGCGCAGGCCGAGGACACCATCGTCGTTCCCTACAACGACCTCGACGCCGTCGTCCAGGCCTTCGCCGCGAACGAGGGCCAGATCGCGTGCGTCATCACCGAGGCCGCCGCCGGCAACATGGGCGCAGTGGCGCCGCACCCCGGATTCAACGAGGGCCTGCGGAAGCTGACCAGCGACAACGGCGCCCTACTCATCATGGACGAGGTGATGACCGGGTTCCGCGTCAGCTCCGCCGGTTGGTTCGGGCTCGACGGCGTCGCCGGTGACCTCTACACGTTCGGCAAGGTGATGAGCGGCGGTCTGCCCGCCGCCGCATTCGGTGGCCGCGCCGACGTCATGGCCCATCTCGCCCCGGCCGGACCCGTCTACCAGGCGGGCACCCTGTCCGGGAACCCCGTCGCCGTCGCCGCCGGGCTCGCCAGCCTGCGCGCCGCGGACCAGGCCGTGTACGACGCACTCGAGCGCAACAGCGCCACCCTGCGGACCCTGCTGTCCGACGCGCTGACCGCCGAGAGTGTGCCGCACCGGGTGCAGACCGCAGGCACGATGCTCAGCGTGTTCTTCAGCGAGGACCCGGTGACCAACTACGCCGAGGCCAAGGCCGCCCAGACCTGGCGCTTCCCGGCGTTCTTCCACGGGCTTCTCTCACGCGGTGTGTACCCGCCGCCGAGCGCGTTCGAGGCGTGGTTCGTCTCCGCCGCCATGGACGACAGAGCCTTCTCGATCATCGCCGACGCCCTGCCGCACGCCGCGAAGGCCGCCGCCGCGGCCGTCCAGCCCTGACGTGTCCTCCCCCCTCGCGGCCGGCAGCCTTGCCGCCGACACCCACCCGCCCTCCCGTCCCGACCCGAGGAATCGCAACGTGACCGAAGCCGATCATCCCGACCACACACAGACCCGCACCATCGTGCACGTGCTCCGGCACGGCGAGGTGCACAACCCGCGAGGAATCCTCTACGGCAGGCTCCCCGGGTTCCGGCTGTCGGTGACGGGTGAGGCGCAGGCCCGCGCGGTGGCGTCGGTGCTGGCCAAGCACGACATCACCCACGTGGTGTCCTCGCCGCTGCAGCGCGCGCAGGAGACGGCGGTTCCGATCGCCGACGCGCACGGCGTCGAGATCGCGACCGACGAGAACCTCATCGAGGCAGGCAACGAATTCGAGGGCCTCAAGGTGTCCGTCGGCGACGGCGCGCTGTCCCGTCCCCGGCACTGGTGGAAACTGCGCGACCCGTTCACCCCGTCGTGGGGCGAGCCGTACCTGCAGATCGCGCACCGCATGCTGGCCGCCGTCAACAGCGCCCGCGTGTCGGCGGTGGGCCACGAAGCCGTCGTCGTCAGCCACCAACTCCCCGTCTGGACCCTCCGCCGATTCCTGCAGGGGGAGCGGCTGTGGCACGACCCGCGGCACCGTCAGTGCGGTCTCGCGTCGCTGACCTCCCTCGTCTACGAGGGCGATACCCTCATCGACATCGTGTACTCGGAGCCCGCGGGCGCGTCGGATCCGAGGGTGACCGGGGCATGAGTCGGGGGCGCTTCGCCGGGCTTCTCGCGGTGATCTGTACGGCCGCGGTGTCGCTGTCGGCGTGTGCGTCCGGCGACGACGCCGTGGCCCAGGGCGGCACGTTCGACTTCGTGTCGCCGGGCGGGCAGACCGAGATCTTCTACGACCCGCCTGCTGACCGCGGCACCATCGGCACGGTGTCCGGACCCGACCTGATGACCGAGGGCAAGACCACCTCGCTCGACGATTTCGAGGGGCAGGTCGTGGTACTCAACGTGTGGGGGCAGTGGTGCGGCCCGTGCCGGGGTGAGGCCAACGACCTCGAGCAGGTGTACGAGGAGACCAAGGATCAGGGAGTGTCGTTCCTCGGGATCAACGTGCGGGACAACCAGCAGGACAAGGCGCAGGACTTCGTGATCGACAACAAGGTGTCGTATCCGTCGATCTACGACCCCGCCATGCGGACGATGATCGCGCTGGGGCAGAACTACCCTACGAGCGTCATCCCCACCACGATCGTGCTCGACCGGGACCACCGCGTGGCCGCGGTGTTCCTGAAGGAACTGCTCGCCGAGGACCTGAAGCCGGTGGTCGAACGGGTGGCGCAGGAATCGTGAGCACCAGCACTACCCTTCTCGCCGGCGGCGTCGGCGACGCCTTCCAGTCCACCGCGGCATCCGGACCGCTGCTGCTCGCGCTCGGTGCGTGCGTCCTCGCCGGTCTGGTGTCGTTCGCGTCGCCGTGCGTCGTGCCCCTCGTTCCCGGATACCTGTCCTACCTCGCGGGTGTGGTCGGCGCGGACGCCCCGGCCGTGACCGCGGAGGAGGCGGCCACCCGCACGAAGACGGTCGCCGACGGTCGGCTGCGGGTCGCGGGCGCCGCGGCCCTGTTCGTCGCCGGTTTCACCGTGGTGTTCGTGCTGGCCACCGCGTCGGTGTTCGGCGCCATCTCGGCGCTCGCGATCAACCGCGACATCCTGATGCGGGTCGGCGGGGTGGTCACCATCGCCATGGGCCTGGTGTTCATCGGCCTGATCCCGGCCCTGCAGCGCGACACGAGGCTCGAGCCGCGCCGCATCTCCAGTCTGGCCGGGGCCCCGCTGCTCGGTGCCGTGTTCGCGCTGGGCTGGACCCCGTGCCTCGGCCCCACCCTGGCGGGTGTCATCTCCCTGGCCGCAGGCACCGACGGTGCCACCGCCGCCCGCGGAGTGGCCCTGATCGTCGCGTACTGCCTCGGCCTCGGGTTGCCGTTCGTGATCCTGGCGCTCGGCTCGTCCCGCGCGCTGCGCGGTGTCGGCTGGCTGCGCCGGAACGCGCGGACCATTCAAATCTTCGGCGGAATCATGCTGGTGGCCGTGGGCATCGCCCTCGTCACCGGCGCGTGGGACCAGTTCGTCGGCTGGGTTCGCGACGCCTTTATCTCGGAAGTGACTCTGCCGATATGAGCGACACCCAGACCCCCGAGGCCCCGGAAGCCACACCGGTGCCCCGCCAATCGCTGCCCGGCCGCGCGTTCGCGGTCGTCCGCAACACCTGGCGTGGCCTCACGTCGATGCGCACCGCGCTGGTGCTGCTGTTCCTGCTGGCCCTCGCGGCCATTCCCGGCGCCTTGCTCCCGCAGCGCAGCCTCAACGCGGGCAAGGTCGACGAGTACATCTCGAACCGGCCGACCCTCGGACCGTGGATGGACAAGCTCGAGCTGTTCGACGTGTTCGGCAGCTTCTGGTTCACCGCGATCTACGTCCTGCTCTTCATCTCCCTCGTCGGCTGCATCCTGCCGCGCTGCGTCGACCACGCCAAGGCACTGCGCACCCGTCCGGTGCCTGCCCCGCGGAACCTCGCGCGACTGCCGCACCACCACGAGGACCGGGTCGACGAGTCACCGGAGGAACTCGCCGCCCGCATCCGCACCCACCTGAAAGGGTGGCGGGTCGAGACCCGCGCGGGCGGGGAGCGCGCCGCGCACGACGGCGAGATCACCATCTCCGCGGAGAAGGGCTACTTCCGCGAGCTCGGCAACCTGGTCTTCCACCTGTCGCTCGTGGCGCTGCTCGTCGCGATCGCCGTCGGCAAGCTGTTCGGCTACGAGGGCAACGTCATCGTGGTCGCCAACAACGGTCCCGGCTTCTGCACCACGTCGCCCGCGGTCTTCGACTCGTTCAAGGCGGGCAACACGCAGGACGGCACCGGCATGACGCCGCTGTGCGTCAAGGTCAAGGACTTCGCGGCCGACTACCTCGACAGCGGTCAGGCCGAGATGTTCACATCCAACATCGCCTACCAGGCCGGCGACGACCTCGAGACGAACACGTGGCGGGACGGACAGTTGCAGGTCAATCACCCGCTGCGCGTCGACGGTGACCGCGTCTACCTGCAGGGGCACGGGTACGCGCCGACGTTCACCGTCACGTTCCCGAACGGGGAAACCCGCACCGAGACGCTGCAGTGGCGGCCCGACGACGCGACGACGTTCCTCAGCAGCGGCGCGATGCGGTTCGACCCGCCCGGCGGCATGTACACGGACACCGACGAGCGCCGGAAGAATCAGATCGCGATCGAGGGACTGTTCGCCCCGACCGCGCTGTTCCACGGCAATCTGCTGGCGTCGAGCTACCCGGCCATGAACGACCCGGCCGTGGCCATCGACATCTACAAGGGCGACACCGGCCTCGACACAGGCAATCCGCAGTCGTTGTTCTCGCTGAACACCGAACTGATCAATCAGGGCCGGCTCGTGAAGCAGGACCGGGTGAATCTGAAACCGGGGGAGAGTTCGACGCTGGCTGACGGCACCCAGGTGCGGTTCGACGGTGCGGTGGACTTCGTGAACCTGCAGGTCTCGCACGACCCGGCGCAGCAGTGGGTGCTGGTGTCGGCGCTGACGATGATGGCCGGATTGCTCGTCTCGCTGCTGGTCAAGCGTCGTCGCGTCTGGGCCCGCATCTACCCCGCGGACGCTTCCGATCTTGACCCACGACGTACTGTAGTAGAGCTTGGTGGACTCGCCCGGACCGATCAGGCCGGCTGGGGCGACGAGTTCGGCCGACTCTGCACCCGTCTGCTCACGGACGACACGAAGCCTGACGCGCAGGAGAGCCAACGATGACGACCAACGAGACACTGGCGCAGTACAGCGACTGGGCCTTCCGATCAGCCTTCACCGTTCTGGTGCTGGCACTCGTGCTGCTCATCGTGCAGTACGCGTCCAGCCGGGCGCAGGCCGTGCAGGACCGGGAACTCGTGTCGGCAGGCTCCGGCGCCCGTCCGGCCGATGCGCCGTCGGTTCCCGGCCGAGTGGTCGAGCAGCCGAAGAAGCCCATGGCCGAGCGCTTCGGCGGCATGGGCGCGGCCGTGCTCGTCGTCGGCACGGTGCTGATCTTCGCGTCGATCGTGCTGCGCGGATTCGCCACCGCACGGTTCCCGCTCGGCAACATGTACGAGTTCGTGACGATGGCCTGCGCGGCCGCACTCGTCGTCGGTCTCGCACTCCTGTCGAAGCCGGCGTACCGGTCGATGTGGGTGTTCCTGCTCGTCCCCGTCCTGATCCTGATGTTCCTCGCCGCCACCGTGCTGTACGCGGACGCGGCGCCCGTGGTGCCCGCACTGCGGTCGTACTGGCTGCCCATCCACGTCACCATCGTGAGCGTCGGTTCCGGTGTGTTCCTGGTGTCGGGCATCGCGAGCCTGCTGTTCCTGCTGCGCATGCGGTACCCGCGCGGCGAGGAGGGAACGGGCGTGTTCGCGCGGATCGCGGAGCGGCTGCCCGACGCGCAGACCCTGGACCGGCTGGCGTACAAGACCACCATCATCGGGTTCCCGCTGTTCGGCGCGGGTGTCATCCTCGGCGCCATCTGGGCCGAGGCCGCCTGGGGCCGATTCTGGGGCTGGGACCCCAAGGAGACGGTGTCGTTCATCGCCTGGGTGATCTACGCCGCCTACCTCCACGCCCGCGCGACGTCGGGCTGGCGCGACACCAAGGCTGCATGGATCAACGTGGCGGGCTTCGTCGCGATGCTGTTCAACCTGTTCATCATCAACATGGTGGTGTCGGGATTGCACTCGTACGCGGGCCTCAACTGACGGTAGTCACCGACTGATATCCTTCCGCCGCGACGTCTCCGACCGGTGTGATTCGGTGGAGACGATGGAGACTTCACGAGGGGGATGTTCAGCCATGTCCGAAAACAACGCCGGCATGTGGGAGCCGGTACGGCCTGCATCGAATCCGCCCGGGGACGACCACGCATCGGCCGCCGCGTGGAACGCCGCGCGGCAGGCCCCGTACGTTCAGCCGCAGGGTCCCAACCCGTTCGCGCAGCCCGGTGCCCAGGCCCCCTCCGCCGCACCCGCGCGGCCGCAGACCCAGGCCCCGGCTACCGCTCCCGTCCCGCAGCAGGCCCCGGCCCCTCAGCAGGCCCCGGCCCCGCAGCAGACTCCGGCTCCCCAGCAGGCGCCCGCTCAGGGAACGTTCACGCCGCCGCAGCAGGCGCCGGTCCAGCACGCGCCCCAGCATCCCCGCCCGAACAACACGAATGCCGATCAGCAGTACGCGGTGTCGGCGCGTGACCTGTCGACGTCGCTGCTCCTCAAGCAGGTCAAGCCGGCCCCCACCACGGGGTGGCGCAAGGCGCTGTACCAACTGTCCGGCCGCTACATCAACGTCGGCAACAGCGCGAAGGAACAGCGTCGGATCGAGCTGACCAAGCAGGTCAACCAGCCGCTGCAGGGGTGCTACAAGATCGCGCTGCTGAGCCTCAAGGGCGGAGTGGGCAAGACCACCACCACCGCGACCCTCGGCTCCACGTTCGCGTCACTGCGCGGCGACCGCGTCATCGCCGTCGACGCCAACCCCGACCGGGGCACGCTCAGTCAGAAGATTCCCCTCGAGACCCCGGCCACAGTGCGCAATCTGCTGCGCGACGAGCAGAGCATCGAAAAGTACAGCGACGTCCGCAGTTACACGTCGCAGAGCCGGCACCGGCTCGAGGTGCTCGCGTCCGACAGCGACCCGGCGGTGTCGGAGGCGTTCAGCGCGGACGACTACTCGCGGACCGTCACGATGCTCGAGAAGTTCTACAGCATCGTCCTCACCGACTGCGGCACCGGACTGATGCATTCCGCCATGCAGACCATCCTCGAAGAGGCCGACGCGCTCGTGGTGGTCAGCTCGGGCTCCGTCGACGGCGCCCGCAGCGCCTCCGCGACCCTCGACTGGCTCGACGCCCACGGATACCGCGAACTGGTGTCCCGGTCGGTGGCCGTCGTGAACGCGGTCCGACCACGGTCGGGCAAGGTGGATCTGCCGAAGGTCGTCGAGCACTTCGAGCAGCGGTGCCGCCTGGTCCGGCTGATTCCGTTCGATCCGCACCTCGAAGAGGGCGCCGAGATCGAACTCGAGCGGCTGCGTCCCAAGACGCGCACCGCTCTTCTCGAACTGGCGGCCGCGGTGGCGTCGGACTTCCCGGCGTCCAGTTTCGCGCTACAGGATCGTCGCTGAGGCAATGACGCCGAGGGTGCCGGATCGACCGGCACCCCGGCTTCGGCTCACCCGGCGGGGTCCGCCGGACCGGCCTCGGGTTCGTCGGACTTCTTCCGACGGGTCTCCCGATCCACCTTCCAGAGGAAATCCGGATCGTCGTCGGGTCCCTGCACCCGATTGCTGAGCACGGGCCTGGTGTTCGGGCCGAATGCCTTCCAGAGCAGGACCGCCACTGTCACGAGCCCGATGAGTGCCAACAGATAGATCACCGCGCACCTCCTTACACCGCTCGAGGGTAGCCGGTATCCCTGAGCGTAGCCGCGTCGGCGGCAGAGGGCATCTACCCGGTCGCAGTGCGTCCCGGGTAGTGCGGTCGCGGTCAGCCCTACGGCCGCCCGCCCAGCGTCAGGGTCGGCCCGCCCAGCGTCAGGGTCGGCCCGCCCAGCGTCAGGGTCGGCCCGCCTCCGTGGTGAGGGAGCGGAGCAGCTGCATGACCTCGGCCTCGCGGAAGCGGCGGTGCCCGCCGGGGGTGCGCAGCGATCCGAGCCGGCCCGCGTGCGCCCATCGCGTCACGGTCTTCGGGTCGACATGGAACAGGGCAGCCACCTGGCCCGGGGTCATGAGGGCTTCGTTGGATCCGCTGAATCCGGGTCCGTTGTAGGTGGGTGCGCTCATCGACGGTCCTCCACTGCTTTCGACTGGTCTGTGCTGAAGCCGGCCGCTGTTGCGACTGAACTCGGTCATCGTGACATCTGGCACCCCGGGTACTCGAACGATCTAATGTTGGTAAAGGGGAGGTAATAGACAAATCGGATAAGTCGGACGTGTGAGGGGTGGCCTCGGCGATGGGTAACCTGGGGGCGTGAGTGAGTCATCCGAGAAGCCAGAAGACCAGGTCGAGCGCCCCGTCGCAGCCGATTCGAGCGCACCGGCGAAGCCGGACGGGCGGGTGACCAAGGGGCAGCTGGCGCGCGACGTCGCGATCTATTCGATCGCCCGGCTACTGCTGGTCGTCGTCATCGGTGCCATCATCCTCGGGGTGGCCGCACTCGTCGGAGTCGCCGTGCCGCTGCTCGTCGCGGCCATCTTCGCGGTCCTCATCGCCCTCCCGCTGTCGCTGCTGCTGTTCGCGAAACTCCGCCGGCGGGTCAACGAGGGGATCGCCGCGTTCGACGCGCAGCGTCGCGCCGACCAGGCCGACCTGCGTGCCAGGCTCCGCGGTGAGGGCACGTCCCGGTGACGGACGGCGACTGCGTCGTCATCGACCGGAGCTTTCCGCGTGACTGGGTGGACAACGCCGTCCGCCTCATCGACGCCGACGCGCAGCGCAGCGCCGACACACACCTGCTGCGGTACCCGCTGCCCGTCGAATGGGGTGTGCAGCTCTATCTGAAGGACGAGTCGACCCACATCACGGGCAGCCTCAAGCATCGCCTGGCCCGGTCGCTGTTCCTCTACGCGATCTGCAACGGATGGATCACCGAGGGGACGACGGTCATCGAGGCGTCCTCGGGGTCCACGGCCGTCAGCGAGGCGTACTTCGCGAAGATGCTCGGACTCGACTTCGTGGCCGTCATGCCGCGCAGCACGAGCGGCGCGAAGATCGCCCTCATCGAGGCGCAGGGCGGTCGCTGCCACTTCATCGACCGGCCGCCGGAGATCTACAGCGAGGCCCGACGGCTCGCCGCGGAGACGGGCGGTCACTTCATGGACCAGTTCACGCACGCGGAGCGGGCCACCGATTGGCGGGGCAACAACAACATCGCCGAGTCGATCTACCACCAGATGATTCGTGAAGAGCACCCGGTGCCGGAGTGGCTCGTCATGAGCGCCGGCACCGGCGGCACCAGCGCGACGCTGGGCCGGTACATCCGCTACCGCAGGCACGCGACCCGTCTGCTCGTGGTGGATCCGGAGAACTCGGCGTTCTTCGGCGGCTACGACACCAACTCCTGCGACTACGCGACGGGGATGCCCTCGCGCATCGAGGGCATCGGCAGGCCGCGGGTGGAGCCGTCGTTCGTCGGGCAGGTCATCGACCGGATGATGCGGGTGCCCGACGCAGCGTCCATCGCCACGGCTCGGCACGCCAGTTCGGTGCTGGGCCGCCGGGTCGGCGGCTCCACGGGCACGAACCTGTGGGGTGCGTTCACCGTCGTCGCGGAGATGCTCGCGGCCGGACGGTCCGGCAGTGTGGTCACGATCCTGTGCGACGGCGGCGAACGCTACGCGGACACCTACTTCGACGACGACTGGGTGGCCGGGGAGGGTATCGACCTCATGGGTCCGGCCGCGGTGCTCGACCGCTTCGCGGCGACGGGGGAGTGGCCGGGTCAGCCCGGCTGAGGCGCGGTCGCGGCGGTCCGCACCGGCGCCGTCACCGCGCGGGACATCGTGACCCGCGGCCATGCGGCGAGGCCGTGCCGGGCCTCGTCGGCGCGGATGCGCGACAGGCCCGGGGTCAGGGTGTCTTCCGGCAAGGGGCGGAAACCCAGCCGCTCGTAGTAGGGGGCGTTCCACGGGACGTCGACGAACGTGGTGAGGGTGAGGGCGGGCAGTCCGCGGAAGGCCGCCCACGACGAGATCTCGTCGAGGAGCAGGGCGCCGAGCCCTTGGCGGGCGTGGCCGGGGTGGACCGACACCTGCTCGATGTGGGCGGCCCCGTCGACCACGGCGACGAGTGCGTATGCGACCGGGGCATCGTCTGCGTCGACCGCAACCCAAATGCATTCCAGCTGGAGGTATTCGGTCAACTCGTCGAGTGTGAACGGGGGATCGTCGGCGACGGCGTCCATTCCGATGTCACGAAACGGCGCACCCGCCGCGATTTCGATGTCTTGCAGAACGGGCAGGTCGGTGGAAATGGCCGGGCGGATCACAGGTCTTTTGTACCCGAAATCGTGCTGTTCGCACAGTTTCCCTGCACTTTCCCAAAACTTACTCCACCGTAGGCTACGCAACCGTAGGTTGGTAGCCTGGCGATAGGACGACGGAGCGGGGACGAGGATGGACAAGCCCGAGGTAACTCTCGAGAACTACGAAGCGGTGTACGCGTACTACCGCGACCATCAGCAGAATCGAATGCTCGCCAAGCTGGCGTACGCGTCGCTGTATGCGAAGTACCGGCCGCGGGTCGTGTACGCGGACGACGCGAAGGCGCAGCTGGCGGGGCTGGTGAAGTCCGGCAGGGTGCTGATCGTCGCCGCCAATCACATCACCCACAGCGATCAGTACACGCTTGCGGCCACGGCATGGAACACGCCGTTGCGCCGCGCGATCGGACGCACCCGGGTGCTCGCCAAGGATGAATTGTTCGTCGACCCCGACCTGCACAAGAAGGTCGACATGATGGGCGGCATCCCGGTGTTCCGCAGCAAGAACTACGGACTCCGGGCGGTCGCCGACGCGGGCCGGCTCATGATGGACGTCTCCGCCGAACGACTGTGTCGCGGTGACAACCTGGCAATCTTCCCCGAGGGCACGTGCAACGAGGACGACCCGACCCGCCTGCAGCACATCAACAGCGGCATCGGTCACATCGCGAAACGTGCGGCGGATCGCGGAGTCTCACCCGTCCTGCTGTCCATCGGCCTCAGTTACGGGCCGGACGCTCATGGGCCCGACCCCGAGAACGTGAAGTCGGCCAGCGTCTTCGTCGGGGAACCGCTGTTCGACCTCCCGGCGAAGCCGATGGACATCGCCCACGTCGTGCAGAAGGAACTGCAGATCGCTGTCGACGGGGCGGTCGCCGCGTACTGACGGCCCCCCCCGGGATCTGTCAAGGAGGGTTGACACCCGGTCGGTGTCAACCTAAATTGACATGCATGACCGAAGCAACCACGCTCGCCGCAGCCGCGGGCAGCCCCGACCCCGCCGAGGGGCTGCGGGCCGTGCGTGCGCTGCGGCGTCTCCTCGAACGGCTCGAGGCCATCCAGGTCGCCAACGCCCGCGCCCAGGGCTGGTCCTGGCAGGCGATCGCCGACTCCCTCGAGGTGAGCAGGCAGGCCGTCCATCAGAAGCACAACCGGAGAGGGAGGTAACGGCGCATGTTCGAACGATTCTCGACGGACGCCCGGGCCGTGGTGATCGGCGCGCAACAGGAAGCGCGCGTACTGAAGTCGCCCCAGATCGGGCCCGAACACCTCGTGCTCGCGCTGCTGTCCGTGCAAACCGAACCCGTCCACGGCATCCTCGCCGACGCCGGCATCGAGGAGGAGAAGTCGCGATCGACCGTCGCGACGCGCGGCACGGCGTTGAGCGACGCCGACGCGGAAGCGCTCGAATCGATCGGGATCGACCTCGACGCGGTGCGGCAGAGCCTCGAGCAGAACTTCGGCAAGGGCGTCCTCGATCCCGAGGAGCCGTCGGAGAAGCGCGGGTGGTTCGGCCGGAAGTCGGGGCACATCGGGTTCACCCGCGACGCCAAGAAGGCGATCGAACTGTCACTGCGGGAGGCGCTGGCGCGCAAGGACGATCACATCGGCGCCGAGCACATCTTCCTCGGAGTGCTGCGAGTGGCCGACGGCACGACGCGGGAGATCCTCGAGGTCCAGGTCGGTGTCGGCGAACTCCGCCGTCGCGTGCACGCGGCACTCGACGACCGCGCCGCCTGACCCTCCCGGTCCCGGGTTATCCGGTTCCCGTTTGTCCGAACGGTGTGCCAGCATGCACCCATGACCTTCTTGGTACGCCTCGTCATCAACGCGTTCGCGATCTGGCTGGCGGCAGCCTGGGTGTCGGGCATCGACATCTCCAGTTCGGGCAACGGAACCGGATGGGACATCGTGGTGCTGCTCGGCATCGCGGCGGTGTTCACCGTCGTCAACATCTTTGTCAAACCACTGGTGAAGCTGCTGTCGCTGCCGTTGCTGATCCTGACGCTCGGCCTGTTCACCCTGGTGATCAATGCCCTGATGCTGCTGCTCACCGCATGGCTGAGCTCCCAGACCGATTACGGCCTGACCGTCGACGGCTTCTGGACCGCCGTGTGGGGAGGCCTGATCATCTCGATCGTCAACTTCATCCTCGGCATCGTCCTACCGGACGGCGACTGACCGGGCGGCCGCTCAGGCGACCGAGAGGGCCACGGCGGTGGCGGCGCCCCAGATCAGCATCGCCAGCCCCGAATCCCGAAGCGCCGGAATCAGTGCGAGGCCCAGGCCGCCGGAGCGGACCGGCGCGTTCGCCCGGACCGCGAGAGGCAGCGCGAGCAGTCCGACGAGCGACCAGGGGGTGCGCAGCACCAGGACCAGCGTCACGACGAACGGGACCGTCAGCGTGACGAGATGCAGGATTCGGGTACGCGAGTCGCCGAGCCGGACGGCGAGCGTGCGCTTGCCGGACTCGGTGTCGGTGGGAATGTCCCGCAGATTGTTGGCGACGAGAACCGCGCTCGAGAACGAACCGACGGCGATCGCGGACACGAGACCGGCCCAGTCCACCGTCTCGGCCTGCACGTACTGGGTGCCCAGCACGGCGACGAGACCGAAGAACACGAAGACGGCGACCTCGCCGAACCCGCTGTACCCGTACGGCTTCTTGCCGCCGGTGTAGAACCAGGCGCCCACGATGCAGAGGGCGCCGATGAGCACGAGCCACCACGCGGTGGTGGCGGCGAGGGCCAGACCGGCCACCGCGGCGACGGCGAAGCAGGCGATGGCCGCAGCCTTCACCGCCGACGGTTTCACCAGCTTGGACCCGACGAGCCGCAGCGGGCCCACCCGCTCGTCGTCGGTGCCGCGGATCCCGTCCGAGTAGTCGTTGGCGAAGTTGACGCCCACGATCAACGCGAGAGAGACCACCAGTGCCAGTACTGCCTTCCACCACACCGCGCCGCCGAGCGACGCCGCGGCGCCGGTGCCCACGAGCACCGGGGCGATCGCGTTCGGGAGGGTGCGCGGACGAGCGCCTTCGATCCATTGAGCAGCCGTTGCCATGCACCGATCTTTGCACCGTGCGAGAAGACGCCCGCACCCACGCCGTGCAATACCATCGAACGCGGTGGACCAGCACATGAGCGTGGACGAGAGAGTGGCACCGGCAAGCACACCGATCCAGGTCGCGTTGTTGGGTGAAATATCGACGTGGCGATCGGGCGTGCTCGCGCCGCTGCCCGGCACCCGCGCGCGCAGCCTGCTGGTCGCTCTCGCCCGCGATCCCGGCCGGAGCCGGTCGGCGCAGGCCCTCATCGACGAGGTGTGGGGCGAGGATCCGCCGCGGTCCCCGATGAATGCGTTGCACACGCAGGTCTCCCGTCTGCGCGCGGCGTTGCCGGACGGAGCGCTGGAGATCGGCCCGGCCGGGTACCGGCTGGCGGTGCCCAGGGATGCCGTCGATCTGGCGCGCGCGGAGGACGTGGTACGCCGGCTGCAGGGCCGGGGGAACGGTCGCAGCGTCGGGCCGGACGAGATCCGCGATGCCCTCGCGTTGTGGCGGGGCGACCCGGGCGCGGACCTTCCGGGCGGTGCCGCCGCAACGGAACTCGCCGCCGATGCCGCAGGGGTCCGGGGGCAACTCGAGGCCGCGGAACTGGCGGCGCTGGTGGCGGTCGAAGACTGGGACGCCGCCCTCCCGAAGGCGCTGGCCCACGTCGCCGCCGAACCTCTGGACGAGCAGGGGCACGCGCACCTGATGCGGGCGCTCGCCGGGCTCGGGCGGGACAACGAGGCGCTGGACGTGTTCGCGACCTTCCGCAAGCGGATGGTGTCCCGGTTGGGGGCCGATCCGTCGCCCGCGCTCGTCGCTCTGCACACCGAGATCCTGCACGGCGGACGTCCCGGTGCCGTGGCGGCTCCGCTCCTCGTGTCGCCGGATCGGACGGCGATCGGGCTCCGCGCGGCACCCAACGCCCTCCTGGGACGCGATTCGGACATCGCCGAGATCGAGCGGTCGCTCACGTCCTCGCGCGTGGTGACCATCCTCGGGCCCGGCGGTGCCGGCAAGACGCGACTCGCGCACGAACTGGGTGCGCGGGCAGCCACGGGGACGTCGGTGGCCCTGGTGGAACTCGCGTCGCTGCGCAGCAGCGAGGACGTCGTCGCGGCGATCAGCAGCACACTCGGGCTCAGCGAGGTCGACATCGCGCCGGGCCGGCTCACCGTCAGCCGCGTCCATTCGGCGCGGGAACGGCTCCGGGAAGCGTTGTCGGCGGGGCCGATGCTCCTGATCCTCGACAACTGTGAGCACGTCATCGGCGCGTGCTCCGAGGTCGTGGCCGACCTGGTGGCGGCCGGCGACCAGCTGACCGTCCTCGCCACCAGCCGGTCACCCCTCATGCTCGCGTCCGAGGCCGTGTACCCGCTGCCGCCGCTCGCGATCGACGACGAGGACGCGCCCGCCGTGCAACTGTTCACGGCGCGGGCTCGCGCCGTGCGGCCCACCGCGCGCCTCGACCCGGAGACGGTGCGCAGCGTCTGCCGCACCCTCGACGGTCTCCCGCTCGCGCTCGAACTGGCCGCCGCCCGGGTGCGCAGCATGAGTGTCGAGGATATCGGCCGACGGCTCGAGCATCGGTTCGCGCTACTGCGATCCCACGACCCGACGTCGCCCGAGCGGCACCGCACCCTGCACGCCGTCATCGACTGGAGCTGGCAGCTTCTGGGTGAGCAGCAGCAGATCGCGCTGCGCAGACTCTGCCGGTTCCCGGCCGGGTTCACCCTCGACGCCGCCCGGACGATCGCGGAGTGGGACGGCGTCGACGATGTCGTGGACGCCGTCGAGGGCCTCGTCAACCAATCCCTGCTGTCCGTATCGGAGACGTCGGACACGCTGCGCTACTACATGCTCGAGACGGTGCGCGAGTATGGCGAGGAACAGCTCGCGGCGGCCGGCGAGGGGACGGAAGTGTTTGCTCGCCAAGGAGTCTGGGCAAGCCAGTTCGCGTCCGAGGCGCTCCGCCGGTGCCGCGCCGACCAGGTCGCGCTCGCGGACGACATCGACGCCGACCACGACAACCTGCTCGCGGTCCTGCGGTGGGCGGTCGAGCGCGACGACGCCGAGACGGTGGCGACCGTGTTCCCGGTGCTGGGCGGCCTGTGGGCCATCCGGGGTGCGCACTCGGAAGTGATGAACTGGACCCCGCGGATTCTCGGGTCGACGGCGGACGCCGACCTGACGGACGTCGGTTCGGAATTGGTGGCGTACACCTTCCTGCTCGCGGCGATGCACCTGGTGTTCGGTGGCCAGACACGCACGCTCGCCCGTGCCCGGATCCGGCTGCGTCACGTGCTCCGGGAGCGCCCCGACCTACCGTCGGTCACCGGGTTCGCGGTGCGGCTCATCCTGTCGCTGGGTTCGGGTCGGCGGCTGGCGAGGATCGTCGCGGAAGGCGTGCGGTCCGAGGATCCGGAGACCCGCGCGGCCGCCCTGTCCGCGCGGGCCAGCATGCGGGAGAACCTCGGCGACTTCCGCGGCGCGATGAAGGATGCGACGACCGTGTCCGGACTGTGCGGGGCGATCGGTGACGTGTGGGGCACGGCGATGGCGTCGCAGTTCCTCGGTTCACTGCAGAGCCAGTCCGGTGAGTACCGGGACGCGGTGCGGCACTATCAGGATGCTGTCGAGGGCATGCGGAAGCTGGGTGCGCAGGAGGAGGCGGATCAGCTGTGGGGCTTCCAGGCCTCCGCGCTGATCGCCGCCGGTGACGTGGAGGCCGGCCGGAAGGTTCTGGCCGAGACGGTACTCGAGCATCGCGGTGCAGGCACCGGGACCGACGACCACCAGCCGGACGAATGGCGGGCCGCCGCCACCGGCAGTCTCGCGGAAATCGATCTCGCGGACGGCGACGTGGAACGCGGGCTCGCCCGTTACCGTGAGGCGCTGGACATGGTGTATCCCCGGATGCTGTCCGAGCCGTACGCCGACCCGTTCGGAATGATGCTGGCGGCGTCGGTGGTGTGCGCACATGTACTGCACGGCCGGTCGGAGATGATGATGGAGTTCGTGCCGAAGCTCGCCGAGGCGGCGCTGTCGAGGCTGGGACAGGATGCCTACCAGGATCTGCCGGTCACCGGAACCGTCGCGGCCGGTGTGGGGTGCTTCGAACTCGCTGCCGGTGACCAGGATCGGGGCCTCGCCCTGCTGGCGTTGTCGGTCCGGGCCCGGGCCCGGCAGGACATCGCGTCGCTGCGACACCCCCGGCACGTCGCGTTCGCAGTCGAGCGCGTGGGGGAGGACCGCTGGGAGGCGGCGCAGAAGCGGTTCGGCGGCTGGTCGCGTCGCGCGGTGCGCGCCGAAATCCTGGACATGCTCGCCGGTTCGAGGTGAGTGCCGGCCTCAGGCAGGGACCCGGCCGCTCACCCGGGCCGCACACGATCGCAGGAGGTCGGTGAGTTCGGGATCGTCGACGGCCAGGCGTCCGGTCTTGCCGATCGCGGCAAGGCATCCAACCACCGCGTTCTGCGCATCGTGCACCGGGACGGCGACGGCGCTGCGGCCCACCCGCACCTCGTCGACCTCTCGGGCCGAGCCGGTGTGACGGACGGCGTCGAGTTCGCCCCGCAGCGCGGCGATGTCGGTGACGGTCCGCGACGTGACCCGGCGCAGACTCGGCGGCACCAGGTCCGGACGGGACGCGAGGAGGATCTTGCCGATGGCGGACGCGTGTAGGTGCGCGGCGATCGTGTTCTCGCCGCTGAGTTCGTGGTCGGGGTCCCGGTCGATCAGTCGCACCCGGCCGCCGGTGAACGACGCCAGATGGATCCCGAAACGCACCTGCCCCCGCAGTTCCTCGAGCACGGCGTGGTGGTCGACCGGGTCCGGTGCCGCCTCCGCCCCCGCGAGCTGTCTGGTCCTGCGGCCCAGTGCGAACCCGGACAGGTCGGCGATCCGCACCAGATAGCCGTCGGCGGTCAGGAGATTGAGCAGCCGGTACGCCGTGGCCTGGGGGATCCCCGCGTGTGCGGCGATGTCTCGCGCGGTCGCCCCGGACCCGAGCTGAGCCACGGCCTCGAGCAGGGCGAGTGCCTTCTGCACGGCGCGTGGTTCGTGGCCCGCGATCTCCCCCGCTCGGGCGCCCATCACCGGGACCCGGGGGTACGTCCAGCCGCCGTCAACGCGAGGTTTCCGGCGGCGTCCGTGGCGAACACGCCGGCTCCCGGCAGCACATCATCCGTTTCCGCCGTGTCGAACACACCCATCGACCGCAGACTCGCCGGGTGGCGCCATCGCAGGTACACCTGCCACGCCGAACCCGACAGCAACAGGGTCAGCACCACGGTGGGGACCATCGCGAAGCCGTGGGCCACGTTCACGAACAGCATGTAGGCCAGGACGATTCCGCCGGCGGCGCTGCCCGCGACTCCCGCCGCCAGGACGAGAGGGGTGTGTTCCCCGATGCGGCTGAGGAACCGCACCGACGCCACGGCGACCAGCACGTACGCCGCGACCACCGCGGTCCTGGCGATCAACTGCACGTGAGAAAATCCGGTCGATTTGCCGACGACGGCGAATGTCGCGGCACCGACGCACACGGCGCACACGATGACCGCCAGCGCCGCGTACGGGGTGCGGTAGCTCCGGTGCACCCGGGCGAACAGACGCGGCACGACTCGTTCGATCCCCATCGAATACAGCAGGCGCGACGCGGCATTCGACGACGCCATCGCCGACGCCAGCCACGACGTGCCCAACCCGAGGTTCAGGGCGATCACCACGGCCGGGTCGACCCCGGTGCCGGTGCCGTGCAGATACGCATTGACCAGGGTATCCGTGCGACCGGACCACGCGGCCCACGCCGAGAAGATGAACAGGCCGCCGCAGATCATCGGCGTGAGCATCACGGTGCGGGTGACGGTGGCGAGCGGGCGCTTGGCCTCCGGACCGAAGAACGTGGCGCTCTCGAAGCCGGCCAGGGCGAACACCGCGGCCAGCGTCATGAGCAGTGGCCCGTACGCGGAATCGGACGGCGGCACCGCGGCGTGCTGGCCGCCCGCACCGGTCACGATCATCAGACCGACGATGAACAGCAACGAGCACGATTCGACGGCGAGGATGGCGAGGGCCGCGAACCGCACCCCGCGGACCAGGCAGCCGAGGATCACGATCGCGATCCCGGCGTACACGAGGAGACGTTCGGCGGGTTCGCGCAATTCCAGCCCGAAGAAGCCGAGCGTCGCGATCACGGCCTGGCCACCGTGGTACAGCGTCATCACCGCACTGCCCACGTACTTGGTCAGCATGGCGACCCCAGCGGTCAGCGCGGCACGCGTGCCGAGGCCTTGGAACACGAAACTGTAGAGGCCGCCCGCGGCCGCCATGCGTCGCGTGAACTGCGAGACACACACCGCGATCAGGGACACCACCACCGTGGCGACGACGATCGTGATCAGACCGCTCAGCAGCATCTGGTGGGTGAACATGGTGACGGGCAGGACCACCATCGACACCGCCGGAGCCGTCGTGGCCACCGACTGGGCGAGAACCTCGAAGCCCGACAACTGCCGCCGGCCCAGCGCACGCAGCGGCGACACGGCCTGACGTTCGGGCTCGCCGGTGGCGAACGAACGCGCGATGGCGTCGGAAAGGGCTGACATGCGCGTGAAACTAGCCGGGTCGTGTTGCCGAAAAGTTTCGGTTTCGGGTCGAACTCCGCTTCGGGAGTGAGAACGGCCCGCGTCCGTTCTCGCTCGCCGGCCTCAGACTGTTTCGCTGCCGACAACTTCCCGACTCGCGTTCCTCCCAGGATGAATCCGGACAAGTTACCCGGGTCGCCGGGCGCAAGAATGGGAGCGCGAATTGGCATTCACACGTAGATCTTTCATGAAGGGCCTCGGGGCCACCGGGGGCGCGGGACTCGCGTACGGCGCGATGTCGACGCTCGGGCTCGCACCGTCGACCGCCGCTCCCGCCCGCGCGTTCCAGCCGCTCGCGGCCGGCGACCTGATCGGGAAGGTGAAGGGCAGCCACTCCGTGGTCGTGCTCGGCGGCGGCCCCGCCGGCCTGTGTTCGGCGTTCGAACTGCAGAAGGCCGGATACACGGTGACGGTCCTCGAAGCTCGCACCCGGCCCGGTGGCCGCGTCTGGACCGCCCGGGGCGGTACCGAGGAGACCGACCTGAACGGCGAGACGCAGAAATGCACGTTCTCGGAGGGGCACTTCTACAACGTCGGCGCCACCCGCATCCCGCAGAGCCACATCACGCTCGACTACTGCCGCGAACTCGGCGTCGAGATCCAGGGTTTCGGAAACCAGAACGCCAACACGTTCGTGAACTATCAGAGCGACACGTCGCTGTCGGGCCAGTCCGTCACGTACCGGGCCGCGAAGGCCGACACGTTCGGCTACATGTCGGAGCTGCTGAAGAAGGCCACCGATCAGGGCGCCTTGGACCAGGTGCTGAGCCGGGAGGACAAGGACGCGCTGTCGGAGTTCCTCAGCGACTTCGGTGACCTGTCCGACGACGGCCGCTACCTCGGATCCTCCCGTCGCGGTTACGATTCCGAACCCGGGGCCGGCCTGAACTTCGGCACCGAGAAGAAGCCGTTCGCGATGCAGGAAGTGATCCGCAGCGGCATCGGCCGCAACTTCAGCTTCGACTTCGGCTACGACCAGGCGATGATGATGTTCACCCCGGTCGGCGGCATGGACCGGATCTACTACGCGTTCCAGGACCGGATCGGCACCGACAACATCGTCTTCGGCGCCGAGGTGACCTCGATGAAGAACGTGTCCGAGGGCGTCACCGTCGAATACACCGCCGGCGGCGCGAAGAAGTCGATCACCGCCGACTACGCGATCTGCACCATCCCGCCGCACCTCGTCGGACGACTGCAGAACAATCTGCCCGCCGACGTGCTCACCGCGCTGAAGGCGGCCAAGCCGTCGTCGTCCGGAAAGCTCGGCATCGAGTACTCGCGCCGGTGGTGGGAGACGGAGGACCGCATCTACGGCGGCGCATCCAACACCGACAAGGACATCTCGCAGATCATGTTCCCGTACGACCACTACAACTCCGACCGGGGTGTGGTCGTCGCCTACTACAGCAGCGGCAAGCGGCAGGAAGCGTTCGAGTCCCTCACGCACCGCCAGCGGCTCGCCAAGGCGATCGCGGAGGGCTCGGAGATCCACGGCGAAAAGTACACCCGCGACATCTCGTCGTCGTTCTCGGGCAGCTGGCGGCGCACCAAGTACTCCGAGAGTGCCTGGGCCAACTGGGCGGGCAGCGGCGGCTCGCACGGCGGGGCGGCCACTCCCGAATACGAGAAGCTGCTCGAACCCGTCGACAAGATCTACTTCGCCGGCGACCACCTGTCCAACGCGATCGCGTGGCAGCACGGCGCCCTGACGTCCGCCCGTGACGTCGTCACCCACCTCCACGAGCGCGTGGCCCAGGAAGCCTGACCTTTCCCTCGAACAAGGAGTTGTGAACTGTGAAGTCTTTTCGTACCAAGGCCGTGACCGCCGCGCTCGCAGCGTCCGCTCTGATCGCCGGGGCGACGTCGTGCTCCTCCGAGGAGGCGGCGGCGGAAGCGCCCGGCAGCACGTTCGTGTCGAAGTCCGTTCTCGAAGCCGGCGAGGCGAATCCGATGATCGCGCAGGGTGTGGCCATCGGTGGCGGCACCGCCGTCTACAAGTCGAGCGGCATCGGCCCGGGCGCGTCCAACAAGGCCGCACCCGAGGGCACCCCCGAGTCGTACATCGACACCGACGTGTTCGCGGGCGGCGCACTCCCGGCCGGAGTCACGATCACCGAAGCGCAGGGAATCAACGCGCTGAAGCGGATTCGCGACAATCTCGAGGCACAGGGGCTGACGCTCGAGGACGTCGTGACCATGCGGGTGTTCCTCGACAACGCCCCCGGCACCGACCGCGCCGACTACGCCGGCTGGAACCGCGCCTACCGGCAGTTCTTTGCTAACACCAACCTCGGCACCGGTGACACCGAACTGGTCCCGCTCGGCACCGCGGAACCGGCCGCGCCGATGGAACGGAACTCCGCGCGTCCCAGCCGGTTCGCGCTCGAGGTCGCGAGCCTGCCCGCCGCGGGCTGGCTCGTCGAGGTCGAGGTGGACGCCGTGTACCCCGACGGTGAGGAGCCCCAGTAGTGGGGGCGCTGAGCCCGAGCCACTGGGCGATCATCGCGGTAGTGCTCGTGGTGCTGTTCGGGTCGAAGAAGCTTCCGGACGCCGCCCGCGGCCTGGGCCGGTCGATGCGGATCCTCAAGACCGAGGTGGGGGAGTTGCAGGCGGACGCCCCCGAACTGGAGAAATAGGCGAAGCGAGCCGGTGGACCCCGCGTCCACCGGCTCGCTTCGTTCTTCGGGTGTCAGGCCTTACGCATGTACGTCCGGACCGTCAGCGGTGCCATGATCGCGACGATCACGGCGGCGCCGAGCAGCGACCACACGACGTGGACACCGAAGTGGCCGTCGTTGACGAGTTCACGCACCGCGGTCACGACGTGCGACACGGGGTTGACGTTCACGAACGCCTGCATCCAGCCCGGCATCGTGTCGGCGGGCACGAACGCGTTCGACATGAACGTCAGCGGGAACAGGATGAGCATCGAAATGCCCTGCACCGACGACGCTTTGCTCATCAGGACACCCATCAGGGCGAAGATCCAGCTGATCGAGAAGGCGCAGACGATGACGAGCGCGCCGGCCGACACCACCCCGACGACACCGCCGCCGGGCCGGTACCCCATCGCGATACCGACGGCGAACGTGATGGTCGTGGCGATGCCGTACCGCACGACGTCGGCGAGGAGCGCACCGGACAGCGGCGCGATGCGGGCGATCGGCAGGGACTTGAAGCGGTCGAAGACGCCCTTGTCCATGTCTTCCCGCAACTGGGTGCCCGTCACGATCGACGTGGTGATCACCGTCTGGACCAGGATGCCCGGGATGATGATCGGCAGATACGACGCCACGTCGCCGGAGATGGCGCCACCGAAGATGTACGTGAACATCAACGTGAAGATGATCGGCTGGACGACGACGTCGAACAGTTGCTCCGGGTTGTGCTTGATCTTGAGCAGTCCCCGGTACGCCATGGTCAGCGTGTTCGCGACGGACTGCTCGAGGCTGATCCGGTTCCGGGCTTCCGGAATCGGTTGGGGGCCCGCGTGAGTGCGGGATTCGAGGGTGGTGGTCATGCGACGCTCCGTTCGGTGTCGGCCTCGGTGGCGTCTGCGCCGTGGCCGGTGATGGTGAGGAAGACCTCGTCGAGACTCGGCTTCTGGACGGTGATCTCGTCGACGGCGATCCCGTGGTCGCGCAACCGGATCAGGAGTTCCACGGTGAGCGACGGATCGGTCATCGGCGCGGTGAGGCGGCCGATCTCCGGCGTGATCGCGACCTCCACACCGAGGGTGTGGGCGATCACCGACCGCGCGTCGTCGGTCTGCCCGCGATCGACCAGGGTCAACTGCAGCGAGGAGACGCCCACGGACGCCTTCAACTCGTCGGCCGTGCCGTCCGCGATCACCTTTCCGCGGTCGATGACGGCGATCCGATCGGCCAGCTGATCCGCCTCGTCGAGGTACTGCGTGGTGAGCAGCACCGTCGACCCGTCCGCGACCAGCCTGCGGATGGTGTCCCACATCTGGGCGCGCGTCCGAGGGTCCAGACCCGTCGTCGGCTCGTCGAGGAACAGCAGCGGGGGATGGGCGATCAGGCTGGCCGCCAGGTCCAGACGTCGACGCATGCCGCCCGAGAAATTCTTGAGCGGCTTCGTCGCCGCCTCGGTGAGGTCGAACTCCTCGAGCAGTTCCGTGCACTTGCGGCGGGCATCGCCCCGGCTCAGACCGAGCAACCGGGCGAAGATCACCAGATTTTCGACCGCCGACAGGTCCTCGTCGACGGACGCGTACTGGCCCGTGACACCGACCAGCGAGCGCACCGCGTTGGGTTCGCGCACCACGTCGTGGCCGAAGATGCGGGCCTCGCCGCCGTCCGGACGCAACAACGTCGCAAGCATCCGCACCGTCGTGGTCTTGCCGGCGCCGTTCGGGCCGAGCACTCCGTACACCGACCCGGTCGGAACGGACAGGCTCACGCCGTCGACGGCGCGCTGACGGCCGAAGAGTTTCACGAGCCCGTCGGCCTCGATGGCTGGGGGAGTTGCAGTGAGGTTCATGCCGTAGACGATGCAGCCCACTCCTTGCAGCGGGCTTGCACGCCTCTTGCACGGGCTTGCGGACGCCGTTGTCCTGCGGATTCAGACACTGGTGGGAATCAGGGGCTATTGCGGCGGAATCCGGCGAATGTCTCAGCAAACGTCTGTCAGCGCCGGTGCCCGGCACGCGCGCAAGCCCTGTCGAAGCGCGCCTTGACGGCAGCGAAATCGAACAGGTCGCGCCATGTCCACCGGACGACCTCGTACCCGGCGTCGCGGATCGCGTCCTCCCGGAGCTTCTCGCGGTGGACCGCCACTGCCGCCTGGCCACCGTCGACGCCGTATTTCCCCATACCGTCGAACTCCCCGACCACGCCGAATTCTCTCCAGAAGAAATCGACTCTGCCGAGGAAGACACCGGTGCCGTCGTGGAGGACGTGCTGGAGTTCGGGAGACGGCAGGTCGTGCTGGCGGATCCGGATGCGGCTCAGCGATTCCCCAGGGCTCTCGCTGCGACCGTCGAGGAAACTCGCTGCCCGCCGCGCCGTCGCGATGCCCTTGCGAGGTCCCGCCCGGCCGACCTCGTCCAGAATCTCGTCGAGCGAGACGAGTCGACGATGCAGCGCCGAATCGCCGATGACGACGGCTTGGTCGAACGTCGAGATGCGTGCGGTGTCGACCACAGTCCGGGCGGGGGAGGTGACCGCCAGCCCGCCCAGGGTGACGACGTCGGACGCGTCCAACGGTGTGGCGTGGACGTGGACTCCCGTGGTTCGGCCACCACCGGAGGCGTGGTTCCTCGTCAGATGCACCCGTTCCAATGGAAGGTCGCCGAGGTCCATGCCGTGCAGCAGTGCCGCAGAGGTGTGGCTCACACGACGCCGGGTGGGCGCGACTGCAGGGCCGCCGCAATGCGGGCCCGATGCAGCGCAGGCGCATCGAGTGCGGCGAAGTGCTCGTCGGAAACGTACGCACCCGCCGCGATTCGCACGAGACGCCCGGAATCGCGTGCATGCCGGATCTCGGAGTCGGTGAAACCGTCGGCCAAGGCTCTGCGTCGGAAGATCACGTCGTCGCTCATGGCGACATCGTGCCCCACCCCGCAGTGGTGATCGGTTCGCTCACCTGGGATTTCGGCGGAGCCTGTGGATAGAGCTCGACTTGTGGACAACAGCATCCGCGTGGATTTTGGCCAGACGCGCGGAAATTGCGGGCGCATCTGGCCAATGTCTCCGCAGACGGGCGGACCCGCTAGCCGAACCGCGATTCCAGCGCGCGCCGGTCGATCTTCCCCGGACCTCGGAGGGGGAGGGTGTCGACGAGGTGCAGTTCGCGGGGGGCGGCGGTGGGGTCGAGGGTGCGTTCGACGAAGGAGCGGAGTTCGGCGAGTGTCGGTGCGGTGCCGGGCTCGGCGACGACGACGGCGGTGACGCGGCGCCCCAGTCGCTCGTCGGGGAGGCCGATCACCGCGCATTCCCGGACGCCGGGGTGCGCGACGAGAGCCGCTTCGAC
Source organism: Rhodococcus sp. IEGM 1305 (assembly GCF_030058635.1). Lineage (NCBI taxonomy): Bacteria > Bacillati > Actinomycetota > Actinomycetes > Mycobacteriales > Nocardiaceae > Rhodococcus > Rhodococcus sp. IEGM 1305. The sequence continues at coordinate 99,096 of NZ_JASHKX010000009.1, forward strand.
CACCTGCGGGACGACGGTGAGACCGCCGGTGGAGATGGCTTCGTCGAGCCTGCCGGAGATGCTGAGGACGCCGTCGGTGACGGCGCCGGCATCGTCGGTGCGGAACCAGCCGGGTTCGGCGAACGCCGGATGGTCGGGGAGTCCGCGGTAACCGGACGCGAGCATGGGTCCGCCGAGGAGGACACGGCCGTCACCGTCGATCCGTACGTGGGTCCCGTCGAGGGGCACCCCGTCGTATACGCATCCACCGCACGTCTCGCTCATTCCATACGTACGGACGACGGTGATGCCGGCGTCGGTTGCGCGACGTAGGACGGGGGCGGGGGTGGCGGCTCCGCCGAGGAGGACGGCGTCGAGTGCGGCCAGCGACGCCACGGCGTCGGGGTGGTCGAGGGCCTTGACCAGCTGGGTCGGAACGAGCGATGTGTAGCGGCGGGGGCCGCTCATCGACGCGACTGCGGCAGGCAGTGCACCGGGGTCGAAGCCGTCGGTCACGTCGATCACCACCGGCTCGGTGCCGGCGAGGACACTGCGCAGCAACACCTGCATGCCCGCGATGTGGTGGGCGGGAAGCGTCAGCAGCCAGGAGCCCGCACCCCCGAGCCGCGCGTGCGTCGCGTCACCGCTCGCGCGGAGTGCGGCCGCGGAGAGCATGGCCCCCTTCGGCACTCCCGTCGTCCCGGACGTCGCGACCACGAGGGCGACACCGTCGTCGATCGGCTCCCCGGGGTGCAGTGCGTCCGTCAGTCGCCGGGTCTCCCGCTCGTCCGCGGCGGGGACGGGCAGCGCGGCGGGGGCGGTTCCGTCGAGGATCGCCGACAGCTGCGGCAGGAGGCCGAGAACCCCGACACCGGACGGGACGGGCAGGACCTGCAGTTCGCTCACTGGGCGGGCCCGGCCAGCGGCCAGCCGCCGGCGGCGAGGTTGCTGCGCACCCGGTCGACGTCCGACTCCAGCGGCAACTCGTCGGTGACCTTGGTGATGAGCACCTGGATGTCGGTCTTCTCGATGGGAATGTCGCCCTCCTCGACGAGGGCGTCGGCGACGGCGTCCACCTCGTCTTCCGACAGCCGGCGGGTGAGCAGCGCGAACAACGGAATGTAGTCCTGCTCGGGTACGCCGTTGGGGTAGCCGGCTCGCAGCCAGCCGATGATGGAGGAGAGAAACGGTGGAAGGCTCATGGCTAGCCTGCGTCGCGGGTTTCTTCCCCGTCGCCGGAACCGTCGCCGCATTCGGCGTCGGGTCCGACCGGCCACCCTCCGGCCTCGAGGTTCTCCGTCACCCGGGCGACGTCCTCTTCGGAGGGTTCCTCGTGGGTGATCTCGCTGATGAGGCGGCGGATGTTGTCGTAGTCGACGTGGCGTTCGGGTGTCTCGTGGGCCGTCTCGATGGACAGCGCGACGACCTGTTCGATTTCCTCGTCGGTGAGACGGCGACGCAGCACGGCCAGCAACGCGAAATGGTCTTTCGCCGGGATTCCCTCGGGGTACCCGGCGCGTAGCCAGTCGAGCACGGAGCGAAGTGAATTCTTGGGCACGCGTTCGGCTTCTTTCGTCGATGGAACGGGACTCGTGGTCGCCGCTCAGAAGATGTGGATACCGAAGCTGCTGGCCAAAAAGCCCTGCATCAAGAGAAGTATCCCAGTGATGATCGCGATCAGCACCACGGCGAAACAGGCCCAGGCGCCGATCCGGCCTGCGACGGTCGGCTGCGAGACTCCCTCACCGGTGTCCGTGCCGCCGAGCGAGCGCAGTCCGAGCGCGAAGATCGCGGGTAGGCCGGCACCGAACAGCAGACCGACGAGGATGACCTGCCAGAGCGAGTTGACGGTGGTGGTGAGCAGTGTCATGGCGAGCCCCTCAGCGGTTCGCGGCGGGACCGGCGGAGTCCGCGGTCTCGGCCACACCCGGTTCGGTGGGTTCGGCGGGAACGTCGGCGTCGCCCGACTCCCACTCGGCGTTTACGTTGCCGGACGTCACCGGCTGCAGGCGGGAGCGGAGGTACATGAACCCGGCGAGCAGGATCAGGGCGGCGAACACGATGAGAACACCGGGCAGACCGCCGATCATGTGGGCGATGACCCAGCACACGGCTCCCACGATCGCCGCGGACGGCAGCGTGACCAGCCACGCGACGGCCATGCGCCCGGCGATGCCCCAGCGGACCTCGGCGCCCTTGCGGCCGAGACCGGTGCCGAGGATGGAACCGGTTGCGACGTGTGTCGTGGACAGCGGCAGTCCGAGGTGGCTGGACGTCAGGATGATGGCGGCGGACGACGACTCCGCGGCCATGCCCTGGGGAGCGGCGATCTCGACGAGTCCCTTGCCGAGCGTGCGAATGATGCGCCAGCCGCCGAGGTAGGTGCCGAGCGCGATGGCGATGGCGCAACTGAGCTTCACCCAGAACGGCATCTCGTCGTCTGCGGACAGGCTTCCGTGCGCGACGAGTGCGAGGAAGATCACGCCCATTGTCTTCTGGGCGTCGTTGGTTCCGTGGGCCAGCGACACCAGGGACGCGGAACCGATCTGGCCGATGCGGAACCCGTGCTCCTTGGTGTCCTCGGGCACGCCGGAGGTAATCCGGTAGACCAGCTTGGTGCCCGCAGTGGCGACCAGCGCTGCGACCACCGGGGCGAGGACGGCGGGAACCACGACCTTGCTGAGCACGCCGCCCCACTCGACACCGCTCATGCCGATGGACGCGATGGCCGCACCGATCAGTCCGCCGAACAGTGCGTGGGACGAGCTCGACGGCAGGCCCAGCAGCCACGTCGCCAGATTCCAGATGATGCCGCCGACCAGGCCGGCGAACACGATGAGCAGCAGATCCTCGCCGCCCACTTCTCCCAGATTGACCACACCCTTGGCGACTGTCGCCGCCACCTCCACGGACAGGAACGCGCCGACCAGATTCAACGATGCGGAGAGCGCGACAGCGGCCTTGGGTCGCAGAGCTCCCGTCGCGATCGAGGTGGCCATTGCATTGCCGGTGTCGTGAAAGCCGTTCGTGAAATCGAAAGCGAGGGCGGTGACGACCACCACCAGGAGAACTACGAGCTCTGCGGTCACACCCAGATTGTGCGGATTTCAACCGAAAATGTACAGCTGACGTCCGGTGTACAGGATCACTCCTGCGTATGGCCTTCCGTCAGTTCTCACCCTTCGGACGGGAGTCGCGGCGGATGGGGTGATCCTCCGGGATCTGCACCAGAACGATCGGGATTCCGTCGGGGTCCGCGATCCACATCTCGAACAGTCCCCACGGTTCCTGCCGGGCCTCGCGGTCGATCTTCACCCCGGCGAGAACCAGCTCGGTCTGCACCGCGGTGAGATCGCGAACCTGCAGCCACAGGGCGCCGTCGAAGGAGGACGACTCGCCCGTTCCGCCGTGCGCGGCCACTTCGATCAGGCCCTGACCGGCGAAGAACACCGTGCCACCGGGGTATTCGCGGGCGGTCGCGAGCCCGAGGATGTCGCGGTAGAAGCTCAGCGTCGTCGTGTAGTCGCGCGGCCGCAGAATCGTCCTGCTGCTGAGGATCTCCACCCGTCACCCTCCTTCGCCGGGCCGGGCTTCGTGCCCCGTCCGGCCGTGTGTTCGTCGATCTTCCTTCATCTCCGCCTCGAACAGGTGCCGCCGTCCGTCGGCGAGTTCGTGACGTGCGCCACGCTCGTGCTCGCGCAGCGGCGACCAGTAGTGGTCGTCGAACTCCTCGACGAGCTGGAACGTCCATCGGCCCTCGACGACGTTGCGTCCCACGAGTTCGGACTGCACCCGGTCTGCGACGGCCGCGTGTCCCGCGTCGCGGAGCGCGTCGACGGCTTCGCCGAGCTGAAGGTCGGCGTGTCCGATCAGCTGATGGAACGAGTAGAGGTGCCCGCGGGCACGCTCGACCGTTTCGAGGGCCTCCGACAACTTCCCGAGCGCGGCGACGGTGTCGTCGCTCACTCCGGGCGGACGACGATGTTCCGGTGCGGGGAGCTCGCGGTCGATGCTCATGTGGGTCAGTGTGCCCGAATCGGAGACCTCGCGTGCCCTCTCCTGCCGAGGCGACGAATCCGTCCGCGTATTTCACCCTCCGAGGGTGTACTCGCGCCCGGCCGCCCGGTGCTGGACTGGATCGACAGCATCGGACGACGAGGGGACCGGGCCATGAAATCGAGTGTGACAGGTGAGCCGATACCGGGTGGCGAATCGTTACCGTTCCCGCCGACGCCGTCGGGAAGCATCGCCGGCCGGACCATGCAGGAGTCGGTGTACAGCCCACTTCCGAAGGAGCGGCGGCTCCCCAGCGACGCCCCGAACATTCTGATCGTCCTCATCGACGACGCCGGGCCGGGCCTGCCGAGCGGCCTCGGCGGTGAGGTGAACACCCCGACGCTCGACGCGATGTTGCAGGACGGTGTCGGGTACAACCGATTCCATACGACCGCAATGTGTTCGCCGACCCGGGCGTCGCTGCTGACCGGACGCAACCACCATCGCGTCGGCAACGGGCAGATCGCCGAGCTGGCCAACGACTGGGACGGCTACTCCGGCCACATCCCGAGGTCGAGTGCGACGGGGCCCGAGGTGCTGCGCCACTACGGTTACAGCACTGCCGCTTTCGGGAAATGGCACAACACGCCGGCCGAGGAGACCACGGCCGCCGGCCCGTTCGACAACTGGCCGACGGGTCTCGGGTTCGAGTACTTCTACGGCTTCCTCGCAGGCGAGGCGTCGCAGTACGAGCCGAACCTGGTGCGGAACACGACGGTGGTGCTGCCGCCGAAGACCCCGGAGCAGGGCTACCACCTCAGTGAGGATCTCGCGGACGACGCCATCGGCTGGCTGCGCAGGCACAAGGCGTTCGACGCCGACAAACCGTTCTTCATGTACTGGGCCAGCGGCTGCCTGCACGGACCGCACCACATCATGAAGCCGTGGGCCGACAAGTACGCCGGGAAGTTCGACGACGGCTGGGATGCCTACCGGGAGCGGGTCTTCACGAGGGCGAAGGAGAAGGGATGGATTCCCCCCGAAGCGGAGCTGACCGACCGCGACCCGACGATGGCCGCATGGGACGACATTCCCGAGGACGAGAAGCCGTTCCAGCGCCGGCTGATGGAGGTCGCGGCCGGGTACGCCGAGCACTGTGACGTCCAGGTGGGCAGGCTGTTCGACGAGCTCGACCGTCTGGGGTACCGGGACGACACGCTGATCCTGTACATCTGGGGCGACAACGGCTCGTCGGGTGAAGGTCAGAACGGCACGATCAGTGAACTGTTGGCGCAGAACGGTATTCCGACCACACCGGCGCAGCACATCGCGGCCCTCGAGGAACTCGGTGGCCTCGACGTCCTGGGGTCGCCGAAGACCGACAACATGTATCACGCGGGCTGGGCGTGGGCGGGCAGCGCACCCTACAAGGGGATGAAGCTGCTGGCGTCCCATCTCGGTGGCACCCGCAACCCGATGGTCGTGCGGTGGCCGGCGAAGGTGACACCGGACACGACACCCCGCACGCATTTCCTGCACTGCAACGACGTGGTGCCGACGCTGTACGACATCGTCGGGATCACCCCGCCGCGGACGGTGAACGGTGTTCCGCAGGACCCGGTGGACGGCGCCAGCTTCGCGCAGACGCTCGTCGAACGCGGCGCCACCGGGGGAAAGCTCACCCAGTATTTCGAGATCATGGGCAGCCGGGCGATCTACCACGACGGCTGGATGGCGTCCGCGTTCGGGCCACGCGCACCCTGGGCGGCGGGTGTGCCCGGTGGCATCCGCGACTGGAGCCCGGACGACGACACGTGGGAGCTCTACAACCTGGACGAGGACTGGACTCAGAATCGGGACCTCGCCGAGCAGCATCCGCAGAAGCTGGCGCAACTGCGGGAACTGTTCGCGATCGAGGCCGCGAAGAACAACGTGCTCCCCATCGGCGGCGGGCTGTGGGTCATCGCGCTGCATCCCGAGCAGCGGATCACGACGCCGTACACGAGCTGGGAGTTCTCCGGCGACACGATCCGGATGCCCGAGTTCTGCGCTCCCGCGCTGGGCAACAAGAACAACCGGGTCACCCTCGACCTCTCCGCGCCGGAGAATCCGAGCGGAGTGCTCTACGCACTGGGAAGCAACGCCGGCGGACTCACGTGCTTCGTCGACGACGGCTACCTCTGCTACGAGTACAACCTGTTCATCCTGATGCGCACCAAGATTCGTTCGACCGTGCCGATCCCGCCGGGCGCCCGCACGGTGCAGGTGGTCACGGAGTTCATCGAGGCGCGGCCCGGTGGCCCGCTGAACGTGAAGCTCTGTGTCGACGGCAGTGTCGTCGGGGAGGGGCAGGTGCCGGTGAGCGTGCCGTTGCTGTTCACAGCCAACGACTGTCTCGACGTCGGCACCTGCCTCGGTTCCCCGGTGTCGCTGGACTACTACGACCGGGCGCCGTTCCCGTTCAACGGCACCATCGACCGCATGGCGGTCGAGTACACGTAGGCGCTCAGAAATACCAGGGATACGGCTTCCAGTCGGGTTCGCGCTTTTCGAGGAAGGAATCGCGGCCCTCGACGGCCTCGTCCGTCATGTACGCCATGCGGGTTGCCTCGCCGGCGAACAGTTGCTGACCGACGAGTCCGTCGTCCTGCAGGTTGAACGCGTACTTGAGCATGCGCTGGGCCTGCGGGGACTTGCCGTTGATCTTGGTGGCCCAGTCGATTGCCACATCCTCGAGTTCGGCGTGGTCGACGACCTTGTTGACGGCGCCCATCTGGTGCATCTCCTCCGCGGTGTACGTCTCACCGAGGAAGAAGATCTCGCGGGCGAACTTCTGGCCGACCATCTTGGCGAGGTAGGCGCTGCCGTATCCACCGTCGAAGCTGCCGACGTCGGCGTCGGTCTGCTTGAAACGGGCGTGTTCGCGGCTGGCGAGGGTCAGGTCGCAGACCACGTGGAGGCTGTGACCGCCGCCCGCGGCCCAGCCGTTGACGAGGCAGATGACGACCTTCGGCATGAACCGGATCAGGCGCTGAACCTCGAGGATGTGAAGACGTCCGGCGCGGGCCTTGTCGACGGTGTCCGCGGTTTCGCCTTCCGCATACTGGTATCCGCTGCGTCCGCGGATGCGCTGGTCGCCGCCGGAGCAGAACGCCCAGCCCTCGTCCTTGGGGCTCGGACCGTTGCCGGTGAGCAGCACGGCGCCCACGTCGGACGTCATCCGGGCGTGGTCGAGCGCCTGGTACAACTCGTCGACGGTGTGCGGGCGGAACGCGTTGCGCACTTCGGGACGGTCGAACGCCACCCGGACGATTCCCTGGGTGACATGCCGGTGGTAGGTGATGTCGGTCAGGTTCTCGAAACCGGGAACCGGTCGCCAGTGCTGCGGGTTGAAAGTCACGGCTCCGAGGTTATCGGGTGCGGTTGACGGGTGTCCGCGCGCGCAGGACTTTGCCCGGGTTTACCGTGCAGGTATGAGCGAACAGGCTGCCGACGTCACCCGTCTCGACGGCAAGGGCGACGACGAGTACGAGCACCACGGCGGGTTCCCCAAATACGAGCCGGTGACACCCGGCCCGGACTGGCCGCGGTTCGTCGAGGGAATGCGCACGTTGCAGGACCTCGCGGTATCGGTCGACGCCCCGGACGACGTGCTCGCGCAGGCCGCGGACCAGGTGGAGAAGCTGGCCGAACTGCTCGGACCGCACGTCGTCCCCGAGGGGCGGTCGCCGGCGGGCCGCACGATCGAGTTGCCGGGCCGGGGGAGTCTCCTCATGCCGCCGTGGAACATCGAGAAGTTCGGGCCCGAGGGCGTGCGTAGTGCGGGCATGTTCCGGCGCTACCACCTCGGTGGCAACGGTGCCGCGCACGGCGGCACGCTGCCGCTGCTGTTCGACGACCTGATGGGCATGATCGTCCACGCGTACGGGCGGCCCATCAGCCGCACCGCCTACCTGCATGTGAACTACCGCGCGATCACACCGCTCGACACGCGTCTGACCGTCGAGGGCAGCGTCGACCGCGTGGAGGGGCGCAAGACGTTCATCACCGCACGGTTGATGCAGGACGACACACTGCTCGCCGACTGCGAGGCCCTGATGCTCCAGTTGCTGCCCGGGCAGCCCTGACGTCGTGACGTCCCTGCCCTCGGTGGAGGAGGTCCTGGCCGACGCCGTCGTGGTGAGTCTGCCCATGCGCCTGCGGTTCCGCGGCATCACGACGCGAGAAGCGTTGCTGCTGCGCGGTCCCGCGGGGTGGGGTGAGTTCGCGCCGTTCCCCGAGTACGCGGACGACGAGGCGGCGCACTGGTTGCAGTCGGCGATCGAGGACGCCTGGCTCGGGCCGCCGCCCGCGGTGCGAACGCGGGTGCCGATCAACGCCACCGTCCCTGCCGTCGACGCCGCCCGGGTGCCCGCCGTGCTCGAGCGTTACCCCGGCGCGCGGACCGCGAAAGTGAAAGTGGCCGAACGTGGTCAGACCCTCGACGACGACGTCGCGCGGGTGCGGGCGGTCCGCGCACTCGTTCCGAACGTGCGCGTCGACGCGAACGGGGGATGGTCGGTCGACGAGGCAGAGACCGCGCTGCGGGCCCTGACCGTCGACGGTCCGCTCGAATACGCCGAGCAGCCGTGCGCGAGCGTGCCCGAGCTGGTGGAGGTCCGCAGGCGGATGCCCGACGTGCGGGTGGCCGCCGACGAGAGCATCCGGCGCGCCGAGGATCCGCTGAAGGTCGTGCGGGCCGGTGGTGCCGACGTGGCCGTCGTGAAGGTCGCCCCGCTCGGGGGAATGCGGCGACTGCTGTCGCTCGCGGACGAGTTGTCCTCGTACGGTGTGCCGGTGGTCGTGTCGAGCGCATTGGACACCGCTGTCGGCATCGCTGCCGGTGTCGCCGCTGCCGCCGCCCTCCCCGAATTGCAGTTCGCGTGCGGTCTGGGTACCGGGGGACTCTTCGAGTCGGACGTGGCCCGCCCCCGCGAACCCGTCGACGGCGAACTCACCGTCGAAGCGGTGGCACCCGACGTCGAACGCGTCACGGCCCTCGCCGCGTCCGCGGAGCGTTCACGCTGGTGGATCGAGCGGGCACGCCGGTGCCATGGCCTGCTCGAACAACGCGGAGTCCGGTTTTTCGTATAGTGTCTGGCCGGACCTGATCGCTCAGTCAATACGGAGGCATTGAAAGTGGTTGCAGCTCTGAACGAAACCCTGCTCGACGAGTCGCGCGTTCCTGCGGTCATCGCAGACGTCCAGGCTCTCATCGACGCCGAGGTTTCGGACAAGTCGGGGGCCTCGGGACTGGCACTCAAGGGTGGATACGGCGCCGTCAAGAAGGTGGGACCGTCGATCGTGCCGGACGCCATCGAGGGCCTGCTGCCGGCATTCGTCACCAAGCTCGAGCCGTACTGGCAGGCCTTCATCGCCAGTGGTGAGGCCGGATTCTCCGAGTACCTGGTCGCGCGCAGCGACGAGGTCGCGGACTCGCTCCTCGGTGTGACCGACGAGCGCATCGAGGGCAGCGACCGCGGTGCTGTCAAGAAGGTGTACTCGTCGCTGCGTCCGTCGGCGAAGAAGAATGTGATCGAGGCACTTCCGCGTCTGGGCGCCCTCGTTCAGAAGCACGCCAACTGAGAACCCAGGTGAGTGGCCCGGCGCGCTCCGGCGTGCCGTGCCACTCACCTGTGGTCAGTTGGCAGCGTGGCCGTGGCGCCAATACCCGGTGAACGAGATGTTCGCCTTCGGGATGTGGCGCTCGTTCACGAGGTGGCGCCGCAACGCCGTCGTCAGCTCGCTCTCACCGGCCACGAACGTGTAGGACGGTCCGGTCGGCAACTGCGCCTGTTTCACGGTGTTCAGCGCGAGCACTCCCGGACGGGCATCGGCGTCCTCGCGCACCAGCCAGTGCACGTTCACGCCGTCACCCACCGAAACTTCCTGAGCGTCTTCGGCATCGGGAATCTCGACGAACACTTCGGCCCGCAGGTCCGGCGGCGCCGACCGCAGGATCCCGACGATGGCGGGAAGCGCGCTCTCGTCACCGACGAGCAATTGCCACTCAGCATCCGGCGTCGGGTTGTAGATCAGCCCCTCGTCGAGGATCGCCACCTCGTCACCGGCCGCGGCCGAGTTCGCCCACGCCGACGCGGGACCGAGGTCGCCGTGCGAGGCGAAGTCGATGTCGATCTCGGTGCTGTCGCCGAACGTTCCCGATCCCGCCACCCGGATCTCGCGGATCGTGTAGTTGCGCACGACCGGCCGGGTGTCCTTGGACATCAGCTTGTACTGCGCGTACCAGAGGTTGCTCGCGCTGGTCGGAAGCCGCAGCGTGCTCTGTCCCCGCTGGGGGATGAACATCCGGAACCACTGGTCGAACCCCATCGGGCTGACGGAGTCGAGTTCCTCGCCCGCGATGGTGACGCGGACGAAGTTCGGGCTGATCTGCTTGCCCGCGACGACGCGTGCGGACGCGATCCGGCGACTCTGAGGTTTCACGAACTTGCTGCGTTGAGCCATGGCGTCGGCTTCTCCCCCGGTATCGGTGCGATTTGTCAGGTAAGCCTAACCAATCGATCGGTTATGCGGGGCGACGCGGTCGGTCGAGCATCACGACCTTCGGCGGCAGACCCCACTCGTTGCGGCCGAGGCGGCTGAGAGGGGCGAGTTCCCGGAAGTCCGGAAGTCCGTCGTCGGCGAGCGCCTCGGGCCGCACCGCGACCGTGACGACGTCGCCCATCACCACGAACGAATCACCGACAGGTATGACCTGGTGCAGGGTGCACTCGATGGCGACCGGCGAACCCGCGACCCGGGCGGGACGGACCCGCTCGCTGGGTTCGGTGTCGATGCCCAGCGCGGCGAACTCGTCGACCTCGCTGTCGAACGTGGCGGAGCTGGCGTTCACCGTCGAGATCAGCGGCTCGGTCGCCACGTTGATCACGAACTCTCCCGTCGCCTCGATGTTGCGGAGGCTGTCCTTGCGGGTCACCGAGGTGAACTGCACGACCGGCGGGTGGGTGCTGGACACCGAGAAGAAGCTGTACGGGGCCAGGTTTGCCACCCCGTCCGCCGAGACGGTGGACACCCACGCGATCGGCCGGGGCACGATCGACGCGGTCAGCACCTGATACATGCGGTGTGGGGGAAGCTCGGCGGGATCGAAGAGAGTGCGCATGCGTTCATGGTGTCAGCGCCCGCGATGTGGCCGTGAACTCACCCGGCGAGGTCGCCGGACGGGGTTGCCGGAGTATCTGACACTCTTGATGTCGTGAACCCGTCCACTGCACAAGCCACCGCGGTCGTCGACGAACTGGTCCGCGGGGGAGTACGCGAGGTCGTGCTCTGCCCGGGTTCGCGCAACGCGCCGTTGGCATTCGCCCTGCAGGCCGCCGATCTCGAGGGCCGATTGCGTCTGCACATGCGCATCGACGAACGCACCGCGGGATTCCTCGCGCTCGGCCTGGCTGTGGCCGGCAAGCGCCCCGTCCCGATCGTCATGACGTCCGGCACCGCGGTCGCCAATCTAGGACCGGCGGTGCTCGAAGCGAACTACGCCCGGGTGCCGCTCGTGGTGCTCAGCGCCAACCGCCCGTACGAGATGCTCGGCACGGGTGCCAACCAGACCATCGAGCAACTCGGACTGTTCGGCAGCCAGGTGCGCGCGACCATCAGCCTGGGCCTGGCCGAGGACGATGCCGGGCAGAACAGCCAGTGGCGTTCGGCGGTGTGCCGGGTCCTCGCCGCAGCGCGCGGCACGAGGTCGGGCAACGCCGGTCCCGTGCACTTCGACATCCCGCTCCGGGAACCGCTCGTTCCCGACGTCCACGCGCAGGGCCCGGTCCCGCAGGGACGACCGGGTGGGGCGGCGTGGACCACCACCCAGCACGCGACGCTCGACGTGCCGATGGACCTCGACCTCACCCCCGACACCATCGTGATCTCCGGGCACGGGTCCGCGCTGCGGCCGGAACTCGCCGGACTTCCGACGGTCGCCGAGCCGACCGCGCCGCTGCACGGCATCCCGGTGCATCCGATGGCGTTGCCGCAGCTCAAACCGCGGCAGGCCGTCATCACCGGGCGCCCCACCCTCCACCGGTCCGTGTCGAAGGTCCTCGCCGATCCGTCGGTGGCCGTCTACGCGCTCACCACCGGCCCCCGCTGGCCCGACGTGTCCGGCAACGTGCTGGCCACCGGCACCCGCGCGGTCGTGTCCGGTGAACCCGACCGGGCCTGGATCAATCGGTGCCGCACGCTGTCCGAGCACACCGACAAGGCGGTGCGCGCGCAGCTCGCCGCACACCCGAAGGCGACGGGACTGCACGTGGCGGCCGCCGTCATGGACGCCCTGACCGACGGTGACCAGTTGCTGCTCGGGGCGTCCAACCCCGTGCGGGACGCCGCGCTCGTCAGCTATCCGGCGCCGAAGATCCGGGTGCTGTCCAACCGGGGTGTCGCCGGCATCGACGGCACCGTGTCCGCCGCGGTCGGGGCGGCCCTGGCCTACGAGGAGGGGCGGACGGTGGCCCTGCTGGGCGACCTCACGTTCCTGCACGACGCGTCCGGGCTGCTCATCGGTTCGGGCGAACCGCGTCCCCGGGACCTGACCATCGTGGTCGCGAACGACGACGGTGGCGGCATCTTCGAACTGCTCGAACAGGGCGATCCCCAGTATGCCGGGGTATTCGAGCGGGTTTTCGGCACTCCGCACGGGATGGATCTCGCCGCACTCTGCGCTGCCTACCGGGTGGAGCATCACCTGGTGGGGTTGGGTGAGCTCTCGACACGGCTGAGTGCGCCGGAGGCGCCCGGCGACCGCGGCATCCGGGTGCTCGAGGTGACCACCGAACGTTCCGGGCTGCGCGAACTGCACGCCGCGGTGCGGGCACAACTGTGAATGCGCGGGTGTCGCGGCGCGTCCGGCGGGGGGTGCTGGTGACGGCGATCGGCATCTCGGTCCTCGCCGTGCTTCTCGTGCTGGCCGCCTGGCGCAACGACCACACCATCCAATCCGACCGGGGCGTGGCCACGGCGGAGGTGCTGTCGGCGGGATCGCTGAGGTCCGCCATCAGCTTCGTCACGCCCGACGGGGTGACGCACAACCCCGAACTGGGCGTGTTGTACCCGACCAAGCTCACGGTGGGGCAGCGGATCGACGTCGAGTACGCGCGCAGCGACCCCGACCTGGTGCGGGTGTCCGGACGCGACGCCAGCGTGGCCGTCGTCCCCGCCGGTTCGCTGATCGTCGTGACCTGGCTGATCGCGGGACCGGTGATCTGGTACCTGCGGCGGCGGGAAAGTTCGGCGGAGGCCCGGCCGGCAGTGTCATCCTGAGTTTCCCGGAACTTCGCGCGACGGTCACGTCGATCTCGCTGCTGTGACCACGAGCACTGCCACGCTGAGCGCGTGAGAGTAGCCATCGTCGCGGAATCGTTTCTTCCCAACATGAACGGTGTGACCAACTCGGTGCTGCGGGTTCTCGACCATTTGCAGCGCACCGGGCACCAGGCGATGGTCGTCGCCCCGGACACGGTCGGATCGCTGACGTCCGCGCCGACCGAACACGGCGGCGTACCCGTCTACCGGGTGCCTGCGGTGATGGTGCCGAAGGTCAGTTCGCTCCCGGTGGGCCTGCCGCAGCCCGGGCTCACCGCCGCGCTGCGGGCGTTCGACCCCGACGTCGTGCATCTGGCGTCGCCGTTCCTCCTCGGGGCGGGCGGGCTCGGTGCGGCGCACCGGCTCGACGTTCCCACCGTCGCGGTGTACCAGACGGACGTGGCGGGTTTCGCCGAGAGCTACGGCCTCGGCATCACCAGCCGTGCGGCGTGGGCCTGGACCCGTCGCATCCACCGGGGCTGCACGCGCACTCTCGCGCCGTCCACGTCGGCGGTCGAGGCGCTCGCCGAGCAGAGGATTCCGAGGGTCCACCGCTGGGCGCGCGGCGTGGAGACCGCTCGATTCGCGCCGTCGCGTCGCAGCACCGGTCTGCGGGACTCCTGGCTGGGCGGCTCGGATCGGCTGGTCGTCGGATTCGTGGGCAGGCTTGCACCCGAGAAACACGTCGAGCGGCTGGCGGCAGTCGCCGGCGACCAGCGGGTGCGGCTGGTGATCGTCGGCGACGGTCCGGAACGGGCGCGCCTGCAGAGGTTGATGCCCGATGCGGTGTTCACCGGCCAGCTCGGCGGTGTGGAGCTGGCCGAGGCCTATGCGAGCCTGGACGTCTTCGTCCACCCGGGCGAGCACGAGACGTTCTGCCAGGCGGTGCAGGAGGCGTTGTCCAGCGGGGTGCCGGTGATCGGACCGGATGCCGGTGGTCCGCGCGATCTGGTCGCGCACTGCCGCAACGGCTACCTGCTTCCGGTCGACCGGTTCGGCGAACTGCTGCCGAGCGCCCTCGAGGCGCTGCGCGACCGCCGCATGCGGGCCCGCTTCGGGGAGGCCGCCCGGCAGTCGGTGCTGCACCGCACGTGGCCTGCGATCTGCGACGAGCTGCTGGGTCACTACGCGGCGGTTGTGGGCGGGCAGGACTTTCGCGAGTCCCGGGCGGCCTGACCACCGCATCGATTCCGGTGGGGAATTCGAGAGGCTGTCTCGTGGTTGCCCGCAGTATGGCGAAGTACAAGACTGTCAATCCCGCGACCGGTGAAACCGTCCGGGAATTCACGACCTTGGACGATGCAGGAGTGGAGTCGGCGCTCTCCCGCGCCCACAGCGGATATCTCCACTGGCGGACCACCCCCGCCGAGGAACGCGCCCGGATCCTGGGCCGAACCGCCGATCTCTACGCGGAGCGCGAAGACGAACTGGCGCGGATGATCGCCCTCGAGATGGGCAAACCCGTCCGCGAGGCCAAGGGCGAAGTCAAGCTCTCCTCGGCGATCTACCGCTACTACGCGGACAACGGCCCCGCACTGCTCGAGGCGGAACGGCTCGACGTGCCGGGCGCGGACGAATCCGTGGTCTACCGCAGGCCGATCGGTGCGCTCGTCGGCGTGATGCCGTGGAACTACCCGTACTACCAGGTTGCCCGCTTCGCGGCGCCGAACCTCATGCTCGGCAACACCGTGCTGCTCAAGCACGCCCCGAACTGTCCGCAGTCGGCACTGCTGATGGAGGAGATCTTCCGGCAGGCCGGTCTCCCGGAGGATGCGTACATCAACGTGTTCGCCACCAACGAGCAGATCGCCGACATGATCGCGGATCCGCGTGTCCAGGGGGTCTCTCTCACCGGCAGTGAGCGGGCCGGGACCAGCGTCGCCGAGACGGCGGGCCGCAACCTCAAGAAGGTGGTGCTCGAACTCGGCGGGTCCGACGTGTTCGTCGTCCTCGACACCAACGATATGGACGCGACGGTCAAGACCGCGACCCGTGCCCGCCTGTCCAACGCGGGCCAGGCCTGCAATTCGCCCAAGCGATTCATCGTGACCGAGCCGAACTACGACGAGTTCGTCTCGAAGCTCGCCGCGTCCTTCAAGGCCACCCCGACCGGCGATCCGCTCGACGCGAAGACCGTCCTCGGGCCGCTGTCTTCGCAGAGCGCCGCGGATTCGCTGATCGAGCAGATCGAGGACGCCATCGCCAAGGGTGCGACGCTCCTCGCCGGCGGGAAGAAGATCGACGGCCCCGGCTCGTACGTCGAACCGACGCTGCTTGTCGACGTGACCCCCGAGATGCGGGCGTACAGCGAGGAATTGTTCGGACCGGTCGGCGTCGTCTACAAGGTCGCCACCGCCGACGAGGCCGTGGAACTCGCCAACTCCTCCTCCTACGGGCTCAGCGGCTCGGTGTGGAGCACCGACCTCGACGGGGCACGTGAGGTCGCCGACCGGCTCGACGTCGGCATGGCCTTCGTCAACGAGCACGGCACGACGCTTCCCGGGTTGCCGTTCGGCGGCGTCAAGCGTTCCGGCGTCGGCCGCGAACTCGGTCCGTGGGGAATGGACGAATTCGTCAACAAGAAGCTGGTGCGGGTCTCCAAGAAGTGACCGCCTCGCCACCGCGCCCGGCGCCGACATCGGCGCCGGGCGCGGTTGGTAGCGTTTCGGGCGTGGCAACTACACACGGTTCGCGGGCGTCGCTCGAAAAGGATCCGCACGAGGTCGCGTCGATGTTCGACGGCGTCGCGAAGCGCTACGACCTCACCAACACGATCCTGTCGTTCGGTCAGGACCGCAGTTGGCGCAAGGCGACGCGCTCGGCCCTGGCACTGAAGCCGGGGGAGCGCGTTCTCGACCTCGCGGCGGGGACCGGGGTGTCGACCGTCGAGCTCGGACGGTCGGGTGCGTGGTGCGTGGCCACCGACTTCTCCAAGGGAATGCTGCAGGCAGGCAGCGGACGCGACGTCCCGATGGTCGCGGGCGACGCGATGCACCTGCCCTACGCCGACGCCGTGTTCGACGCCGCGACCATCTCCTTCGGGCTGCGCAACGTCTCCGACTTCGATGCCGGTCTCCGCGAGATCGCCCGGGTCACCAAACCCGGCGGGCGCCTCGTCGTGAGCGAGTTCTCGACCCCGGTGTTCGGGCCGTTCCGCACGGTCTACATGGAGTACCTGATGAGGGCCCTGCCGCGGGTCGCGCGCGCCGTCAGCAGCAATCCCGACGCCTACGTGTACCTCGCGGAATCGATCCGCGCCTGGCCGACCCAGCAGGAACTCGCGCTGCGCATCGAGGCGGCCGGGTGGCGGAACGTGCAGTGGCGCAACCTCACCGGCGGTGTGGTGGCCCTGCACCGCGCCACCCGCTGAACCTCAGCCGAACAGCGGTCGCGAGTCGACCTTCGTCGACAGCAGACCGGACGCCCGCCACGCGCGGGCGGTGAGGTCGCTGTCTTCCTCGGTGACGAGGTTGCCCATGACCCGGACCGCGATGGTCATCAGCGCACGGGACCGCATCGCCACCGGACCGGACGCGGGCAGAACCCGGGGGACGGTCAGCAGCCCGGCGAGTCGCCGCGCCACGGAGAACGCCCGGCCGTACCGCTCCCGGAGAATCGCGGGCCACAGCTCCGTCAGGTCGTCGGAGTCGAGGATCTCCGCGACCAGGCGCCCCCCTTCGAGCCCGTAGTCGATGCCCTCGCCGTTCAGCGGATTCACGCATGCCGCCGCGTCGCCGATGATCGCCCAGTTCCGGCCGGCGATGTGCGACACCGCACCGCCCATCGGCAGCAACGCCGACGCCACCGCGCGGAGCTCGCCGTCCCACTTCCACTCGTCGCGCCGCTGCGCCGTGTACAGGTCGAGCAGCGGTCGCAGCGCACCCGGGGCCGGACGTTTGGCGGTGGCGAGGGTGCCGACCCCGATGTTCACCTCTCCGGTGCCGAGGGGGAACACCCAGCCGTAGCCCGACTGCAGCGTCCCCGCCCCGTCCCGCAGCTCGAGGTGCGAGGTGATCCACGGGTCGGCGCTGCGGTCGGTGGCGATGTAGGCGCGGGCGGCAACACCGTAAGCCGTGTCCCGGTGCCATTCACGGCCGAGCTGCTTGCCCAGTGTGGACCGGACGCCGTCGGCGACGATCAGCGTCCGGCAGCCGATGGTGTGGGTTCCGTCGGACGTCTTCAGCGTCACCGCCGTCACCCGGTCACCGTCCCGTTCGACGCCGATCGCCTTGGCGCCCTGCACCATGACGGCCCCGGCGTCGACGGCGGTCGCACGGATCTTGTCGTCCAGCTCGGTGCGGGCCACCGCACTGCCGACGGCCGGGAACGACCTTCCCGGCCACTCGAGTTCGAGCTCCTGACCGAACCCGCTGAGCCTCAGCCCGCGGTTGGTCCCTTTCGACCGCACCCAGTCGCCGAGACCGAGATGGTCGAGCTCGGCGACGGCACGCGGAGTGAGTCCGTCGCCACACGTCTTGTCGCGGGGAAACACCGCCGCGTCGGCGAGCACCACGTCACGTCCCGCGCGGGCCGCCCACGCGGCAGCCGAGGAACCGGCCGGACCAGCACCGATGACCAGGACATCGGTGGCGGTGGGAAGCGGGGATCCCGCGGGCGACTGTTCTGCTGCGACCACACCTACATCCTGTCAGGCTTCGCTATGCGACCGCGGCGAGGCCGACGGGCAGCGGAACCGCTAGGTTCACTACCGTGGTAGCCGAGCCGCCACCGACGGCGCGGGAACCGAGCCGTCACTGACGACAGGATGGGTACTGAGAACGTGAGCACCGAGGGCGCAGCACACACCGCTGCCGACGCTGTAGTGGGCACTACGGTCGCCGGGATCGATCTCGGCGACCCGCAGCTCGCTGCCACGGTCCGTGAAGGACTGAAGCAAGTCGAGGAACTGCTGGTCAGTGAGCTCTCCGACGGGGAGGACTTCCTCACGGAGGCGGCGTTGCATCTCGCGAAGGCGGGAGGCAAGCGTTTCCGTCCGCTGTTCACGGTGCTCACCGCCCAGCTCGGACCGAAGGCCTCCGACCCGTCGGTGGTCACGGCGGCCACCGTCGTCGAGCTGGTCCACCTCGCCACGCTGTATCACGACGACGTGATGGACGAGGCGTCGATGCGCCGCGGTGCACCCAGCGCGAACTCGCGGTGGGGCAACAGCGTTGCGATCCTCGCCGGCGACTATCTGTTCGCGCACGCGTCCCGTCTCGTCTCGACGCTGGGACCCGAGGCGGTGCGCATCATCGCCGAGACGTTCGCCGAACTCGTCACCGGCCAGATGCGCGAGACGATCGGGCTTCGCGGCGAGCAGGATCCGGTCGAGCACTACCTCAAGGTCGTGTGGGAGAAGACGGGCTCGCTCATCGCGGCGTGCGGACGCTTCGGCGGCACCTTCTCCGGCGCGGACGCCGACCACGTGAAGCGGCTCGAACGCCTCGGCGACGCCGTGGGCACCGCCTTCCAGATCTCCGACGACATCATCGACATCTCCTCGGTGTCCGCCCAGTCCGGCAAGACACCCGGAACCGACCTGCGTGAGGGCGTCCACACGCTGCCCGTGCTGTACGCGCTGCGCGACGAGGGACCCGACGCCGATCGCCTCCGGGTGCTCCTCGACGGCCCCGTCACCAACGACGACGACGTCGCGGAGGCGCTCGCGCTCCTCGAACGGTCACCCGGCATGGCCGCCGCCAAGGCGAAGCTGGAGGAGTTCGCGGTCCAGGCACGCGCGCAGCTCGCCGAGCTGCCGCAGGGCCCCGCCAACGACGCCCTCGTGAAGCTCGTCGATTACACGATCGAGCGTGTCGGCTGAGCCGTATCGTCAGTACCCGAACTCGTCTTCACCCGATTTCTCGTCGTCCGAGCGGGAACCGTCCCACCACCGTGTTTCGTTGAATGATCAAGATCCCGAAACTCGGGTGACGTGATCGGGTGACAACGACAAGGAAGGCGTGACGTGCGCTACGCAAACGGGGCGAAGACTCTGGTTCTGTTGGTCGGCATGTCGGCGCTGATCGTGTTCATCGGCGCGTTGTTCCGCAACCCCACCATCCTGTTGCTGGCGATCGTGTTCGCGGTGGGAATGAACGCGTATGTGTACTTCAACAGCGACAAGATGGCGCTCAAGGCCATGCACGCCCAGCCGATCACCGAGGTGCAGGCGCCGGTCATCTATCGCATCGTCCGGGAACTGGCCACCACCGCGCACCAGCCGATGCCGCGGCTCTACATCAGCCCCACGTCCGCGCCCAACGCGTTCGCCACCGGGCGCAGTCCGCGCCACGCCGCGGTGTGCGTCACGAGCGGCATTCTGCAGATCCTCAACGAACGCGAGTTGCGGGCCGTGCTCGGACACGAGCTGTCGCACGTCTACAACCGCGACATCCTGATTTCCTCCGTCGCCGGCGCCATGGCCGCCGTTGTGTCGGGACTCGCGAACTTCGCCATGTTTGCCAACATGTTCGGCGGACGCGGCGGGGGACAGGGCGCCAACCCGATCGCGCTGCTCCTGGTGTCGCTGCTCGGGCCCATCGCCGCGACGGTCGTCAAACTCGCGGTGTCGCGGTCGCGGGAGTACCAGGCCGACCAGTCGGGCGCAGAACTCACCGGCGACCCCCTGGCGCTGGCGTCTGCGCTGCGGAAGCTGGAGCAGGGCACCCAGGCTGCGCCGCTGCCGCCGGAGCCTCAGCTCGCCGCGCAGTCGCACCTGATGATCGCCAACCCGTTCCGCACCGGCGAGAAGATGAGCCGGATGTTCTCCACCCACCCGCCGATGGCCGACCGGATCGAGCGGCTCGAGCGCATGGCGGGCATGTAGGCGGCTTCGCCGCCCGTGCGCCTTTCTGGTCGTTCCTACGACCAGAAAGGCGCACGGGTGCGGAGCGCCTCTACCGGTAGTTCACGAACTGCAGCGCGATCCCGAAGTCCTCACCTTTCAGCAGGGAGATCACGGCCTGCAGGTCGTCGCGCTTCTTGCTGCTCACCCGCAGTTCGTCGCCCTGGATCTGCGCCTTGACGCCCTTGGGGCCCTCGTCGCGGATCTTCTTGGTGATCTTCTTGGCGTTCTCCGTGGTGATGCCCTGGACGAGGCTGCCCGACAGCTTGTAGATCTTTCCGGACTGCGCCGGCTCGCCCGCGTCGAACGCCTTCAGGGAGATGTCACGCCGGATCAGTTTCTCCTTGAAGACGTCCAGGGCGGCGAGCAGTCGCTCCTCGGTGTCGGCCGTCAGGGTGATGGTTTCCTCGCCGGACCATTCGATCGATGCTCCCGTGTTCCGGAAGTCGAACCGGGTCGACAGCTCCTTGCCGGCCTGATGCAGGGCGTTGTCCACCTCTTGACGCTCCACCTTGCTCACCACATCGAAGGACGAATCAGCCACTTCACACTCCCGGTTTCGTCTAGTTCTCCCCGCCGCGACCCGGCCGGGGGCCCGCCGAATGCCGACGAGCAGATTCGACGCTATCGGTTCGCAACCGCCCGTATCCACCCGGTTTGCAAAACGGGGGGCCGTTCGTTGTATTCTTCTTTCCGCAGCGGAGAGCGATTTCGCACAGATTTCGCGCTCCTCGTGCAACCCCGGCAGATTGCCCGAGCGGCCAATGGGAGCGGACTGTAAATCCGTCGGCTTATGCCTACGTAGGTTCGAATCCTACATCTGCCACACACAGAACCCCGGTGAGCGACAGCTCACCGGGGTTCTGTCGTTCGTGGCCGGGACCGGTTGTCCGGCCGGCACCCCGCTCTGTGTGGGCTGCCGACCCGAACTGCCGGGTGCAGCGACATACAAAAGCCGCTGACCAGGCAATTTGGTTCTGGACGCGAACTCTGTGTAATCTCGTCAAGGCTTCAGCGCGCAGCGATGTGCGAGCGAAGCACGCCCCCTTAGCTCAGTCGGCAGAGCGTTTCCATGGTAAGGAAAAGGTCAACGGTTCGATTCCGTTAGGGGGCTCGCTGGATTGAAGTGGAGCGCCTAGTGCGCGACACTCGACACCGAGGCGGTGTAGCTCAGTTGGTAGAGCAAACGACTCATAATCGTTGCGTCGCCGGTTCAAGTCCGGTCACCGCTACACAATATGCATGATCCACCCTGATTGTTCGTAATCAGATTCACCCGAAAGAAGGCATCCCGTGGCCTCCTCGACTGACGTTCGGCCCAAGATCACTTTGGCCTGCGAGGTATGCAAGCACCGCAACTACATCACCAAGAAGAATCGGCGCAACGACCCCGATCGCCTGGAGATCAAGAAGTTCTGCCCGAACTGCGGAACTCACCAGTCGCATCGCGAGTCCAAGTAACACGGTCCGGAACTAGGACTGCGTTCGCGAAGGGAGTCCTCTAGGCTGCCCTCACGCGCTGACGTCAAGGGTAGAAGAGGTTCTTTCGCGTGACTGACACTGTGACAGAGACAGAGGCATACGTGCCCGAGGCTGTTCCTGCTGATCCTGCCGCGCACGCACTGGCAATGGTCGGGCACCACTACCGCGTCGACGATTTCTACGAGGTCGGACGCGAGAAGGTGCGCGAGTATGCGCGTGCCGTGCAGGACTGGCACCCCGCTCACCACGACGAGGAAGCCGCGAAGGGCCTCGGCTACGACGGTCTCCTCGCTCCTCTGACGTTCATCTCGCTCGTCGGCATCATCGCCCAGGGACGTCTCTTCAAGGAGATCGTCACGGGCTACGACCCGAGCCAGATTCTCCAGACCGATCAGCGGCTCGAGTTCCACAAGCCGATCAAGGTCGGCGACCGCCTGGTCTGTGACGTGTACCTGGAGTCGTTCCGTCAGATGGGCGGCAGCGACATCATCGTCACCAAGAACATCGTCACCGATCAGTACGACGAACTGGTCCAGACCACGTGGACGACGCTCGTCGCGCGCACCGGTGGCGAGGTCGACGAGAACATCGCTCACGCAGTCAAGGACGTGATCATGCATGGCGCTTCGTAAGTTCGAGGACGTCTCGGTGGGTGAAGAACTCCCCGAGCGCATCGTGAAGCTCACGCGTGGCGACCTGGTCAACTACGCGGGCGTGTCCGGCGATCCCAACCCGATCCACTGGAGCGACGAGGTCGTCAAGCTCGCCGGTCTGGACAACGTGATCGCGCACGGAATGCTCACCATGGGTCTCGGCGGCGGCTTCGTCACGTCGTGGCTCGGAGATCCGGGTGCTGTCAAGGAATACAACGTTCGTTTCACGAGCTCGGTCTACGTCCGTGAGGACGAGGCCGCGCAGGTCGAGTACACCGGTAAGGTGAAATCGCTCGACGAAGAAAGCAAGACAGCAGTAGTCGCGATCGTGGCGCGTTCCGAGGGAAAGAAGATCTTCGGTCGCGCCACCGCAACGGTCCGTCTGGCCTGACAGCCGGGTGGATTGGGTTTGTTCCGGGGCTTTGAAGTACACTGAGATTTCTGGGATTACTCAGCGCTGCGCGCTGCCCTACGGTGCTGTATGGCCGGCAAGGGTGGCGCGCGTGTCATGTAATCACAGAGAGGTCGGTCAAGAATTGGTCCGAGGCTAGTTTCGGACCAGGTCTCCCGACCAAAGGGGCGTAGCTCAACTGGCAGAGCAGCGGTCTCCAAAACCGCAGGTTGCAGGTTCAAGTCCTGTCGCCCCTGCCCCCGGATGCCAGCGACTGAGAGGAACGACGTGAGCGAGGAGCGCGCCAAGCGCGACGGCGACACTTCAGGGTCGACGCGCCCGGACGGTGCCGACGACACCGCGGCCGACGCCACCACCACGCGTTCCGCCACTCCCTCGGGAAAGCCCAGCGGTAAGCGCCAGGGCCGTCGTTCGCAGGCAGGTACCGAGGTCGCCGCGAGTTCCGTGAAGTCACCGGAACTCTCGAAGTCGGACACGACCACCAAGGTCAAGCCGGCGAAGAAGGATCGCGCCGACAAGCCGCGCAAGGAAAACATTTTCAAGCGCCTGCGCCGGTTCCTCCGCGAGGTCATCGCCGAGCTGCGCAAGGTCATCTGGCCCAATCGCAAGCAGATGATCACCTACACCAGCGTCGTCCTGGTCTTCGTGGTGTTCATGGTGACGTTCATCGGCGTGTTGGATCTGGTGGTCATCAAGGGCGTCACCTGGTTGTTCGGTTGACGGAATCCGCCCCGGTGGATCCGAAGTATGTGAGTGACGAGAGGAAGCGAGTGCCCCAGTGAGCACCCCCGAGAACGACACGAATGAGGCTTTGGCCGAAGAGCGTGTTTCTGCCGAGGCGGCAGCCGAAGTGGATGTCGAGGCTGCCGACGAGGGCACCGAAGCCGCGGAAATCGTCGGTGACGACGGTGCAGAGGACGCCCCGGCCGACGAGATCGTCGAGGACGAGGTGACCGCCGAAGAAGAGGCTGTGACCGCTGACGAGGCTGCGCCCGCCGACGAGGCTGTGACGGCCGAAGAGCCCGAGGACCCCGTTGCGGAACTCAAGGCCGCTCTGCGTCGCGCACCCGGTGACTGGTACGTCATCCACTCCTACGCGGGTTACGAGAACAAGGTCAAGGCCAACCTCGAGACCCGTGTCCAGAACCTCGACGTCGGCGATTACATCTTCCAGGTGGAAGTTCCCACCGAAGAGGTCACCGAGATCAAGAACGGTCAGCGCAAGCAGGTCAACCGCAAGGTTCTGCCCGGCTACATCCTGGTCCGCATGGATCTCAACGACGAGTCCTGGGGAGCTGTGCGCAACACGCCCGGCGTCACCGGATTCGTCGGTGCGACGTCGCGCCCGTCCCCGCTGACCCTCAACGAGGTCATCAAGTTCCTGCTCCCGCAGCAGGAGCAGAAGAAGCAGGCCGCCGCGGCGACCGTCTCGGCCGGCGAGACCGGCGGAGAAAGCTTCGCAAAGCCGCTCATCGAGGTCGACTTCGAGGTCGGCGAGTCGGTCACCGTCATGGACGGCCCGTTCGCCACGCTGCCCGCCAGCATCAGCGAGGTCAACGCCGAGCAGCAGAAGCTCAAGGTCCTGGTCTCGATCTTCGGTCGCGAGACCCCGGTCGAGTTGTCCTTCACGCAGGTCGCGAAGATCTAGCGCCACATACTTGCACTGCAGTAGCAAGAAACACACCCAGCAAGAATTAGGAAATCGAGATGCCCCCCAAGAAGAAGAAGCTCGCAGGGCTCATCAAGCTTCAGATCCAGGCCGGTCAGGCTAACCCTGCACCGCCCGTGGGTCCCGCGCTTGGTCAGCACGGCGTGAACATCATGGAATTCTGCAAGGCCTACAACGCGGCGACTGAGTCCCAGCGCGGCAACGTGGTGCCGGTCGAGATCTCGGTCTACGAAGACCGGACCTTCGATTTCAAGCTGAAGACCCCTCCGGCTGCCAAGCTGCTGCTCAAGGCTGCAGGCGTGCAGAAGGGCTCCGGCGAGCCGCACAAGACCAAGGTCGCTTCCGTGACCATGGATCAGGTGCGCGAGATCGCGAAGACCAAGCAGGAAGACCTCAACGCGAACGACATCGAGCAGGCCGCGAAGATCATCGCCGGCACCGCACGCTCGATGGGTATCACGGTCGACGGCTGAGTCAGCCCTGATCGATCGGCGGCACCGCCGTCGAAGATCGACTGACGGCACCGCCGTCGAAGAAAGCGTGGGAGGGCCGGCCAGGCCCAGACCACTACTGAACCATTCACCATCGCAGACAAGACACACACTGCGGTGAGAAGTTAGGACAGAAGAAATGGCAAAGCGCAGCAAGGCGTATCTCGCCGCCGCTGAGAAGATCGACTTCGACAAGCTGTACAGCCCGCTGCAGGCTGCGAAGCTGGCGAAGGAGACGTCGTCGAGCAAGATGGACGCGACCGTCGAGGTTGCCGTCCGTCTGGGCGTCGACCCCCGCAAGGCGGACCAGATGGTCCGCGGCACGGTCAACCTGCCGCACGGCACCGGTAAGACCGCCCGCGTCATCGTGTTCGCAGTCGGAGAGAAGGCCGCCGAGGCCGAGGCAGCTGGAGCCGACGCCGTCGGTGCCGAGGACCTCATCGAGCGGATCCAGGGTGGATGGCTCGATTTCGACGCCGCCATCGCGACTCCCGATCAGATGGCCAAGGTCGGCCGCATCGCCCGCGTCCTCGGACCGCGTGGCCTGATGCCGAACCCGAAGACCGGCACCGTGACGGCTGACGTCACGAAGGCTGTCGCGGACATCAAGGGCGGAAAGATCAACTTCCGCGTCGACAAGCAGGCCAACCTGCACTTCGTGATCGGCAAGGCATCGTTCGACGACGCCAAGCTGGTGGAGAACTACGGCGCCGCGCTGGACGAGATCCTGCGTGCGAAGCCGTCCTCCGCGAAGGGCCGCTACGTCAAGAAGGTCACCGTTTCGACCACCACCGGCCCGGGCATCCCGGTGGACCCGAACCGCACCCGCAACCTTCTCGAGGATGCCGACGCGTAAGTCACGCTTCACACAGTTCGGCCGGTACGGAAATCTTCCGTACCGGCCGAACTGCTTTTCCGGGGTCAGTCTTCGTCGCCGGTTTCCGATTCGGACTTCTTCCGCCACGCCAGCATCACGGAATCGGTGCGTGCCGGCGCCCAGGGCATGAAGATCGCGACGACGACCGCGCAGACCACCACGGCGCCCGCCGCGACGAGCGACGCAGTGTGCGACCCCTGCAGCACCGTCGTCTTCATGGTGAGGATGAGATTCTCACGCTGCTGTTCGAGGAACGGCGGGATCTCCCGTTTCCGGATCTCGAGCACACTCAGGACCGTCGCGCGCGCGAAGCCCTTCTCGTCGTCGTTCATCAATGCGGCCGGAATCCGGTCGAGCAGCGGACTCATCGTCGTCGCGTAGTACGACGCGACAATCGATCCGAGCACGGCGACACCGAGCGTTCCGCCGATTTCCCTGGTCGTGTCGTTCACAGCCGAGCCTGCTCCCGCCTCGTCGAGGGGCAGCGATGCCATGATCGACTCGGTGGCGGGCCCCTGCACGATGGCCAAGCCGAGCGCCATCGACACCATCGACGGAAGGACATCCGTCAGGTAGCTGCTGTCGACGGCCACCTGACCGCCGAGGTACAGCCCGACACCGGTGAGGAGGAGACCGAACACGATGACCGGGGTCGTCCCGATCCGCTGCGCCAGAAGTGTGGCGACGGGGGCGCCGACCGCCACCGACACCGCGAACGGCAGCGACGCGACACCGAACTCGAACGGCGTGTACTCCCGGACTCCCTGGAAGTACTGCGTGATGAGGAACAGGAAGCCGAACATCGAGAAGTACCCGATGGCGATCGCGAGGGCGGGCAGGGAGAACCTACGGTTGCGGAACAGCCGCAGGTCGAGGACCGGGTGCTCGGTGCGCAGCTCCCAGCGGACGAATCCGACCAGGACCGCGATCGAGACGGCGACGGCGCCGACGGTGACGAACGACGTCCACCCGTGGTGAGGGGCCTCGATGATGGCCCACACGAGGACGGTGATTCCGGTGATCGAGGCGGCGATTCCGACGAGGTCCATGCGTCCGATGACGGAGGCGCGTGACTCCGGCACCAGGAGCAGCGTCGCTGCTGCCGCGACCACCGCGATCGGCACGTTGATCCAGAAGACGGAGTGCCAGCTGAAATGCTCGAGCAGCCACCCGCCGGCCATCGGCCCGATGGCGATCGCGAATCCGGCCATCGCGGTCCAGGCGGCGATGGCCAGCGCCCGTTCCCGCACGTCGGTGAAGATGTTGATGACGAGGGCGAGGGTCGCGGGGAAGACTGCGGCCGCGAAGACACCCATCGCCGCGCGGGCCGCGATGACCTCCCCCAGACTCTCGGCGTTGGCGCCGGCGATCGACATGACGGCGACGCCGATCAGACCGATGACCATGACGCGTCGACGACCGTAGCGGTCGCCGAGGCTGCCGAACGCCAGGAGCAGGCCTGCGAACGTCAGCGTGTAGGCGTCGACGACCCACTGCAAGCCGCTGACACTGGTGCGGAGTTCGACACCGATCGACGGGAGAGCGACGTTGACGATGGTGTTGTCGAGCACGACCAGCAGTTCGGCCAGGCAGATC
Organism: Rhodococcus sp. IEGM 1305; assembly: GCF_030058635.1. Classification (NCBI taxonomy): domain Bacteria; kingdom Bacillati; phylum Actinomycetota; class Actinomycetes; order Mycobacteriales; family Nocardiaceae; genus Rhodococcus; species Rhodococcus sp. IEGM 1305. Next base: position 126,458 of record NZ_JASHKX010000009.1, read on the forward strand.
ACGGCGAGCGCGAGGAAGCGTCGTGTCCGGGATCCGGTCACGACGGCCCGGGCTTCGAGGATTGTCATGAGGAAAAGCTAGCTCATATATGTAACGTCGCGTAACAGGTAAATGGACGCTGCTTCAGTCTGATGGACCACACACCGCATGCCGAGTGATGCCGGTCACTGCGATGGGTGGAGTCCCGCCGCGATTTGGCGGTTATGCAGGCCATGCCGTAATCTGTCCTGCGGAGTTCAATGCAGTATTTGAACTTCACCCCAAATCATGTTCTACCCAAGACCGTTGGTGATCACTCCCGCAAGGGTGTGATTGAAAGTCCGGGAATGTCCGGCGGCCCACGCAGGAGGACGAGGTAGGGGGATGCGTATCGGTTGTGGGCTCGCGCCCTGACCGTGTCGTTTCCTTTCACGCCCCGTGTGCCCTGCACCGGGGCGTTTTGCATGTCGTGGATTGTGTGCTCCGGGATTCCGGCGGTGCGCAGCGGTTCCGAAGTGGGATAACGACTGTCATGAGAGGAGGCGAAGTATGGCAAAGCCTGAGAAGGTTTCCGCGGTTGCGGAGATCACCGAGCAGTTCAAGGGTTCGACCGCTGCTGTGATCACGGAATACCGTGGTCTGACGGTGGGCAACATCACGACACTGCGACGCGCTCTCGGAGAAGGTGCCACCTACTCCGTCGCCAAGAACACCCTGGTCAAGCGTGCCGCTGCTGAAGCGGGCGTCGAGGGCCTTGATGACCTTTTCGTCGGTCCGACCGCCATTGCATTCATCAAGGGCGAGCCCGTCGATGCTGCGAAGGCTCTGAAGAACTTCGCTAAGGACAACAAGGCGCTCATCATCAAGGGCGGCTACATGGACGGCGCTGCGCTGTCCGTGGACCAGGTCAACAAGATCGCGGACCTCGAGTCCCGCGAGATCCTGTTGGCCAAGCTTGCCGGCGCGATGAAGGGCAACTTGGCAAAGGCCGCAGGCCTGTTCAACGCTCCTGCTTCGCAGGTGGCCCGACTGGCTGCTGCACTGCAGGAAAAGAAGGCCGCAGAAGGCGGAGCTGCCGAAGCTCCCGCCGAGGCTGCAGCCGAAAGCTGATCCGCACCCGCGCATCACTGCTATAACCCCGCCCGGTCGCGGATCAGCGACATGGGACTTACAGGAAGGACCGCCACAATGGCGAAGCTCAGCACCGAAGAGTTGTTGGACCAGTTCAAGGAGCTCACCCTCCTCGAGCTCTCGGAGTTCGTGAAGGCATTCGAGGAGACCTTCGAGGTCACCGCCGCTGCCCCGGTCGCCGTTGCCGCTGCAGGCGGAGCGCCGGCTGCTGCCGAGGCTGCTGAGGAGCAGGACGAGTTCGACGTCGTCCTCGAGTCGGCCGGCGACAAGAAGATCCAGGTCATCAAGGTCGTCCGTGAGGTCGTTTCCGGCCTCGGCCTGAAGGAAGCCAAGGACCTCGTCGAGGGTGCTCCGAAGGCGATCCTGGAGAAGGTTGCCAAGGACGCGGCCGACGCCGCCAAGGAAAAGCTCGAGGCTGCCGGCGCGAAGATCACCGTCAAGTAAGACGGTCTCTCCCGCGCTGCTCACCGAGCAGACGAAGAGGGTCACTCCCCATCCGTGGGGAGTGACCCTCTTTTTGTGTCCGCGGACGTCTTCGGAGTGTCGAGATTCCTGGCCGAAAGCTGGACGCGCGACCAGAAATTTCGCTACCGTTATCCCAGTTCAGACGCGTTGTTTTGCATAGTGGGACCCGCTGTTGGCATGCTTCCTTACTCATGAGTAGCATCCCTTGTCACAGGTAACACGTCGATGCGATAGAGTGACCCAACCCACACGGGGTGAGTGCATCGAACGGTCGCGGAGGTAATGGTGGGAGTCGAGGTATCCGTCGAGGGACTGACCAAGTCGTTCGGCTCGCAGAGGATCTGGCAGGACGTCACGTTGACCCTTCCCGCCGGTGAGGTCAGTGCGTTGCTCGGGCCGTCGGGTACGGGTAAGTCGGTGTTTTTGAAGTCGCTGATCGGTTTGCTCCGCCCGGAGCAGGGCTCGATCGTGATCGACGGCACCAACATTCTCGAGTGCTCCAGCAAGGAGCTCTACGAGATCCGCAAGCTGTTCGGTGTGCTGTTCCAGGACGGCGCCCTGTTCGGCTCGATGAACCTGTTCGACAACGTGGCGTTCCCGCTGCGCGAGCACACCAAGAAGTCCGAATCCGAGATCCGCAAGATCGTCATGGAGAAGATGGAGCTCGTCGGCCTGCTCGGGGCCGAGGACAAGCTGCCCGGTGAGATCTCCGGTGGTATGCGCAAGCGTGCGGGCCTGGCCCGCGCCCTGGTGCTGGACCCGCAGATCATCCTCGTCGACGAGCCGGACTCCGGCCTGGACCCGGTGCGTACCACCTACATCTCCCAGACGTTGATCGACATCAACGCCGAGATCGACGCGACGATCCTGATCGTCTCGCACAACATCAATCTCGCGCGGACGGTGCCGGACAACATCGGCATGCTGTTCCGCCGTCATCTGGTGATGTTCGGTCCGCGGGAGGTGCTGCTCACCAGCGAGGAGCCGGTGGTCAAGCAGTTCCTCAACGGCACCATGATCGGTCCGATCGGCATGTCCGAGGAGAAGGACGAGGCCACCATGGCGCAGGAGCAGGCGATGGTCGATGCCGGTCACCATGCCGGTGGTGTCGACGACGTCGAGGGCATCGTCCCGCAGATGAAGGCGACGCCGGGGATGCCGTTCCGGCAGGCCGTCGCCCGCCGGCAGGAACGTGTCCGGCACATCATGCACACCCTGCCGGAGAATGCCCAGATCGCCATCCAGGAAAGCCTCGACGAGACTTCCGGCGGAAACGGTGGCGGCGGCTACGACTACGCATACAGCCAGGAAGACACTCAGGTCATCCCCGCATACCGGGGCGAAGGATACGAAAACACCACTCACGGGCAAGGGTAGGCATATCGGATGGGGGTTACCCGCAGCTCGGTCTTGCGGCCGGTCAACGGTGCGCTGACACAGGCCGGAAACATCGTCGAGCTCTTTGTCGACGTTGCACGAAACACGTTCAAGCGGCCGTTCCAGTTCCGCGAGTTCATCGAACAGGCCTGGTTCATCGCCAGCGTCACGATCCTGCCGACGGCGATGGTCGCGATTCCGTTCGGCGCAGTGGTGTCACTGCAGACCGGATCGCTCATCAAGCAGCTCGGTGCAGAGTCGTTCACGGGAGCGGCCAGCGTGCTCGCCGTCATCCAGCAGGGTTCCCCGCTGGTGACGGCACTACTGGTGGCCGGGGCTGCGGGCTCGGCCGTCACGGCGGATCTCGGTGCGCGGACGATCCGCGAAGAGATCGACGCCATGGAAGTTCTCGGTATCAACCCGATTCAGCGTCTCGTCGTGCCTCGGGTGCTTGCCATGGTTCTCGTCGCGATCCTGCTGAACGGCCTCGTGTCCGTGGTCGGTATCGCCGGCGGGTACTTCTTCAACGTCATCCTCCAAGGGGGTAATCCCGGTGCGTACCTGGCATCGTTCTCGGCCTTCGCGCAGCTTCCCGACATCTGGGTCGGCGAGCTCAAGGCGGCTGTCTTCGGTGTCATCGCCGGTGTCATCGCCGCGTACAAGGGGCTCCATCCGAAGGGTGGACCCAAGGGCGTCGGTGACGCGGTGAACCAGTCGGTGGTGATCACGTTCCTGCTGCTGTTCTTCGCGAACCTGATCCTGACCATGGTGTACCTCCAGATCGTTCCGGCGAAGGGATCGTGACCCCATGACAATCGCCAAGGGACGTGGTGACCGGACTCTGATGGCGGCACGCCGAGTCGGTCGTGCGCCGCTCAACGTGCTCGACCGGGCCGGCGAGCAGATGTCGTTCTACGCCAGGGCAATCGCCTGGTCGCCCCACACTCTCGTGCACTACCGCAAGGAAGTGCTCCGGCTGCTCGCCGAGGTCACGTTCGGCAGCGGCGCGCTCGCCGTCATCGGCGGCACCATCGGCGTCATCGCGATGATGTCCGGCTTCACCGGCGTCGTCGTCGGACTGCAGGGATTCGCCGCGCTCGAACAGCTGGGCAGCTCGGTGCTCACCGGCTTCCTGTCGGCCTACGTCAACACCCGTGAGATCGCGCCGATCGTTGCGGCACTCGCGCTCTCGGCCACCGTCGGTTGTGGTTTCACCGCGCAGCTCGGCGCCATGCGGATCTCGGAGGAGATCGACGCGCTGGAGGTCATGGCGGTGCCGAGTGTGCCGTTCCTCGTCACCACCCGCATGATCGCGGGATTCGTCGCTGTCATCCCGCTGTACATCGTCGGTCTGCTCGCGGCCTACCTCGCGTCCCGCATCATCAGTACCGTGTTCAACGGCCAGTCGACCGGCTCGTACGACCACTACTTCAATTTGTTCCTGCCACCGCAGGACGTCCTCTATTCGTTCGCGAAAGTGCTGATCTTCGCGTTCGTGCTGATCCTGATCCATTGCTACTACGGCTATCACGCCTCCGGTGGTCCCGCCGGTGTCGGTGTGGCCGTGGGTCGGGCGGTCCGCACCGCGATCGTCACCATCGCCGTTCTCGACTTCTTCCTGAGCCTCGCCATCTGGGGCACGACGACCACAGTGAGGGTGGCCGGATGAGCAACACGACATCTGTTGTGGGTCGACGGGTGCTGGGGCTGGTGTTCTTCCTTGTCCTCGCGTTGTTCCTGGTCTTCACCATCGGCATGTTCAACAAGACGTTCACCAAGGTCGTCAAGATCGACCTCCTCACCGATACCGCCGGAAATGCCCTGCCGCCCAACGCTGACGTGAAGGTCCGTGGCCTCATCGTCGGCGAGGTGCGCTCGGCATCCTCCCAGGAGGGCGAGGTCACCCTGGCTCTCGCGATCCAGCCCGACAAGGCGCAGCTGATTCCGTCCAACACGACGGCGCGGTTGCTGCCCAAGACGCTGTTCGGTGAGCGCTATGTGTCGCTGATCGTTCCCGAGGGCGACACCGCTCCGCCGATCCAGGCCGGCGACACGCTGCGTCAGGACAAGAGCGGCAACGCCGTCGAGGTCGGCGAGGTTCTCGACGGTCTGCTGCCGCTGCTGCAGGCGATTCCGCCGCAGGACCTGGCGAATACGCTCGGCGCGCTGTCCCAGGGACTGAGCGGCCGCGGCGCCGAACTCGGCCTGACGCTCGACCGTCTCGAGGAGATCTTCGGCGGGCTGAACACTGAACTTCCCGCCATCCAGGAGGATCTGCGCGGTCTGGCAGATTTCTCGCAGACGTACTCCGAGGCGGCACCCGACCTGGTCAACGCCCTCGACAACCTGCGTACCACCGGAAATACCGTGGTGGAGAAGCAGGGCGAGATCTCCACGTTGCTTGCGTCGCTGACCGGAACCGCGTCCAGCACCGCGGATCTCCTGCAGACCAACGCCGAATCGATCGTCAGTATCGCCGCCGATTCGCGTGAGGCACTGCAGATCCTCGGCCGTTACTCGCCGAGCTTCGGCTGCACGTTCGCGGGCTTCGCCAAGTCCGCTCCCGTCGCCCGTGAACTGCTGGCACCGGACGATCCGTACCCGGGCGTGCGTGCCAGCGTGCAGTTCGTCAATCCGAAGGGTCGCTACGTGCCCAACCAGGACGAGCCGCGACTGCTCGACAACCGCGGACCGGCTTGCTATGACAACGTCACCGCTCCGGGTGGAAAGTTCCCGCAGTACCCGGGCGGGTCGTCCTACAACGACGGTGCCTACCAGGTGCCCTCGCGGAATCCCGGCCCGTCGACCATCGACTTCCTCCCGGCGCCCGCCGGCGTCCCCGATCAGGTCCCGGGCTACGGAGCCGAGGTCACACCCGCGAGTTACGCGGGTTCGAAGATGGAGCAGGACACGTTGGACGTCGTCTACGGCGAGGCCGGGGGCATGGCGCCGGAGGACGTGCCGAGTTGGACGACACTCGTCGGCGCGCCGACCATGAGGGGGACTGAGGTGAGCTTCAAGTGAGGGGCCTGGCCGCACCATTGGTCAAGCTGATCGTGTTCGCCGTGGTCACCATCCTCGCGACCGGTCTGCTGGCCGCCACCATCGCCAACCTCGGTGGCGGCGGTGGCACCAAGTTCAACGCGATCTTCTCGGACGTCACCTCGCTCAACGAGGGCGACGAGGTCCGCATCGCCGGTGTGCGCGTGGGCCAGGTCGAGAAGATCGCGATCCACGACGACCGCGAGGCAGAGGTCCAGTTCACGGTGTCGGAACGGGACTGGCTGCCCGCCAGCACCACCGCGACCATCCGCTTCCGGAACCTCGTGGGGCAGCGCTACATCGCGCTCGAACAGGGCGAGGGGCAGCAGGGAATGAAGATGAGCGGCGGCGACACCATTCCGATGGAGCGGACGAAGCCTGCCGTCAACCTCACCACGCTGTTCGACGGGTTCCGTCCGCTGTTCCAGACCCTCAGCGCCGACGACGTGAACAAGTTGTCGTACCAGATCATCCAGGTGTTCCAGGGTGAGTCGGGAACCATCACGGAACTCGTCAAGAACACGGCAAGCCTCACCAACACGGTCGCCGACAAGGATCGGGTGATCGGTGCGGTGATCAACAACCTCAACGACGTGCTGGCCACGGTGAATCAGCGTGACGATCAACTCGATTCGCTGATCGTCAACACCCAGCAACTCGTCACGGGCCTGGCGAACGAGCGGGGAACTGTCGGTTCTGCGGTGACGTCCCTCGCGGGACTCACCGACGCGACCGCCGACCTGCTCGAACCCACCCGACCGTCCATCCAGGAATCCATCACGTCGCTGAACACGCTGGCGACGACGTTGAACCGTAACTCCGACACGGTCAACAGCGTTCTCCAGACGCTTCCGGTGAAGCTCGAGAAGCTCGGCCGGGCAGCCAGTTACGGATCCTGGTTCCAGTTCTACCTCTGTGGAGTCGACATCGTCGCAGGACCAGGTACCGCGCCCCAACTGAACCTGCCCACGGGCTTGCCCACCGTCAACCAGCCGCTCTATACGAACTCGGCGAAACGGTGCACGCAGGACGGCCTACAGGAGTTGCAGACACGATGAGCAGACGTCGCAGCCCGGCAGTGGCTGGTGCCCTCGGCATTCTCGTGGTGCTGTTGGCCACCCTGTCGGCTTTCTTCCTCGATTCGCTGCCGTTCATCGGCGCCGGATCGACCTATCACGCCGAATTCACCGAGGCGGCAGGGCTCAAGCCCTCCAACGAGGTCCGGATCGCCGGCGTCAAGGTCGGCAAGGTCACGTCCGTCGAACTCGACGGCGACCATGTGGACGTCGCCTTCAAGGTGTCGGATGCGTGGGTCGGCAACGAGACGTCGGCGTCCATCCAGATCAAGACGATCCTGGGTCAGAAGTATCTGGCCCTCGACCCCCGTGGCTCGGACACGTTGAATCCGAGCGACGTGATCCCGTTGGACCGCACCACGTCTCCGTACGACGTGATCGAGGCGTTCTCGGCCGCCGCACAGACGGTGGGTGACATCGACGCCGATCAGCTCGCACAGAGCATGGTGACGCTGTCGCAGGCGTTCGAGGGAACTCCCACGGAGATCCGAGCCTCCCTGGACGGTGTGAGCAGGCTGTCGCAGACCATCGCCAGCCGCGATCAGGAACTGCAGAAACTGTTCGACGCGACCGGCAAGACCACCAAGGTCCTCGCCGACCGCAATGCCGAATTCAACCGGTTGATCAGCGACGCCGGTCTGCTGCTCGGTGAGCTCAACAGCCGTCAGCAGTCGATTTCCCAGCTGCTCACCGGAACTCAGCGGCTGTCGCAGCAGCTGACCGGGCTCGTGCGCGACAACGAGGCCGCCATCGGTCCCGCGCTCGAACAGCTCGACGGTGTCGTCGAGATCCTCAAGGCCAATAACGAGAACCTGGACAAGGCGATGAAACTGTACGAGCCGTTCGTCCGCCTGTACACGAACGTGGTCGGTAACGGTCGCTGGTTCGACCAGGTCGTGGTGAACCTCCTGCCGCCGGGTCTGCCCGACATTCCCGGTCCGCGCGATCCCGTCCGCACGTTGGGGGGTAACTGATGGCAGACGTCGAGAACGGAGCCGAGCGCGGCGGACGCGGCGGGGTCGCCCTCATCGCAGGAATCGTCATCGTCGCGCTGGTGATCGCCGGGGCCCTGTGGTGGTTGTTCACCCGCGCAGGCACCACGCAGATCACCGCGTACTTCGACAAGTCGGTGGGTATCTACGAGGGTTCCGACGTGCGGATCCTCGGTGTGAAGGTCGGATCCGTCGACGGTGTCGAACCGCAGGGCGACCAGGTGAAGGTCGACCTGCGCGTCGACCGTGGCGTCGACATCCCCGCCGACGCCAAGGCAGCCCAGGTCACGCCGTCCGTGGTGTCCGACCGCTACATCCAGCTCGCGCCTGCCTACACGGGCGGCGACACGATGCAGAGCGGCGCCGTCATCTCGCGTGACCGCACTGCCACCCCCGTCGAGGTGGACGAGCTCTACGCGAGCATCGAGAAGCTGTCCACCGCTCTCGGCCCGGACGGGGCGAACAAGGAAGGCGCGCTGTCACAGTTCGTCGAGACCGGCGCGGCCAACCTCGACGGCAACGGAGAGGCGCTGGGGCAGAGCATCAATCAGCTGTCCGACGCCGCCCGCACGCTCAACGAGAGCCGCGGCGATCTGTTCGACACCGTCAAGAACCTCCAGGTGTTCGTGGGTGCGCTGGCGGCCAACGATCAGCAGGTCCGCGACTTCAACTCCCAGCTGTCCGACCTGTCCGGATTCCTTGCGGGGGAGCGGGAGAACCTCGGTGCCGCCCTGAACCAGCTGGCGATCGCCCTGGGTGACGTCTCGAAGTTCGTGGCCGACAACCGGGAGATCCTCGCCGAGAACGTGGACGATCTGGTTCCGGTGACGCAGACCCTCGCGGACAACCGCGAGTCGCTGGTCAATTCGCTGACCCTGCTTCCGCTGGCGATCAGCAACCTGGCCAACTCCTACGACGCGGAGTCCGGCAACCTGGCCTCGCGCCTGGCGTTCCCGGATCTGCAGGACCCGGCCGGCGTCGCGTGCAAGTTGATCGACCTCGGCAAGCTGGTACCCGGCGATCCGCGCTTCGAGCAACTCGGGCGTCAGATGCAGCCGCTGATCGACAACTGCGCCAACATCACGTCGCAGATCACGCAATCGGCGAAGACGCCGTCGCTCGTGCTTCCGTTCGGGATCATGAGTGCGGACAACATTCAGCGGACGGTCACACCCGGCACGGTGCCGGGTGTCGTGTCGCCGCGATTCGAAGGCGCAACGGGTGGTGAGGGCGAATGAAGCGGTCGGTAATCCTCGGCGCCGGTGCGTGCGCCGTCGCCATCGCAGTGACGTCCTGCTCGTCGGAGGGAATCTACGGAGTTCCGCTGCCGGGCGGCCCGGATGTCGGTGACCACCCGATGCACCTGACGATCCAGTTCGACGACGTCCTCGACCTCGTCCCGCAGTCCGCTGTCAAGGTCGACGGTGTTCCGGTCGGCCGGGTCGAAACGATCAAGGTGGCCCCGGACGGCTGGACAGCCGATGTGGAGGTCGTCCTCGACTCGTCCGTCGATCTCGCGGCCAACGCGGTCGCCGCCATCGAGCAGACCAACCTGCTCGGCGAGAAGTTCGTCCAGCTGTCCGAACCGCCGGAAGACAAGGATCCCGCGCGGCTCGAGGACGGCGACACGATCTCGCTCGATCGCACCCGGCACGCCACGGAGATCGAGCAGGTACTCGGCGCGCTGTCGCTGCTGCTCAATGGCGGCGGCGTCGGCCAGTTGCAGCCGATCGTGCACGAACTGACCACCGCACTCGACGGGCGTGAGGATCGTGTCCGGGGACTTCTCGAGCAGGCGAACACGCTCATCGACGGTCTCAACCAGCAGCGCGACGACATCACCCGCGCCCTGGACGGGCTCGACACCCTGACCACGCGGGTGAACGAACAGAACGAGAAGATCGGGCTGATCCTCGACCAGCTCCCGATCGCCGCCGAAGTGCTCAACGAGCAGCGACCGCAGCTCACCCAGATGCTCACGCAACTGGACCGGCTCGGCACCGTCGGCACGGACGTGATCAACCGGTCGAAGAACGATCTGATCGCGGACCTCCTCGCGCTGCGGCCGACGCTGAAGGCGCTCGCCGAGTCCGGCGACGACCTGCCCAACTCGCTCGCGTTCATCCCGACCGTCCCGTTCCCGGACGGTGTCGAGAAGATCGCGCTCGGCGGATCGGTCAACCTGTTCCTCACGGTCGACCTGCAGATCGGCGATGCGCTCAGCGCACTCGGCGTCGGTCAGGGCGACCCGGTGTACGTGCCGCCGAAGTTCGGTGAGCCCAAGCCGATCGTCGATCCCTCGAACCCGTACTACAACGGCAACGGGCCCAAGCCGGGATGGCCGACGGTGTCGCTGCTGCCGATTCCGCCGATCATCCCCGCCCCGACGGGCCTGCGGATCCCGGGTCTCCCCGGCACCGCGCCTGCGGCAGGCAACGGTGGCGCAGGGAACGGCACGACGGACGGTGCAGCGCCGCCGCCGCAGAACCCGCTCGGGGGACTGCTGGAGCAGTTCGGAATAGGGGGTGGACAGTGAGGTCACGACTGGTCAGGATCCAGCTCGTCGCGTTCGCCATCGTGGCGATGCTCGGGCTCGTTTACGTCGGCGCCAAGTACGTCCGCCTCGACAATCTTCTCGGGTTCGGTGAGTACGACGTGAACGCGCAGTTCAAGGACTCCGGCGGCATCTTCACCAACGCCGAGGTCACGTACCGCGGAGTTCCCGTCGGCCGTGTCGGCGACTTGTCCCTGACCGCGGACGGAATCAACGTCGAGTTGAAGATCTCCTCGGGTGGGCCCGACATCCCGGCGTCGGCCAAGGCCGTCGTCGCCAACCGATCCGCGATCGGTGAGCAGTACGTCGACCTTCAGCCCGACAGCGACCAGGGGCCGTTCCTCGAACAGGGCTCGGTGATCACCGAGGCCGACACGTCGACACCTGTTCCGGTCGAGCAGGTGCTGATGGCCACCGACGGTCTGGTCCGGTCGGTTCCGGTCGACTCGCTGCGCACGGTCGTCACCCAGCTGGGAACGGCATTCAACGGCAAGGGCGAAGATCTGCAGACGCTCGCGGACTCTCTGTCGACGCTGACGAAGGACGGACTCGACGTTCTCCCGCAGACGCTGGCCCTCATCCGGGACAGCCAGACGGTGCTGGCGACGCAGTCCGATCAGTCCTCCGCGATCGTCCAGTTCAGTTCGGATCTCGACGCGGTTGCGGCGCAGCTGCGGACCAGCGACCCCGATCTCCGCGCGATTATCGACAAGGGAATTCCGGCGAGCGACGAGGTCGGTCTGCTGGTGAACCAGATCGGTCCGAGTCTCACCACCGACCTGACGAACCTCGCCGCGGTCGGCGACAAGCTGGCTCCGCAGGCGATCGCGCTGCGGCCGATCCTGATGTTCTTGCCTGCCATCGCGGCGTCCGCGTCGACCGTGGCCCCCGGCGACGGCACGGTGCATCAGGGCATCGTCCTGGAAACCAACAATCCGCCGTCGTGCACACTCGGTTACGAAGGGACACAGGAGATCCTGGCCGAGATGAAGCGGCAGGACCCGAACTTCGACGACACCCAGCAGGACTTCCCGTACAACACGAAGGCCAACTGCGACGCTCCCCAGGGAAGCGTGACGGGTGTGCGAAGTGCAGACCGCATCGTGTTCGCCGATCCGGACACGATCCAGCCGTGGGATTTCAAGCCGAAGGTCATGCCTGACACTCTCAACTTGAATCCCATCGCAACGCAGCTCGCACCGCTCCTCGGGGTTACTCCCAAGTAGCATTCGGTTCCGGCCGAGGGCGAGTAGAAGAAAACAATCAGTAGGGTATTGGTGTGACGCGAATTACCACGCCCCCGGAGTCGGGACAACCGGCTCCGGGGAAGGACAGAACTCTGAAGGCCTCGTTTGCTGCGGTGACCGCACTGGTGGTGATCGCGGTTGTCGCAGCCGGATGGTTTGGCTTCGGGTGGGCGCGCGCTCTCTTCGTGGACAAGCCGATCGCCGACGCACGCGATTCCGCGTTGACAGGCGCCCAGCAGGCCGCGATCAACCTCAACTCGGTCGATTCGAAAGACCTCGACGGATCCTTCGAGAACATGAAGTCGTCGATCACGGGCGACAAGATGAACCAGGACCTCCAGGCGACGATGGACGGGTTCACCGACCAGATGCGTCAATCCGGTGCGGCGAGCAAGGCCGAGCTGATCCAGGGCACACTCACGGAACTGAACACCGACGACGGCACCGCGAAGGCACTGGTCGTCGTGGCAGTCACCACCACGTGGCCCGACCGCTTCGACAAGGCCAAGGTGACGATGCGGATGGACGTCCTGGACGTGGACGGGGTCTGGAAGGCCTCGTCGGTCGAACCGGTGGGCGGGCGTATTCCGCTCGAGAGCGGACCGGTGCCCGCCGACGGCGCGGCTCCCGCCCCGGCCCCCACCGAACCGGCTCCCGCCGAGCAGGCGCCGGCCGAACAGGCCCCCGAAGGCGACAGCGGCGGTCAGTAGTCCTGATGTGCCGCGGCGGCATGTCGCTGCGGTGTCCACGTCGACGAAAGCTCGTCGTGCAATGAGAAAGTGGTGAACTATGCCCCCCAAGCGCCGAAACAACGTGCCGGACAGCGCTGCAAAGGGCAGGCGTCCGCGCGTGGCGGGGACCCGTCAGTCGACGCCGAAGCCGCCCCGACCGGAAACCCCGGTCGCTGAGACGGAGCCGGTGACGAAGCCGGAACCGGCGAAGAAGACGGAACCGGCGAAGAAGACGGAACCGGTGGCGAAGGCCGAAACCGAGACGGCGAAGACCTCCGGCACGGACACGACTGTGTCGTTGGCCAAGCCGGTGTCGACGGCGAAGGCCGCGTCCGCGGGAAAGGCGAAGGTTGCCAACCTTCAACCGCGCATCAGCAAGCAGCAGGCCCCCGCCGCCGAGACCGCGGCGGCCGACAGCGGGTCCAGTCGGATCACCTGGAAGCTCGTCGGGATCCTCGGAGCCGTGGCGGTGGTGCTCGGGGTCTTCGCGGTGGTCGCGGCTTTCAAGCCCGGCGCAGACATCACGAACACCGCCTGGGTCGACGAAGGCGGTACCGCCGAGGTGACCAAGGCGGGAACGGAGGCGATCGAGACGCTGTACACGTACAGCTATGAGAGCATCGATCAGGACTTCGAGAAGGCGCGCGGCTACCTCAACGACGCCAAGCGTGACGAATTCGACTCGACCGCCGGCACCACCAAAGAGGCCGCCATTCAGACCAAGACGGCCACCCAGGCCTCCGTCACCGACATCGGGGTCACGATGCTCGACGGCGACCGGGCCGAACTGCTCGCGCACATGAACGTCAGCGCCACCGGTGACGCCGTGGCTCAGGGCAGTGCTGCGACCCCGCTGTCGATCAAGATGGAGAAGATCGACGGCAAGTGGGTGCTGTCCGACATCTCCGACAGCGAGGGCTGATCCTGCCGCCCGGAAAGATTTGAGCTGGAACGGGATCCGTGCGCTCCGGACGGGTGAGTGCTGAATTGCCCTCTCCGGCAGAGTAAACCGATTCGCATCCGATCGTCTTCACGATTGGATGGGAATCTGTTGCTGCGGTGTCGGTTTCGGATGCTCTGGTGAACCGGGGGTAGGTGTTTTCCGTGCCAGGAATCCCGGCGCCCACCAGTTGGCCTCACCCATCAGCTTCACCAGGGCGGGCACCAGCATCATGCGGATGACGGTGGCGTCGATGAGCAGCGCGACGATCATGCCGAGCCCGATGAATCGCATCATCGTCAGTTCCGAGAGCGTGAACGCGCCGGTGACGACGATCAGCAACGCGGCGGCCGCAGTCACGATGCGCCCCGTATGTGCGGTGCCGATCCGCACGGCCTCCTCGGTCGACGCACCGTTGTCGTGGGCCTCGACCATCCGTGACATCAGGAAGATCTCGTAGTCGGTGGAGAGCCCGAACACCACCGCGATGATGAGCACGACCATCGTCGCGGGCAGCGGTCCCGGCGTCACGCCGAGAAATTCGGCCCCGTGACCATCCTCGAAGATCCACGTGAGCACGCCGAACGAGGCGGCGAGGCTCAGAGTGGCCATCGCGATCGCCTTCAGGGGCAGCACCACGGAACGGAACGCCAGCAGCATCAGCACGAAGGTGACGCCCACCATGATCCCGATCATCCACGGCAGTCCCGCGGCCATCGCGTCCAGTCCGTCGGCGGTGAGGGCGTTCAGCCCGCCCAGCATCTTCTCGGTGCCTTCCGGGGGCGGGAGGTCGCGCAGTGCGGCGGCCGTCGCCATGGCCCCCGTCGTGCGGTCGGCGTCGCCGAAGATGGCCCGGATGGCGACGAACGTGTCGGTGGCGCCGACCGGGACCACCCGCTGGACGCCGTCGACCGCGGCCGTCGCCCGGAAGAACTCCGCCGTGGCGGCCGGCGGCGGGGCCTTGCCGTCGCTGCCCTGCAGGACGAGAGTCGCCCCGTTGTTGGCGAGTGGAAAGTCGGTGGCGAGATCCTGGACGGCGAGCCGGAGCGGGTGAGCCGCGGGCAGTCCGGTGTGGTCGAGATCACCCAGTGATGCGCCTGTGAGGGGCGCGGCGAGCACGAGCAACCCCGCGACGATGGCCGTCGCGATCGGGACGGGCCGCCGCATGACGCGGGCGGCGACGCCGCCCCAGAACCGGTGCGCCCGGTCTTCGCCGCGTTCGACCACTCCCGGTCGCCACGTCAGCGAGTTGATGCGCGGCCCGAGCAGAGCGAGTGCCGCGGGCAGCGCCGACAGCGACAGCACGGCGGCGATCCCGATGGCTGCCATCCCGCCGTAGGCGAACGACCGGACGATGGCCTGGGGAAACACGAGCATGCCCACGAAACCGCACACGAGGAGGAGGGCGGAGAACCCCACGGTCCGGCCGGCCGTGGCGAGCGTCCGGCGGACGGCGTCGTCGGTGCGGGAGCCGGACCGCAGCTCCTCGCGGAACCGGGTCACGACGAACAATCCGTAATCGATGGACATGCCGAGCCCGACGAGGCTCGCGATGTTCACCGAGAATGCGCTGACCTCGGTGAAGTACGAGATCACGCGCAGGGCGCCGAGGGCGCCGAGGATCGCGAGACCGCCGACGCACAGCGGGACGGCTGCGCCGACGAGGCCGCCGAAGATGACGAGCAGAAGGAGCAGCAGAAGCGGGAATGACACCGCCTCGGCTCGCAGCAGATCACTTTCGGACACCTCGTTGAAGGCGTTGGCTGCCGCGCTGAAGCCGCTGAACTCCGCGTCAGCGCCGTCGATGACCAGCAGGGGTTCGAGAACGTGGTACGCCGCGATACGCGTGTTCTCGTCGCCGCTCAGCGACAGCACCACCAGTCCCTCGGTGCCGTCGGTGGACCGCAGGAACTCCTTCGCCTGCGGCGGCGCCGACCAGTACGACAGGGGAGTGTTGGCGAGCACTCCGGGGTCGATCTGCGCGAGGTGGGCGGCCACCTCGGGACCGAGATCCTCGATCGTCGCACCCGGACGTGCGTGGTAGGTGACCGCCAGATCGGGGGTCTGCCGTCCGAACGTCCCCTCGATCAGGCGCTCGACGGCCGCGGATTCGCTGCCCGGATCGGTGTACCCGCCGAGGCTCAGGCGGTCGAACACGCCCGATCCCCACGCCCCACCGAGCAGCACCAGCAGCACCGTGGCGGCCAGGACCAGCTTCGGACGGGCGACGACGAACGAACTCCAGCGCGTCACGGCTCTGCTTCCCTCGAGAAATCGACGGCGATCGCGTGCGCATATTGTTCACCGCCCGTCAGCGGCTGGGAAGGGGCGGCGTGAACTGTCCCGGGCCTCGCGAAACGACGCGACACGCCCCCTAACTCTTGACGCCGCGATGATCACGCGTCACTCTGATGCGTGAACATGCGCAGTGACGCGTGGCCAAGCGCCCGGCTGGGTGCTGTTTCGGGTGCCCGACTCGACATCTACTGAGTTTGGGTGTACTTTTGGACGTTGCGCTGGCTGCCTCCTGTCCACCCCTCGTCCGCACCGCTGCGAAGTGATTCACTCTTCAGCAACTGTGACGAGTTTCGTTCGGGTTGTGACCAGCGAAATTCGAAGCAGATACAGCGGCGGTCGCAACAGCAAGAGCGGCCCGCGTGAGGTGCTGGAAGGACGCATCTTGGCAGTCTCTAGCCAGACCAAGGCAGTTTCCGGAATCCCCGGAGCCCCGAAGAGGGTTTCGTTCGCAAAGATTCGCGAACCCCTCGAAGTTCCCGGGCTTCTTGATGTACAAACCGATTCGTTCGAGTGGTTGATCGGTGCGCAGAGCTGGCGCGAACGCGCCGCCGCTCGTGGCGACAGCGCAATCTCCGGAGGTCTCGAGGACATTCTCGCGGAGCTTTCTCCGATCGAGGATTTCTCGGGCTCGATGTCTCTGTCCTTCTCGGACCCGCGTTTCGACGAGGTGAAGGCCTCGACGGACGAGTGCAAAGACAAAGACATGACCTACGCGGCGCCGTTGTTCGTGACCGCGGAGTTCATCAACAACAACACCGGTGAGATCAAGAGCCAGACGGTCTTCATGGGCGACTTCCCGATGATGACCGACAAGGGCACGTTCATCATCAACGGCACCGAGCGTGTCGTGGTCTCGCAGCTGGTGCGTTCCCCCGGCGTCTACTTCGACCACTCCGTCGACAAGGGCACCGAAAAGGACCTGCACAGCGTCAAGGTCATCCCGGGCCGTGGTGCATGGCTCGAGTTCGACGTGGACAAGCGTGACACGGTCGGCGTCCGCATCGACCGCAAGCGCCGCCAGCCCGTCACCGTGCTGCTGAAGGCCCTCGGCTGGACCACCGAGCAGATCACCGAGCGCTTCGGCTTCTCGGAGATCCTCATGGCGACGCTCGAGAAGGACAACACCGCCGGCACCGACGAGGCGCTGCTCGACATCTACCGCAAGCTGCGTCCGGGCGAGCCGCCGACCAAGGAGAGCGCGCAGACGCTCCTGGAGAACTTGTTCTTCAAGGACAAGCGCTACGACTTGGCTCGCGTGGGTCGCTACAAGATCAACAAGAAGCTGGGCCTGAACCTCGGACAGCCGATCGTCGCGTCGACCCTCACCGAGGAAGACATCGTCGCCACCATCGAGTACCTGGTGCGCCTGCACGCCGGTGACACCGAGATGACCGCCCCCGGCGGCAGTGCGGTGCCCGTCGAGGTCGACGACATCGACCACTTCGGTAACCGTCGTCTGCGCACGGTCGGTGAGCTCATCCAGAACCAGATCCGCGTGGGCCTGTCCCGCATGGAGCGAGTGGTTCGTGAGCGCATGACCACCCAGGACGTCGAGGCGATCACGCCGCAGACGCTGATCAACATCCGGCCCGTCGTGGCTGCGATCAAGGAGTTCTTCGGAACCTCCCAGCTGTCGCAGTTCATGGACCAGAACAACCCGCTGTCGGGGCTGACGCACAAGCGTCGTCTGTCCGCCCTCGGCCCCGGTGGTCTGTCCCGTGAACGCGCCGGCCTCGAGGTGCGAGACGTTCACCCGTCGCACTACGGCCGCATGTGCCCGATCGAGACCCCTGAGGGTCCGAACATCGGTCTGATCGGTTCGCTGTCGGTGTACGCACGGGTCAACCCGTTCGGCTTCATCGAGACGCCGTACCGCAAGGTCGAGAACGGCCAGGTCACCGACCAGGTCGACTACCTGACCGCGGACGAAGAGGACCGCCACGTCGTCGCCCAGGCCAACTCGGCCCTCGACGCCAACGGTCACTTCACGGACGATCGCATTCTGGTCCGTCGTAAGGGTGGCGAGGTCGAGTTCGTCTCGTCCGCCGAGATCGACTACATGGACGTCTCGCCGCGACAGATGGTGTCCGTCGCGACCGCGATGATTCCGTTCCTCGAGCACGACGACGCCAACCGTGCCCTGATGGGTGCGAACATGCAGCGTCAGGCGGTGCCCCTCGTTCGCAGCGAGGCTCCGCTGGTCGGTACCGGCATGGAACTGCGTGCCGCCGTCGACGCGGGCGACGTCATCGTCACCGAGAAGACCGGTGTCGTGGAAGAGGTCTCCGCCGACTACGTCACGGTCATGGCCGACGACGGAAGCCGCAAGACCTACCGGATGCGCAAGTTCGCGCGTTCGAACCAGGGCACCTGCGCCAACCAGCGTCCGATCGTGGACGAGGGACAGCGTGTCGAGTTCGGACAGGTCCTCGCCGACGGCCCCTGCACCGAGAACGGTGAGATGGCGCTCGGCAAGAACCTGCTCGTCGCGATCATGCCGTGGGAAGGCCACAACTACGAGGACGCGATCATTCTGTCGCAGCGCCTCGTGGAAGAGGACGTCCTGACCTCGATCCACATCGAGGAGCACGAGATCGATGCCCGCGACACCAAGCTCGGTGCCGAGGAGATCACTCGCGACATCCCGAACGTCTCCGACGAGGTCCTCGCCGACCTCGACGAGCGCGGCATCATCCGTATCGGTGCCGAGGTTCGTGACGGTGACGTGCTGGTCGGAAAGGTCACGCCGAAGGGCGAGACCGAGCTGACCCCCGAGGAGCGCCTGCTGCGCGCCATCTTCGGTGAGAAGGCTCGCGAGGTTCGCGACACGTCGCTGAAGGTTCCCCACGGTGAGACCGGCAAGGTCATCGGCATTCGCGTGTTCTCGCGCGACGACGACGACGATCTGCCCCCCGGTGTCAACGAGCTGGTCCGCGTCTACGTGGCACAGAAGCGCAAGATCCAGGACGGCGACAAGCTCGCCGGCCGCCACGGCAACAAGGGCGTCATCGGCAAGATCCTCCCGCAGGAGGACATGCCGTTCCTGCCCGACGGCACTCCGGTCGACATCATTCTGAACACCCACGGTGTTCCGCGTCGTATGAACATCGGTCAGATCTTGGAGACCCACCTCGGGTGGATCGGCAAGACCGGCTGGAACGTTCAGATCGCCGGCGACGGCTCCCGTCCCGATTGGGCGGAGCAGCTGCCGGAGGAGATGCTGTCTGCACCTGCCGACTCCAACATCGCTACCCCGGTGTTCGACGGCGCCAAGGAAGACGAGCTCACCGGTCTCCTCGGTTCGACGCTGCCGAACCGCGACGGCGAGGTCATGGTCGCGTCCGACGGAAAGGCCACGTTGTTCGACGGCCGTTCCGGCGAGCCGTTCCCGTACCCGGTCTCGGTCGGCTACATGTACATCATCAAGCTGCACCACCTGGTCGACGACAAGATCCACGCTCGTTCGACCGGTCCGTACTCGATGATCACCCAGCAGCCGCTCGGCGGTAAGGCCCAGTTCGGTGGCCAGCGCTTCGGTGAGATGGAGTGCTGGGCGATGCAGGCCTACGGCGCGGCATACACGCTGCAGGAGCTGCTCACCATCAAGTCGGACGACGTGGTGGGTCGAGTCAAGGTGTACGAGGCCATCGTCAAGGGCGAGAACATCCCCGAGCCGGGCATCCCCGAGTCGTTCAAGGTGCTCCTGAAGGAGCTCCAGTCGCTCTGCCTCAACGTGGAGGTGCTGTCCTCGGACGGCGCGGCCATCGCGATGGCCGACGGCGACGACGAGGACCTGGAGCGGGCCGCAGCGAACCTGGGCATCAACTTGTCCCGGAACGAAGCGGCGACGGTCGACGACCTCGCGAACTAGGTTTCGGTCCCCGGGTCCTGAGAAATCAGGATCCGGGGGCGTAGTTCACATTTGAATTGGCAGTCAGGTATCGGCGGGTGACCGTTGATCCACAATCCCTCTGGGGAAAGGAAGTTACGTGCTCGACGTCAACTTCTTCGATGAACTCCGCATTGGCCTCGCCAGTGCAGAGGACATCCGCAATTGGTCCTACGGCGAGGTCAAGAAGCCGGAGACCATCAACTACCGCACCCTCAAGCCCGAGAAGGACGGCCTCTTCTGCGAGAAGATCTTCGGCCCCACCCGGGACTGGGAGTGCTACTGCGGTAAGTACAAGCGTGTCCGCTTCAAGGGCATCATTTGTGAGCGCTGCGGCGTCGAGGTGACCCGCGCCAAGGTTCGGCGTGAGCGTATGGGCCACATCGAACTGGCCGCCCCGGTCACGCACATCTGGTACTTCAAGGGCGTGCCCAGCCGTCTCGGCTACCTGCTCGACCTGGCGCCGAAGGATCTCGAGAAGATCATCTACTTCGCCGCGTACGTCATCGTCGGTGTCGACGAGGAACTGCGTCACAACGAGCTGTCCACTCTCGAAGCCGAGATGCAGGTCGAGAAGAAGTCCGTCGCGGATCAGCGTGACGCCGACCTCGAGGCCCGCGCTCAGAAGCTCGAAGCCGACATCGCCGAGCTGGAGGCAGAGGGCGCCAAGTCCGACGTCCGCCGCAAGGTCAAGGACGGCGGCGAGCGCGAAATGCGTCAGCTCCGTGACCGCGCGCAGCGCGAGCTGGATCGTCTCGACGAGATCTGGACCACGTTCACCAAGCTCAGCGTCAAGCAGCTCATCGTCGACGAACTGCTGTACCGCGAGCTCGTCGACCGCTACGGCGAGTACTTCACGGGCGCCATGGGTGCCGAGTCGATCCAGAAGCTCATGGAGAGCTTCGACATCGACGCCGAGGCCGAGAACCTCCGCGAGACCATCCGCAGCGGCAAGGGGCAGAAGAAGCTCCGCGCACTGAAGCGTCTCAAGGTCGTCGCGGCCTTCCAGGTCAACCAGAACTCGCCCATGGGCATGGTTCTGAACGCCGTCCCGGTGATCCCGCCGGAGCTGCGCCCGATGGTTCAGCTCGACGGTGGCCGCTTCGCCACCTCCGACCTGAACGACCTGTACCGCCGCGTGATCAACCGCAACAACCGCCTCAAGCGACTGATCGACCTCGGTGCCCCCGAGATCATCGTCAACAACGAGAAGCGGATGCTGCAGGAGTCCGTGGACGCGCTGTTCGACAACGGCCGTCGTGGCCGTCCCGTCACGGGTCCCGGTAACCGTCCGCTGAAGTCCCTGAGCGACCTGCTCAAGGGCAAGCAGGGTCGTTTCCGTCAGAACCTGCTCGGTAAGCGCGTCGACTACTCGGGTCGTTCCGTCATCGTCGTCGGCCCGCAGCTCAAGCTGCACCAGTGCGGTCTGCCGAAGCTGATGGCTCTCGAGCTGTTCAAGCCGTTCGTGATGAAGCGTCTGGTCGACCTGAACCACGCGCAGAACATCAAGTCCGCCAAGCGCATGGTGGAACGTCAGCGCGCACAGGTGTGGGACGTCCTCGAAGAGGTCATCGCCGAGCACCCGGTGCTGCTGAACCGTGCACCGACGCTGCACCGCCTGGGCATCCAGGCCTTCGAGCCGCAGCTGGTCGAAGGTAAGGCCATTCAGCTCCACCCGCTGGTGTGTGAGGCCTTCAACGCCGACTTCGACGGTGACCAGATGGCCGTGCACCTTCCGCTGTCCGCGGAGGCGCAGGCCGAGGCTCGCATCCTGATGCTGTCGTCGAACAACATCCTGTCGCCCGCGTCGGGTCGTCCGCTCGCCATGCCCCGTCTGGACATGGTCACCGGTCTGTACCACCTGACCCGGTTGGACGAGGGTGCGATCGGCGAGCTCGAAGCGTCGACCAGCGAAGAGGCGGAGCAGGGCGTGTACTCCTCGCCTGCCGAGGCTCAGATGGCCGTCGATCGTGGCGCGCTCGTCGTGCAGGCGAAGATCAAGGTGCGGCTCACGCAGCAGCGCCCGCCCCGCGACATCGAGTCTGAGCTGTTCCCCGAAGGCTGGAACTACGGTGACGGCTGGACCGCGGAGACGACGCTGGGTCGCGTGCTCTTCAACGAGCTGCTGCCCGCGGACTACCCGTTCGTCAACGAGCAGATGCCGAAGAAGCGTCAGGCGACGATCATCAACGATCTCGCCGAGCGCTACCCCATGATCGTGGTCGCGCAGACCGTCGACAAGCTGAAGGACGCCGGTTTCTACTGGGCCACGCGTTCGGGTGTCACGGTCTCGATCTCCGACGTCCTCGTGCCGCCGGAGAAGGCTCAGATCATGGAGTCCTTCGAGGCTCAGGCCGACCAGATCGAGAAGAAGTACCAGCGTGGTGCTCTGAACAAGACCGAGCGCAACAGCGCCCTGGTCAAGATCTGGTCCGAGGCCACCGACGAGGTCGGTAAGGCCATGGAGGCCCACTTCCCCGACGACAACCCGATCCCGATGATCGTGAAGTCCGGCGCCGCCGGCAACATGACTCAGGTTCGTTCGCTCGCCGGTATGAAGGGTCTGGTGACCAACCCGAAGGGTGAGTTCATCCCGCGTCCGATCAAGTCTTCCTTCAAGGAAGGCCTGACCGTTCTCGAGTACTTCATCAACACGCACGGTGCCCGTAAGGGTCTGGCCGACACCGCGCTCCGCACCGCCGACTCGGGTTACCTGACCCGTCGTCTGGTGGACGTCTCGCAGGACGTCATCGTCCGCGAGGTCGACTGTGGAACCGAGCGCGGCATCGTCACCACGATCGCCGAGAAGCAGGCCGACGGCACGCTGATCCGCGACGCTCACGTGGAGACGAGCACGTACGCCCGCACCCTGGCCGCCGACGCGGTCGACGAGAACGGCAACGTCATCGTCGAGCGTGGACACGACCTGGGCGACCCGGCGATCGACGCGCTGCTCGAAGCAGGCATCACGCAGGTCAAGGTCCGCTCGGTGCTCACCTGCACCACCGGCACCGGCGTCTGTGCCACTTGCTACGGCCGCTCCATGGCCACCGGCAAGCTCGTCGACATCGGTGAGGCCGTCGGTATCGTCGCCGCACAGTCCATCGGTGAGCCCGGTACCCAGCTGACCATGCGTACGTTCCACCAGGGTGGTGTCGCCGGAGACGACATCACCGGTGGTCTGCCGCGTGTTCAGGAGCTGTTCGAGGCCCGCGTCCCCAAGGGCAAGGCCCCGATCGCCGACGTCAGTGGCCGCGTGCAACTCGAGGACGGCGACCGCTTCTACAAGATCACCATCGTCCCGGACGACGGTGGCGAAGAGGTTGTCTACGACAAGCTCTCGAAGCGTCAGCGTCTGCGTGTCTTCAAGCACGACGACGGCACCGAACGCCTTCTGGCCGACGGTGACCACGTCGAGGTCGGTCAGCAGCTCATGGAAGGTGCTGCCGATCCGCACGAGGTGCTGCGTGTCATGGGCCCCCGTCAGGTGCAGATCCACCTCGTCAACGAGGTCCAGGAGGTGTACCGGAGCCAGGGTGTGTCGATCCACGACAAGCACATCGAGGTCATCGTGCGCCAGATGCTGCGTCGCGTGACGATCATCGACTCGGGCGCCACGGAGTTCCTGCCCGGTTCGCTGACCGAGCGTGCGGACTTCGAAGCGGCCAACCGCCGGGTCGTCGCCGAGGGTGGCGAGCCGGCAGCCGGACGTCCGGTGCTGATGGGTATCACCAAGGCATCGCTGGCGACCGACTCGTGGCTGTCCGCGGCGTCGTTCCAGGAGACCACTCGCGTGCTGACCGATGCGGCGATCAACTGCCGCTCGGACAAGCTGATCGGTCTGAAGGAAAACGTGATCATCGGAAAGCTGATCCCCGCCGGTACCGGTATCAACCGTTACCGCAACATCCAGGTTCAGCCGACCGAAGAAGCTCGCGCTGCTGCGTACGCGGTTCCGTCCTACGACGACCAGTACTACAGCCCGGACGGCTTCGGCCAGAACACCGGTGCCGCGGTGCCGCTGGACGATTACGGCTTCAGCAACGATTACCGGTAGGCGCTCCGCGCCCGTGAGCGGTTGACGAGTCCCAGGACTCGCTGGGCACTCACCAAGGACGAAGGCCCCACCCCTCTCTCTTCGGGGGTGGGGCCTTCATCTGTTTCCATGCCTTGTCGCCGGGTGTTCGCCGTTGCTAGCGTCGGATGATGGCCCGGTCGAGGTTCGCCATCGCGCTCCTACTCGCCGTCGTCGTGGGGGCCGCGACCTCCTGCACGGCCTCGGACACCCAGCAGAGCGAGGCGACGTCGTCGGCGGCGCCTGCCGCGTCCGCCGGTCCCGCGGTGCTCACTCCGGTGGTCGCGGATGTGGTGGCCGCACCGATCCCGGTGACGGGCAGCGACGGTCGCGTGCACCTGGTCTACGAACTGCGGCTGACGAACACCGGTTCGCAGCCGGCGACGATCACGTCGCTGCAGGTGAAGGGCGACGGCCGCACGCTGGTGGATTTGAGCGGCGATGCGCTGACGCCCTGGTTCCAGGCACTCGGCGGTGGCCCGAAGACCGGCACCGTCCTCGTCCCCGGACAGCAGGGACTGGTGTGGATCGACGCGACACTGAACAGTCCCGACGACGTGCCCACCAGTCTCGGCCACGTCGTGAACGTCAACTTTCCGCAGGCGACGTCACTCGTGCCGTCGCAGCTCGCCGAGAACGTGGCGGACACCGAAGTCGACACCCGCGACGCCGTCCGGATCCGCGCTCCCCTCGACGGTCCGCGGTGGCTCGACGGCACCGGCTGCTGCACGGTCACGTCCCACCGCGCGGCCGTGCTGCCGATCAACGGGCGGATGCTCACGGCCGAGCGCTTCGCGATCGACTTCGTCCAACTCGACGAGCAGGGACGCATCTACGTCGGCGACAAGACTCAGCTGTCGAGCTACGAGTACTACGGCGCACCGGTCCGTGCGGTGTCGGACGGCAAGGTGATCGCCGTCGTGGGCGACCTGTCCGAACAGGTTCCGGGTGCCAGTCCGCAAGGACTGCCCCTCGACCAGTACGGCGGAAACCACGTCGTCCAGGACATCGGGAACGGGCGGTACGCGTTCTACGCGCACCTGCAGCCCGGCAGCGTGGACGACATCAGCGTCGGCCAGGACCTGCGGGCGGGCGACCAGCTCGGGTTGCTGGGCAACAGCGGTAACACCGACGCACCGCATCTGCACTTCCATCTGATGGACGGGCCGGACTACCTGGCGTCGAACGGCATTCCGTTCGAGTTCGAGAACTTCGACCTCGACGGGCGGGTGACGGGGGAGAGCCTCGAAGCTGCTGCGACCGCCGGCGCCCCGGTGGTCGACGAGGCGGGAACGCAGACCGGATCGCGCACCGACGAGATGCCGCTGTACCTCGACGTCGTGACGTTCCCGGGCAGTTAGCCAAGGAGCCCGCGCTCGACGAACCGGGTGAGTGCGGCGATGCCCGCATCGTCGTCGCCGTCCCACAGGCCGACGAAGGCGGTCGCCACCGCGGCGAGCAACCGGGCACTGACGTCGGGGCTCGCAGGGAGGTGTGCGCCGTCCGCGGAGAGTGTCGTGAGGAGTTCGGCCCACGGCTTCATCTGCTCGATCCCGAAGTCGTGCATCCGCTGCGCGAACTCGGGATCGACGAGGGCTGCGTCGCGGAGCGCGGCCATCACGGTGCGATGCCGCGACTGCAGTTGCCAGAACACGGCGAGATGCGGACCGAGGTTCCGCAGATCGTCGGGGGAGGTGGTGACGAGTGCATCCGCGTCGTCGCCGATGTCGTCCGCGAGCGCGAGGAGCAGCGCTTCCTTGCCATCGAAATGGTTGTAGAACGAACCCGCCGCCTTGCCGGCCTCGGTCGTGATGTCGGTGATGGTGGCGTTCAGGTAACCCTTGCGTTCGAAGACCACTCTGGCTGCGTCGAGTAAGTCCCGGCGCGTCTGGGCGGCCTTCTCCTGTCGGGTGGTCACTGCGGTTTCCCATCTCCCTCGCCGCTGGTCTGCCCTCGCTCGAGCGGGTTCTCGTCCCGTGAAGACTATCCTCGACCACACCTGTCCGATATGCGTGGTTCGCTGAACGGAGACGAGATGTCCGAGAAGAAGATCGATCGCGTCAAGACGGAGTCGGCACTCGAAGTGCTGCGGGAAAGCCCCACGATCGCACTCATCACCGTGGCACCGGCACTGGTCGTCTTCGGGGTGGTCTGGTGGCTGTTCGGATTCTGGTCGGCCCTCGTGCTGGTCCTGATTCTGGGTGTCGTCGCCGTCGTCGGCCGGAAGCTGTTCTGAGGCCCCTACCGCGGGACGTGGAACGCGGCGAGTGACGCCGCACTCGACGTGAGTTCGTCCCAGTCGCACGGCACCGTGAGGACCGCGAGCGCGGACGTCGGGAACTTCTCCCGCATCAGGTCGGCTTCCCCGGTGTCGGGGTTGCCCGCCAGATCCAGTGCCGTCGACGGCATGCCGGGAACATGTCCGACCACGAGCAGCGTGCGCACCGACGGCTCGACCCGCACGATCTCCATGAGCACCTCGGACGGGTACGCGCCGTACAACTCGTCGGCGAACCGGGCGGGAGCGCCGACCCGGGTCGCCTCCAGCGTTTCCCGGGTGCGGCGAGCAGTCGAACACAGCACGGCGTCGATCGGCGGCTGCGTGGACCGCAGCCACTCACCGGCCAGACCCGCCTGCTTCCGTCCGCGCGGCGCCAACGGCCGCTCGTGATCCGCGACCCCCTCCGGGTACGCCGACTTGCCGTGGCGCATCAGGATCAGGGTGCGATTCCGCGAGGAGCTGTGCGAGGCCATGGCTAGACGCTAGCGCCCCACACCGGCGCGTTCACTGTCGAGTTGGGCCATCTGCGCGGGCGCGTAGCGGTCCCCGGCGACTGCGGTGTCGGGAACCGCTGCGGCGATGGCGGCGAGGTCACCGGCGGCGAGGTGGACGTCGAGTGCGCCGAGCGTCTCCTGGAGCCGGGCGACGGTGCGCGCTCCGACGACGGGCACGATGTCGTCGCCCTGGGCGAGAACCCACGCGATCGCCAGCTGCGCGACGCTCACCCCGTGCTGCGCGGCCACGGCGGCGAGCGAGTCGACGAGGGTGAGGTTCTGCCGGAGGTTGTCGCCCTGGAACCGGGGGCTGTGTGCGCGGAAGTCGTCGGCCGCGAGGGTCTGATCGGTGCGCAGCGAGTCGCTGAGCAGACCCCGGGAAAGTACGCCGTAGGCCGTCACGCCGATCCCGAGTTCCCGGCAGAGCGGAAGGATCTCGGCCTCGATACCCCGCGAGATGAGCGAGTACTCGATCTGCAGGTCCACGATCGGGTGCACGGCCGCCGCGCGGCGCAGGGTCTCGGGGCCCACCTCGGACAGGCCGATGTGGCGCACGTAGCCGGCCTCGACGAGTTCGCCGATCGTTCCGACGGTGTCCTCGATCGGCACGTCGGGGTCGAGACGGGCGGGGCGGTAGATGTCGATGTAGTCGACGCCGAGACGCTGCAGCGAGTAGGCGAGGAAGTTCCGGATCGACTCGGGTCGCGTGTCCACTCCGGCCCACGTGCCGCCGGGGCCGCGCAGTCCGCCGAACTTGACGCTGAGGGTCACGTCCTCCCGTCGACGGCCGGCGAGGGCCTTGCCGATCAGGGACTCGTTGTGGCCCGATCCGTAGAAGTCCCCGGTGTCGACGAGATCGATCCCGGCGTCGAGCGCCGCGTGGATGGTGGCGATGGACTCCACGTCGTCCGTCCTGCCGTACATCCCGGACATGCCCATGGCGCCGAGGCCGAGCCGGCTGACGGTGGGACCGGTGGTTCCGAGTGCGGTGGTGCTGATCATGTTCTGCTCCGATTGTCGGTGTCTGTTCCGGACTGACACCAGCGTCGCCGTCGCCGGGAGCGGCAACCAGAGACCGTTCATCGGGGGACCGGCGATCCCTGGCAGCGTCCCGGTGGGTCCGGCACAGTTGATGCATGAACCGCTCCGAGTTGGCCGACTTCCTCCGCCGTCGCAGGGAACAGCTGGTTCCGGCCGACGTCGGACTGCCACCGGGTGTACGCCGGCGGACGCCGGGGCTCCGGCGCGACGAGGTGGCGATGCTCGCGGGAATGTCGACGGATTACTACACCCGACTCGAGCAGGCCCGCGGCCCGCATCCGTCGACGCAGGTCCTGGCGTCGATCGCGCGGGCGTTGCGGCTGACCGACGATCAGCGAGACCATCTCTACCTGTTGTCGGGTCAGGTGCCGCCGATGCGGGCCGCGGGCAACAAACACGTCGGACCGGGACTGCTGCACCTGCTCGACAAGCTCGACGACACCCCGGGCTGCGTCATCTCGGACCTCGGGGAGGTGCTGGTCCAGAACCGCATGCACGTGATCCTGTTCGGCGACGCGACCCGGTATTCGGGTCTCGACCGGTACGTGCCGTGGCGGTGGTTCGCGCACCCCGGCGAGCGCGGAATGTTCCCCGAGGACGATCACGAGCGGCTCGCCGGAAACCACGTCGCGGATCTGCGGGCGACGGCTGCCCGGCGGGCCGGTGACGCCGACGTGACGGAATTGGTGGACCGCCTCTACGAGAGCAGCGCCGAGTTCGCGGCGCTCTGGGACAGGCACGATGTAGCCGTCCGCCGCTCCGACACCAAGACCGTCCTCCACGCCGAGGTCGGACGCATCGACCTCGTCTGCGAGACGCTGCTGACCCCGAGCGCCTACCAGCATCTGCTCGTGTACATGCCGCAGCCGGGCTCCGACGCGCGGGCCCGGCTCGACCTGTTGCGGGTGATCGGCACCCAGCAGATGGTCTGATCAGGTGGTGAGTGGCCCGACCCGGGCCACGGCCCGCAGGGCGTCGTCGACCAGGAACCACACGGTCAGCGACGTCTCGTCCCGCCTCGAACGCAGGACGATCCGGTCCGTCGACACGATGGGCGAAAGGTATTCGAGCACGGCGCGATGGGGATTGTCGACGAGGCGACCGCCGCCCGGATGCTCGTGGTCGGCGAGCAGTTCTTCGACGGCCTGCCAGTAGACGGCGTTGTTGACGTGGTCGAACGGGTCGATGTCGGTGCGGCGTAGAACGAACTCGGTATCCACGATGCCGTCCTCCTCGGCGGCCGGCGCATTCTCGACGAGCCAGCGCTTCCATTTGAGCCGGTGTTCCTCCGCCGACTCGCCGAGGCGTTCGATGAACCCGTCGTCGATGCGGGTGGGCATTCCCGTTTCGCCGCTGATGTGGATCCAGAAACCTTCGGTCTCGATGAGGGCGCCCGCCTCACCCTCGATCTGGACCCGCATGTTCGTCCAGCGGGTAGAGAGCGCGGAGCACCAGCGCCGGAGGTGCACCCGCTCGGGCCATACCGCCGGTCGTACGACGTCGATGACGGTGCGCCGGACGATCCACAGCGGGTGACTGTCGGCGGCGTCGACCGCGTCGAGGTTGTCCAGTCCGGCGTCCTGCAGATACCGCGCGATCCCGTCGAGGCGCAGGCGCTTGACGGCATCGATGTCGCCGGTGCGGACCGGCCAGGACGTCTCGAAGAAGCGGCCGCGTGCGGGGACAGCGGCGAGGGGTCGGTCGAGTGCCAAGATGCGGTTCCTTCGCTCGTGGACGGAGCCCCGATTCTTCCATCCCGGCGCCGGTGCTTGTTTGCGGACGCGATTCTCAGTACAGTTCATATAACTGTTACTACGTGTAACACAAACGAGTTCGATGGTCCGGACAGGTGTGAGGAAACCGCAATGGCATATGTCATCACCCAGGCGTGCTGCAACGACGCGAGCTGCGTCTCCGCATGCCCCGTGAACTGCATCCATCCGACACCGGAGGAGCGGGAATTCGCGCAGACCGAGATGCTGCACATCGACCCGGAAACCTGCATCGACTGCGGGGCCTGCGTCGACGCGTGTCCGGTCGACGCGATCTTCCCGGAAGACAAGCTCATCGGCTCGCTCACGCGCTACAAGGACATCAACGCCGAGTACTACACGACCAACCCCATGCCGACCGGGTGGATCCCCCTCACACCCGCGACCCCGCCGCGCCGCGACCTCGGCAAGCTCCGGGTCGCCGTCGTCGGCGCCGGCCCGGCGGCCTGTTACGCCGCCGGTGAACTGCTCGAACGGTCCGACGTCGAGGTCGAGATGTTCGAGAAGCTCCCGACCCCGTGGGGACTCGTCCGCGCGGGTGTCGCACCCGACCATCCCGGCACCAAGGAGGTGACCCGGATGTTCGAGTGGAGCCTCGACCGGCCGAACTTCGAGTTCCACCTCAACGTCGAGGTCGGCAAACACGTCACCCACGACGAGCTGCTGGAGAATCACCACGCCGTCATCTACGCCGTCGGGGCGTCGAGCGACCGGCGTCTGGGGATCCCGGGTGAGGATCTTCCCGGCGTGCACGCCGCCACCGAGTTCGTGGCCTGGTACAACGGCCACCCGGACTACGCGGAGCGCACGTTCGACCTGTCCGCGAAGCGCGCGGTGATCGTCGGCAACGGCAACGTCGCGCTCGACGTGGCCCGCATCCTCACGATGAACGTCGAGGAGCTGGAACGGACGGACATCGCCGATCACGCTCTCGACGCGCTGCGGCGCAGCAACATCGAGGAGGTCGTTCTGCTCGGCCGCCGCGGGCCTGCGCAGGCCGCCTACAGCAACCCCGAGTTCCTGGCGCTCGGCGACCTCGAGAACGTGGACGTCGTCATCGACGACGCCGATCTCGACCTCGACTCGGCCAGTGAGGCACTGCTCGACGATCCGGCCACCGCGATGAAGGTCCGGCTCGCGCGGGAGTTCGCGCAGCGTGCCCCGCGGCCCGGACACAAGCGCATCGTGTTCCGCTACCTGACGTCGCCGCTCGAGGTCACCGGTTCCGGCAAGGCCGAGGCTCTGCGCTACGGACGCAACGAACTGGTGGTCGACGACTCCGGCGCGTTGTCCGCCCGGGCTCGCGGCGAGGAGGGTTCGCTGGACACCTCGCTCGTGCTGCGCTCCATCGGCTACCGCGGCAACCCCGTCGGTGGTGTCGCGTTCGACGAGAAGCGCGGCGTGATCCCCAACGAGCACGGCCGGGTCACCGACCGGGTGTACGTGACCGGATGGATCAAGCGCGGACCCAGCGGCGTCATCGGCACCAACAAGGCGTGCGCGAAGGAGACGGTGTCGTCGCTGCTCGCAGATTTCGAGGCCGGAAAACTCCTCGGCACGGTCGGCACCCGCAAGGACGTGAAGAAGCTGATCGAGCGGCGCCAGCCGGAGCAGATCGGGTTCCCGGGCTGGCGGGCGATCGACAAGGCGGAGACCGGCCGCGCGGCGGGGTCCGGCCGGCCCCGCGTGAAGATGACCGACAAGGTCGAGCTGGTGTCCGTCGCCCGCAAGCGGAAGCGGCTGTTCGCTCGTTGACGCCTCTCGCCGCCCCTGCGCGTCTAGTGTTTCGAGCATGCGCGCAGTGGTGGTGACGGAGCTGTCGGGGCCGGGCGGCATGACGCTGCAGGACGTACCCGAACCGGCGGCCGAGGGGCTCGTCCTGATCGACGTCAAGGCCAGCGGCGTGTGCTTCCCCGACCTGCTGATCAGCTACGGCAAGTATCAGCTCGGCCCCGAGTTGCCGTTCGTTCCCGGCGCCGAAGTTGCGGGTGTCGTGGTGTCGGCACCGGTCGACAGCGGATTCGAGCCCGGACAGCGGGTGCTCGCGGCGTCGCAGGTCGGCGGTTACGCCGAACGGGTCGCGGTGCCGCCGGCGCAGGTGCTGCCCAGTCCGTCGATTCTTGATTTCGACGAAGCGGCGTCGCTGATCGTCAACTACCAGACGATGGAATTCGCGCTGGAGCGCCGGGCCCGGCTGCGGGCAGGCGAAACCGTCGTCGTCCTCGGCGCGGCGGGTGGGGTGGGGACGTCCACCATCCAGCTGGCCAAGGCGCACGGCGCCCGCGTGATCGCGGTGGTGCGCCGGGACGGCGCCGACGACTTCCTGCGCGAACTGGGGGCTGACGAGGTCGTCCGCCTCGACGACGGCTGGGGCGCCCGGGTCCGTGAGCTGACCGGCGGCCGCGGCGCGCAGATCGTGGTCGACCCGGTTGGCGGCGACGCGTTCGACGAGGCCGTCCGGGTGCTGGCCCCGGAAGGCCGGCTGGTTGTGATCGGTTTCGCGGGCGGGACGATCCCCGAGGTGAAGGTGAACCGGGTGCTGTTCCGCAACATCAGCATCGTGGGTGCGGCGTGGGGTGAGTTCATCCGGACCGAACCGACTGCGCTGGAAGAGGTGCATGCCGCGTTGATCCGGCACGTCGAACGCGGACTGCGTCCCGTGGTCACCTCGCGGTATCCCCTCGAGCGGGCCGCGGACGCACTGCGTGACCTCGAGGCAGGCCTCGTGCTGGGTAAAGCGGTGCTCGTCCAGGACTGAATCCGCAGGTCCAGGCTGCCGCCGGGGGATGTGATACCTGACACCATTTATTCGGTTGCGCCATAGTTGCCCTTGGGCAATAGTTGCATGAGCGCTAGCATTCGAGGGTGCCCGACAAATCTCCTGATCTTCTCTTCGAACTACTCAACGATTTCTTCACCCAACTGTTGAGTGCGGGGGAGTCGGAGTCGATGGACAACCTCATCGAACTGGACCTCACGTTTTCGCAGGTGCGCATGCTCTTCGCGCTGGTTCAGCACGGTGAGCCACTTCCGATCAACGAGGTGGCCGAGCGGTTGCGGCTCTCGGTGGCCGCAGCGGGTCGGAACGTCGATCAACTCGTGAAACTGGGTCTGGTCGTTCGCCGGGAGGACGAACGCGACCGGCGGGTCAAGCGGGTCTCCCTGTCGGAGGCCGGACATAAGGTCGCTACCCAGCACATCGAATGCAAGCGTGATCAGTTGCGACGGTTCGCATGGCGGGTTCCGGAGATCGAGCGGACTCGGCTGATCGAGGCACTACAACCGATCCTCGCGGGGGAGTCCCTGCGAGAACTCAACCAGGAGATACTCGGATGACATCGCCGACCGCCGCGAACGCGGCGCCCGACAAGCTCGACGGCACGGTCCTCAAGATCGCGTCCGTGGTGGTGCTCGGTGCCATCATGTCGATCCTCGACGTCACCGTCGTCAGCGTCGCGTTGCCGACGTTCGCCACGGAGTTCGACACCACGTACGCCACCGTCGCGTGGACGATGACCGCGTACACGCTCGCCCTGGCCACCGTCATCCCCGTCACCGGGTGGGCGGCCGACCGATTCGGCACCAAGCGCCTCTACATGACGGCGCTCGTGCTGTTCGTGCTCGGCTCGGTGCTGTGTAGCTTCGCGTGGGACATCACGTCGCTCATCGGCTTCCGCGTCCTGCAGGGCCTCGGCGGCGGCATGTTGATGCCGCTCGGCATGACGATCATGACGAAGGCTGCCGGCCCCGACCGTGTCGGCCGGGTCATGGCGGTTCTCGGAATCCCCATGCTGCTCGGCCCCATCGGTGGTCCGATCCTCGGTGGCTGGCTGATCGAGGCGGCGAGCTGGCACTGGATCTTCCTGATCAACCTGCCCATCGGCATCATCGCCCTGGCCGCCGCGTTCATCATCCTGCCGTCCGACAACGCGTCGCCGTCCGAGTCCTTCGACTTCCTCGGCATGCTGCTGCTGTCGCCGGGTCTGGCTCTGTTCCTGTTCGGTGTGTCGTCCATCCCGGAGGTGGGGACCGTTGCTTCGGCTCGCGTGCTCGTGCCCGGTGCGGTCGGCCTGGCGCTGATCGTCGCGTTCGTGTTCCACGCGCTCCGCAAGGATCACCCGCTGATCGATCTGCACCTGTTCAAGAACCGGCAGCTGTCGGTCGCGGTCATCACGACGTCGCTGTTCATCGTCGCGTTCATGGGGGCCGGTCTGCTGTTCCCCAGCTACTTCATCCAGGTGGGCGGGCACACCACCCTCGCGGCCGGTCTGCTGATGGCTCCGCAGGGTATCGGCGCGATGCTGACCATGCCGGTGGCCGGACGTCTCGTCGACAAGATCGGGCCCGGCAAGATCGTGCTGACGGGTCTGCCGCTGATCCTGATCGGTCTGGGCGTCTTCACGCAGGTGGCGTCGGACTCGCCGACCTGGCTGCTGATGGGTGCGCTGTTCGTGATGGGCATGGGCATGGGCTGCACCATGATGCCGCTGATGACCGCAGCCATCGTCACGCTGTCCAACGAGCAGGTCGCGCGCGGTTCCACGCTGATGAACATCGTCCAGCAGACCGCCGGTTCGATCGGTACCGCCGTCATGTCGGTGGTCCTCACCAACCAGCTGCTCGATCGCGGTCTCGACAGCCAGACGGTCGCGATGCAGCACGTGCCCGAGGTTGCCGCGCAGGAGCCTCCCGGAATGGTGGATCAGGTCCTGAGCCAAGCCGCCGATGCGTTCGGCAACACGTTCCTGGTCGCCACCGTGCTGATCGCGTTGACGCTCATCCCGGCGTTCCTGCTGCCGCGGAAGAAGTCGGTCAACCCGAAGCTCGAGGCCGAAGGTGCCCCGACTGTCATGATGCACTGATCGGGCTCGTTCGATCCGATCGTCGCCGAGGGCGGCAAGCGCACTGCGCTTGCCGCCCTCGGCCGTTTCCGGAATAGAGCGAAGTGGTTGAATGTTGTAATAGGTTCATGCAAATGCATGGAGTTCTGGCGCGAGAGGAACAGCTATGCAGTTCGGAATCTTCACCGTCGGCGACGTGACCCCCGATCCCACCACCGGCCGCACCCCCACCGAGCACGAGCGCATCAAGGCGATGACGACCATCGCCACGCATGCCGAGGATGTCGGGCTCGACGTGTTCGCCACCGGCGAGCACCACAACCCGCCGTTCGTGCCGTCCTCCCCGACCACCATGCTCGGCTACCTCGCAGCGCAGACCGAGAAGATCATCCTGTCGACGTCCACGACGCTGATCACCACCAACGACCCGGTGAAGATCGCCGAGGACTACGCGATGCTGCAGCACCTCGCGGAGGGCCGGGTGGATCTCATGATGGGTCGCGGAAACACGGCCCCCGTCTACCCGTGGTTCGGTCAGGACATCCGCCAGGGGATTCCGCTGGCGCTCGAGCACTACCGGCTGCTGCGCCGGCTGTGGGACGAGGACGTCGTGGACTGGCAGGGCCAGTTCCGCACCCCGCTGCAGGGGTTCACGTCCACGCCGCGTCCGCTCGACGGCATCCCGCCCTTCGTGTGGCACGGCTCGATCCGCAGCCCGGAGATCGCCGAAATCGCGGCGTTCCACGGTGACGGCTTCTTCGCCAACAACATCTTCTGGCCGAAGGAGCATTACATCGCCCTGATCAACCTCTACCGCGAGCGGTACGAGCACTACGGTCACGGCCGCGCGGACCAGGCGATCGTCGGACTGGGCGGGCAGGTGTTCATGCGCAGGAACGCCAAGGACGCCGTCGACGAGTTCCGGCCCTACTTCGACAACGCCCCCGTCTACGGCCACGGGCCGAGCCTCGAGGACTTCACCGAGCAGACCCCGCTGACCGTCGGCACACCGGAGCAGGTGATCGAGAAGACCCTGGCGTTCGCCGACTTCTTCGGCGACTACCAGCGGCAGTTGTTCCTCGTCGACCATGCGGGACTACCCCTGAAGACGGTGCTCGAGCAGCTGGATCTGCTCGGCGGCGAGGTCGTGCCCGTGCTGCGCAGGGAATTCGCTGCCCGGCGACCTGCCGGCGTGCCGGACAACCCGCCGACGCACGCGTCGATGAAGGCCGATCGCGAGCCGGTCGATGCCGCCCGTCAGTAGGACCGAACGCGCGGCCGAGGCGTGGGAGGCACTCTTCCGCGCCCAGGTCGCGGTGATGCGCAACCTCGCCGCCGACGACGTGTGGGACGAGGTGAGCATGCGCGAATACGACGTGCTGTTCACCCTCGCCCGGGCACCCGGACACAGACTGCGCCTGCACGATCTCAATCGGGAGATCCTGCTCAGCCAACCGTCGCTGAGCCGGCTCGTCGAGCGACTGGCCCGGTCCGGATTCGTCACGCGGGAGTGCGATCCCGGCGACCGCCGGGGGACCGTCGTCGCTTTGACGGACGAGGGTGCTCGTGTGCAGAAGTCCGTCGGACGCAGGCACGCGGCGAGCATCCGGCGGCACGTCGGCCCGGCACTGTCCGACGACGAACTCGACACACTCACCGAACTCTGCGCGAAACTGCGCGGCGCACAGGACTGACGGAAGGCACGATGGAACAGTGAGCAATCTGGAGACGAATTCGGTGGAAGAGCGGTGCGAGTCGCACCCCGACGGCGGGGGCATCCAGGTGCTCGGCGCGCGCGAGGTTCCGCTCGGCGGTCCCCGCGCGATGCCGGTGCGGCGCACCCTCCCGCAGCGGGAGCGGTCGCTGATCGGAGCCTGGTGCTTCGCCGACCACTACGGTCCGGACGACGTCGGGAACACGGGCGGGATGAACGTTCCGCCGCACCCGCACACCGGACTGCAGACGGTGAGCTGGCTGTTCACCGGCGAGATCGAACACCGCGACAGCATCGGTTCGCACGCGATGGTGCGTCCCGGTGAGGTCAACCTGATGACCGCGGGTCGGGGGATCGCGCACTCCGAGGTCTCGACCCCGCAGACGCGCATCCTGCACGGCGCGCAGCTGTGGGTGGCGTTGCCGGCGTCGGCGCAGGACGCGGATCCGGCGTTCGAGACGTACGCACCCGACCCGGTCGAACTGGACGGCGCGACCGTGCGGGTGTTCCTCGGCAGCACGGCGGGCTCCACCTCGCCGGTCCGCACGTTCACGCCGCTGCTCGGCGCGGAGATCCTCCTGGAGCCGGGCGCCGACGTCACCCTCGACATCCAGCGCGGCTTCGAGGTCGGGGTGCTCGTCGACGAGGGTGAGGTGCAGCTGCGCGGGACCACGCTGCGGTGGGCGGAACTCGGCTATCAGCCGCCCGGGGAATCGCTGGTGGCGCTGCGCAACACGGGCGGGACCCGGGCCCGGCTGCTGCTGCTCGGTGGTGAGCCGCTGGGCGAACAGGTGATCATGTGGTGGAACTTCCTCGGCCGAAGCCACGAGGACATTGTCGGCTACCGCCGCGAGTGGCAGTCCGAGCTCCGGGGCTCGGCGCCCGCCGACCCCCGGTTCGGCACGGTCGAGGGTTACGACGGCGATCCGCTGCCCGCACCCGAACTGCCGAACAGCCGGCTGAAACCGCGTGGCTGAGACGTCGGCGAATCAGTAGCTGGTCATCGACGTGTTGGCGCCGCAGAGCACCACACAGAGCGGCTTGTCGTCGGCGGGGGCGAGCTGTCCGGTGACGATCGCAGCGAGAGCCGCGGCGGTGCCGTGCTCGACGACGATCCGGAACTCCTCCCACAGCAGTGTTCGCGCGTCGATGAGGGCGTCGTCGTCGACGATCAGGCTGGACACGGGCCGCGACCGGACGGTGTCCCAGGCGATGGAACCGATCTTGGTGGCGCCCAGGGAATCGCCGGCGATGCTGTCGATGTCGATGTCCACGGGCTGCCGGGCGGCGACCGCGGAGTGCAGCGTCGCCGCTCCGCTCGGTTCCACGCCGTAGATGCTGTCGTCCTCGCCGCTGCCTGCGACGACACCGGAGAGCAGTCCGCCGCCGCCGACGGCGATCACGTAGGACAGCGGCTCAGCGACGTCGTCCTGGATCTCGAGGGCGATGGTGCCTGCCCCGGCGACGATGTCGGGGAGATCGTAGGCGTGCAGGGCGAGGGCGTTCGAGGACGTCGCGAGTTCGTCCGCGTACTCGGCCGCCTCGGCGTATCGGGCACCGACCTTGCGCACGTCCGCGCCGAGCGCGATCAGCTTGTCGATCTTGACGTCGGGTGCCGTGACGGGGAC
The DNA here is from genome assembly GCF_030058635.1 of Rhodococcus sp. IEGM 1305. Taxonomy (NCBI): domain Bacteria; kingdom Bacillati; phylum Actinomycetota; class Actinomycetes; order Mycobacteriales; family Nocardiaceae; genus Rhodococcus; species Rhodococcus sp. IEGM 1305. The sequence goes on from NZ_JASHKX010000009.1 coordinate 164,025, forward strand.
GACCACCGTGCACTTCACGCCCCGCAGCCGTGACGCCCAGGCCGCGCCGATGGCGGCGTTCCCGCCGGACGCGATGACGACACCCGCATCGTCGAGCCGCCCGTCCTCCTCTGCGTGGAGCAGCGCGTTGAGGCTGCCCCGCACCTTGAACGAGCCACCGTACTGCAGGAACTCGAGTTTGAAGATCACCGGTACGGCGCCGCGCACGGTGGGGACGGTGGCACGGAACGTGGGTGTCCGGCGGATCAGGCCGGTGATGCGCTCACGCGCCCTGTCCACGGATGCGCGGTCGACGGATTCAGCCATGGTCCCATCGTTCCATCCCGTGCGGCCGCGACTACCGCGGCTGCTTGACCGTCGCCGTGCCTTGGGCGGCGGCGCACAGTACCTCCGAGCCGTCGTCCTGCACCGCGTAGATGTCGCACCGGCACAACGCCTGCCGCCGGGTCGACGCGTCGGCTCGGGCGTCCGCCCGCAGCAGCACGCCCTGGGCGGGGCGGAGGTAGGTGATCGTGAAGCCCGCGGTCATGATGTTCGCGCCGAGTACGGTGCCCGCGGCGAACGTCAGAGCGTTGTCGGCGGCGTACGACAGGACGCCGCCGTGCACGAAGCCGTTCTGTTGCCGCAGTTCGTCCCGGACGGGGATCTCGAGGGTGGCGCCGCCCTCGCCGAACTGGGTCATGCGGGCGCCGACCAGCATGCTGAACGGCTGGGCCGCCAGCACGGCCTGCGCGGTGTCGGCGGTGAGTGCGACGTCCACTGTCATGCCTCTACTCCTGGTTCCGTAGCGAATTCCACGCGGCGCGCGCCAGTTCGGGCGCCACCGCGGTGGGGTCGGTGGTCATGGCGCCCGCGAGCCACTGGCGGGAGTACTCCTGGGCCGGGCCCAGCCACAACGCGTAGAGCACGTCGAAGTCGAACCGGCGGACCGTTCCGTAGTGTTCGTGGACCCGCCACCAGTGGGTGACGTCGCGGAAGAACGCCGCGTTGGTGGAATCGGCCCGCCCGTCGATGCCCGGGGGCCGGGGCGCGGCGAGGATGGTGGCCCGCTGCGGGTTGCCGGACACCCACTGCAGGTGGCGGACGACAGCGCCTTCCACTCCCGACCGCGCATCGGCGCATTCCGAGAGCGCGGCCCGGAATCCGTCCTGATAGTTGGCGAGCGCGCGTAACCAGACCTGGAGGTACAGCTCTTCCTTGTTCGGGAAGTGGTGGTAGACGGCTCCCACGCTGACACCGGCCTCGTGCCGGATGTCGGCGAGCCGGGTCGCGAGGACGCCGCGGCGGGCGAAGTGGCCCTCCGCCGCATCCAGCAACAGACTTTGAATCGGCACATACCGAATATAGTTCGGTCATGGTCGCGGGGGAAGCGAGTTCGCAGGTTTACGGCGAAGGGCGACGTCGTTCCTGGGACGATGAGGACGTGCGCAACCCGCGACAGCCCCGACGGATCACGCCCCGAACGGGACGTCTGGTGTCCCCGCCGCCTCGCCCGCTCCGACGCCCGGGTCCGCCGCCCACGCAACTCCACGAGTTCGAGGCCGCCGGCCTCCTCGACGGACTCAGCGGATCGGATCGCTCTGCGCGCATGGGGGTCCTGAACACCCTGATCGAGGACGGGGTGTCGATCGACGAACTCCGCGCCGCCTCGCGGACCAATCGGCTCGCGCACCTGCTGCTCGAGCACGCGCTGGCGCCGAAGGGCCGGTACGGCATCGACGAGATCTCCGAGAAGACCGGCGTCACCGTGGAGGATGCCCGTCGGTGGTTCCGGGCGATCGGCCGGGGTGCGTCGGAGGACGGGACGTTCTACGACGACGGCGACCTCGACCTCGCGCGCGGACTCAAGCAGTACCGGGATCTGGGGCTCGACGAGAGCGGAATCTTCGCGGCCGCCCGGGTCCTCGGCCGCAACCTCTGGACGGTCGCCGACGCCGCGGACGCGCTCCTGCAGGAGCGGCTCGAGGCGACGCGCGATCACCCCGAGGTGGCCCTGCGGTATGCGGTGGAGGTGCGGCGCATAGCGGATTTCGAGGCGCAGATCCTGGCTCATCTCATCGCCACCACTCTGCGCCACCAACTGCGCTCCGATGCGGTGGGTATCGCCAGGGACTCGAACCTGCAGGTTCGGGGGGCGCAGGAGATCGGCGTCTGTTTCGCCGACCTCGTCGGATTCACGCTGCTCGGTGAGCAGGTGGCGCCCGCCGATCTGGGGCGGGTGGCCGAGCGGCTCGATGGGATGGCCACCGATCTGGTGCTTCCGCCGGTGCGTCTGGTGAAGACGATCGGCGACGCCGTCATGTTGGTCTCGGCCGATCCCAACGCGCTGGCGTACACCGCGCTCGACCTCGTGCAGGCCGCCCGCGCCGAGGGGCTTCCGCCGCTGCGGGCCGGGATCGCCTGGGGCACAGCCGTGCCGAGCGCGGGCGACTGGTTCGGCAGGCCCGTGAACATGGCCAGCCGCGTCGTCGCGGTCGCGCCGTCTCACGAGGTGGTCGTGACCGGCGAGTTCTACGACGAACTCGACACCGACGAGTTCTGGGGCGAACCGGCGGGCAGTCACCGGCTCAAGGGGATCGACGTCCCCCAGGAGCTGTTCGGGATCGGCCGCCGATCCGTCGCCTGAGTGGCGCGGCTCCAAAAACGTGTCGTACCCCCGCGATATCGTCATGGCACAGCTCACAGAAGCACATCGAGTGAGGCGCATCATGACTGGCGATTCGGGCGCAGACTGGCATTTCTACGCGGTGGTCGAAACCGCGGTGGACGGCGGTCACACGCTCGCCGCGTTCGGGCCGCGACCCACGGCGCTCGACGCGCTCCGGCTTGCCGTGCATTCGGTCAACCACACCGCGTATTCGGTTCTGGAACAGGGCATCGCGGGTGATCCGCGTGCCGAGGCGAGCGTCGTCGAGCGGTTGCCGATCACGTCGTTCACGATCAGGCGGCACAGCCGCAGCACGAGTGAGCTCGACGTCCGCTGGATGCTGAACGGCGGCAGGCATCACCGGCAGGGCTACCGCGGTTCCGTCGTGAGGTAGTACTCGAGCACCGGCCCGACCCAGCGCATCAGCTGCTCGTGCGTCATGTTCGCCACGGGGGGCACCCGGAGTACGTAGCGCGAGAAGGCGAGTCCGAGGACCTGCGACCCGACGAGGGCCGCGCGTTCGTCCGGGCGGTCCGCCGTGACCACGGCCAGCGCGGGCGCTACCTGGCGGGCGAAGACCTGCAACATCGCCTCGGCGGCCCGCGGGCTGCTCGCCGCCGCGCGGAGCAGGGGGAGGAACGCGCCGTCGTTCTCCCACACCGCGAAGAAGCGCGGCATGAGCACGGCCGCGAGGTCCTTCGCGGGAACGTCGTGGAGGTCGGGCAGGTGCAGATCGAATTCGGCGGCCTCGGCGAACAGTGATTCCTTGTTGCCGAAGTACCGGACCACCAGTGCGGGGTCGACGCCCACATCGGACGCGACGGCGCGCATCGTCGTGCGTTCGTAGCCGTCGGTGCCGAATCGGGCGCGGGCGGCGTCGAGTATCGCGGCGCGGGTGGCGACGGCGGAGCGGGCGCGGCGGTCGGGCATTCCCAGAGTGTAAGTCAACAGCTGTTGACCTCGCGCAGGGATGCGCCTACCGTGGAAGTCAACGGTTGTTGACTTAGTCGGGACGCTTTCGATCGGAGGCAACGTCATGACGCACATCGACGTGGTGGTGATCGGCGCGGGACCCACCGGATGCATGCTCGCGGGAGAGCTGGCGGCGGCGGGCCGATCGGTGACGGTGCTGGACAAGCGCGCCGCACCGTCCACCCTCAGCCGCGCATTCGGCGTCCACGCCCGCACCCTCGAACTGCTCGACGCCCGCGGACTCGCCGACCGACTCGTCGCCACCGGCGCCGCCTCGCCGGGTCTGAAGCTGTGGCGCGGTGCAGCGCTGAACCTCGGACGCCTGCGGTCCCGGTTCCCGTTCGTCCTCGTCACCCCGCAGCGGAACGTCGACACCCTCCTGGAGGAACACGCCCGGGCCCGCGGCGCCGACATCATCCGCGGGTTCACCGTGACCGGGGTGGAGCAGGACGGGAACGGCGTCCGTGTTCACGGCCACCACAGTTCGGGACGCGACAGCACGTTCCACGCGATGTATGCGGTCGGTGCGGACGGCGCGCACAGCGCGGTCCGGACGATGATCGGGCAACCGTTCCCCGGCAAGGCCGTGCTGCGGTCGATCATGCTCGCCGACGTCGAACTCGAGAACCCACCCGACAATCTCGTGACCGTCAACGCCGTCCGCGACGGATTCGCGTTCATCGCACCATACGGCGACAACCTGTTTCGCGTGATCGCCTGGAACCGGCGGCATCAGGTGGACGACACCGCGCCCGTGGACCGGGAGGAACTGCGCAGCACCATCGAGGTCGCCATGGGCACGGACTACGGCCTCGGCGGCGTGCGCTGGCAGTCGCGTTTCCACAGCGACGAACGGCAGGTCCCGCAGTATCGGACGGGTCGGGTGTTTCTCGCCGGCGATGCAGCCCACGTGCATTCGCCTGCCGGTGGGCAGGGAATGAACACCGGCATTCAGGACGCCGTCAATCTCGGCTGGAAACTCGCGGCCGTCCTGGACGGCGCGGACGACGCGGTTCTCGACACGTACCACTCCGAGCGGCACCCGGTGGGACGGCTGGTTCTGCGGTCGAGCGGTGCCACGATGCGCATGATGATCGTCCGGCCGTGGATCCTCCGGAAGCTCCGGAACGGGGCAGTGGCGGCGCTTCTCTCCTTCCCGCCGATCGGCGACGCGATCGCCCGGATGTTCTCGGGGATCGGAATCGGGTACGGCCACGCCGCCGGTGAGAGCACCCTGGTCGGCCGACGTGCCGAGGACCTGCCCACCGACGGCGGACGGCTGTACGAGGTGATGCGCTCGGGCGGTTTCCTCCTGGTCACCGCGCCCGGGGCTCCCGTCCCGGGCGGTGTCCACGCGGTGACCCGGACCGACGAGGGCCCCGCACTGCTCGTGCGTCCCGACGGCTACATCGCCTGGGCGGGCGACAGTGCGTCCGGCCGGTGGCGGGACGCCCTGGAACGGTGGACGGCCCGCACGTCGAACGGTGCCCGGCCGGTCAGCCGGTGACGTCCGAACGGCTGTTGAACGCCTGCGCTCGCAGGTCGCGGGCGAGATGATCCCGTTGCTCGAGCACCAACCGTCGTAGCGCGGCGGGCGCATCGGCGTTGGTATCGAGCCATCCGTCCGCCGCGTCGAGTGTGGGCTCGGACGGGAACAGCCCGACCACGATCCGCCGCGCGATTTCGATACTGCGCTCCTCCCACACCGAGCGGATCGAGGCGAAGTAGTCGGCGGCGTAACCCTCGACGAGGTCGTGCCGGGCGCCTGCGCGGAACCCGGCGATGATCGCCCCGAGATGTTCGTTGGACAGTGTGCGGTCGTGGAAGATCGATTCCCAGGCCTTCGCCTTCACGTCCGGGTCCGGTCGCGAGAAACTCGCCCGCAGGTACGCGGTGCGACCGGAACCGGTGTCGTCGCGGCGTAGCTCCCCGTCGAGGTCCGCGTCGTCGGCGTGCCCGGTGGCGGCGAGCGCGCCCCAGAATCCCCAGCGCAGATCCGGGTCGAGCGACAGCCCGGTCGGTACCGACCCGCCGGACTCGAGAATCGATCGGATGCCGGCCGCGCGACTGCCGTCCATCGCCGCTGCGCCGGCAACCGCGCGTGCCCAGGCGAGTTGGCTTCCCGAACCCGGCGTGGCGTCCCACAACGTGCGCCAGGTGTGCTCGAGCCAGTCGAGACGGGCGGTGTCGCGCGACGTCTCGGGGAGGAAGTGCTCGATCGCATAGGGGGCGTTGGCCTGCACCGACGTGAGGAGGGTCAGGTGCGACTCCGCCGGTGAGAACCGCTGGGCCATCGACACATACCGCGTGGCACCCAGTTCGCTGTCGCGGGTCGCGTTCCACAACGACGACCAGATCAGGCCCCGCGCCAGCGGGTCGCGCAGCCGGTCGAGCGACGTCTCGACGGTGGTCAGCGATCGGTCGTCCAGCCGTACCTTCGCGTACGTCAGGTCGGCGTCGTTGAGCAACACGAGCGGCGCGTCGGCGAGGTCGATCGGGGTGCGGGCGTCGGCGAGGTCGACCTCCACCCGCTCCACGCACACGAGGTCGCCGGTGTCGTCGAAGTCGTAGCGCCCGACGCCGAGCCGGTGCGGACGCGGATCGGTCTGCACGATCGCGGCGCGCCCGTCGGCGCCGCGCTGCAGGCTCAGTGCGGACACGCCGGGGGTCTGCAGCCAGGCGCGCGCCCAGCTCGTCAGATCCCGGCCCGACGTCGCCGACAGTTCCGTCAGCAGATCCGTCAGGGTGGTGTTCCCGAAGGCGTGGGCGCGGAAGTAGCGGCGTGCCCCCTCGAAGAACGCATCACGCCCGGCGTACGCGACGAGTTGCTTGAGGACGCTGGCGCCCTTCGCGTACGTGATGCCGTCGAAGTTCAGTTTCGCGGCCTCGAGGTCGACGATGTCCGCGACGATCGGATGCGTCGTCGGCAACTGGTCCTGCAGGTACGCCCATGCCTTGCGACGGTTGGCGAAGGCCACCCACGCGCCGGTCCACCGGGTGGCCTCCGCATTGGCCAGTGCGCCCATGTAGTCGGCGAACGATTCCTTGAGCCACAGGTCGTCCCACCACACCATCGTGACGAGGTCGCCGAACCACATGTGGGCCATCTCGTGCAGGACCGTGTTCGCCCGGCCCTCGTACTGGGAGTCGGTGGCGGCGCCGCGGAACACGTACGCCTCGGTGAATGTCACACAGCCGGGGTTCTCCATGGCGCCGAGGTTGTACTCGGGGACGAACACCTGGTCGTACTTGCCGAACGGGTAGGGGTAATCGAAACCGTCGGTGAAGAACTCCAGCCCCTGCCGGGTGATCTCGAAGATCGTGTCCGCGTCGAGGTACTGCGCAAGCGAGGCGCGGCACAGGACGCCCAGCGGGATCGTGACGTCGCCGCCACGCCATTCCGAGTCGACCCGGTGGTAGGGCCCGGCCACGACCGCGGTGATGTAGGTGGAGATCGGCAGTGTCGGCGCGAACGTGACGACCTGCCCGCCGGTGGTGTCGTCCCGCTCGGCGACCTGCTGGTTGGAGACCACCTCCCACTCCCGCGGCGCGGTGACGACGAACGTGAACGGCGCCTTCAGGTCCGGCTGTTCGAAGCATGCGAACACCCGCCGCGCGTCCGCCGGTTCGTACTGCGTGTACAGGTACGTCTGCCCGTCCGCCGGGTCGAGGAACCGGTGCAGACCCTCACCGGAACGGCTGTACTCGCCCCGGGCGGCGACGATCACGACGTTGGATTCACGCAGCCCGGTCAACGCGATGCGGGCGCCGTCGTAGTCGACGGGGACGTCGGCGCCGTTGACCGTCACCGACTCCACACCGGCGCCGAGGAAGTCGAGCCAGGTCGTGGACGTGCGGGCGGTGAACTCGACGGTCGTGGTGGTCGCGAACGTCCCGACCTCCGGGTCGACGGCGCCGAGTACGTCCAGTTCCACCCGATAGCCGAGAACGTCGATCGCGCGGGAACGTTCGGCGGTTTCGGCTCGGGTCAGGTTCGCTGTGCTCACGCGTCGATCCTGCCAGCCCGGCCCGCAGGCCGTGCCGCTACCGGTTGCTCAGGACGGAGCCGACGCCGGCCGCGACGACGAGCGCGATCGCGGCCAGCGACTGCAGTCCGAGGACCTGCCCGAGCACGATCACCCCGGCGAGCGTCGCGGCCGCAGGCTCGAGCGCGATGAGCACGGCGAACACCTTCTTGCTCATCACCTGCAGCGCCCGTAGCTCGAGCGAGTACGGAATCACCGACGACAGCAGGGCCACCGCCGCGCCCACGGCCAGGATCCGGGGGTCGAACAGTGCGGTGCCGCCGGACACCGCGCCGAGCGGAAGCGTCAGGGCCGCCGCGACGATGCTCGCGCCGGCGAGGCCGTCCGCGCTGGGAACCGTTGCCGCGAGGTTCGAGCCGGCGACGATGTAACCGGCCCACGCCGCCCCGGCGGTGAGCGCGAATGCCACCCCGACGAGGTCGAGGGACTCGGCGCCCGAGTTCTCGCGCAGGCCGAGCATGACCACCCCGGTCAGCGCCGCCAGCACCCACACACCGTCCCGCAGTCTTCGCGACAGCACGGCGGCGAGGGTGAGCGGCCCCAGGAACTCGATGGTGACGGCGGTGCCGAGCGGGAGCCGCGCGAGGGCCTCGTAGAACGCCGAATTCATCACGGCCAGCGCCACTCCGAGTGCGAGGATGCCCTCGCGTTGCGTTCGTGTCCACCGTCGCCACCGCGGCCGCACGATCACCCCGAGGATGATCGCCGCGATCGTCAGCCGCAGCGACACCGCGCCACTGGCGCCCACCGCCTCGAACAGGGTGCTCGCGAAGGCGGCGCCGAACTGGACGGACAGCACCGATCCGAGGACCGAGACGACGGGAAGAAGCTGACTGCGCGGCTCGGCTGTCACCGGTGTGCGATGCCCGGGTTCACTGGCCGGTGAAGTTCGGGCTGCGGCGATCGAGCATCGCGCCGACCGCCTCGTGATGGTCCGCGGTGTGATGGGCGAGCGACTGCATGGCCGCCGACAGTTCGAGGAGGCTCTCGAGGCTCTGGTGACGGCCCTCGCGGAGCAGCTTCTTGGTCATCCGCAGCACCTGCGGCGGGTTGACCGCCACCCGCTCGGCGAGCGCCCGTGCCGCGCCGAGGAGTTCCTCGGGTTCGGTGACCTGCGAGACGAGTCCCCACTCGAGGGCTTTCGCGGCGTCGATCGCGTCGCCGGTGAACGCCATCTCGCTGGCGCGCGCCATCCCGACGGCCTGCGGCAGGAACCAGGCGCCGCCGTCGCCGGGAACGAGTCCGACCTTGACGAAGCTCTCCGCGAACACGGCGGCCGTGGAGGCGATCCGCATGTCGCACATCAGGGACAGGTCGCATCCGGCGCCGATCGCGGGTCCGTTGACGGCGGCGATGGTCGGCACCTCACAGTGGTAGAGGGCCAGCGGAATGCGCTGGATGCCGTGCCGGTAGCCCTGCCGCAGGTCGGCGGGGGAGCCGCCGAACATTCCGGCGCGGTCGCGCATGTGCTTGACGTTGCCGCCGGAGGAGAACGCCGAACCCGCACCCGTGACGATCGCGACGCGCACGCTGGGATCACCGTTGACGTCGGCCACCGCATTCTCGAGCGCCTCGATCACGTCCGGCTCGGAGATCGGGTTGCGCGCCTCCGGACGGTTGAGCGTCCAGCTGACGATGTCGCCTTCGCGGGTGGTGAGCACGGCGTCGGTCATGGACGACTCCCTCGGGTGTGAGCGCGGATTCGAGACCGTCCCAGTCTGTCATTGCGCTCAGATGCCGGTGCGCCGTACCAGTGCGTCGGTGGCGGACGGAGCGAACGTGCCGAGCACCCGGAACAGTTCGGCGTAACTGGGGAGCAGTTCGATCGGCCGGGTGCGCACGGCGGTGACGAACCATTCCGCCGCCTGCTCGGGAGTCAGGGCCGCCATCGCGTCGTAGTCCGTGGTGGGCGCGATCATCGGCGTCCGGACCAAGGGAAAGTCCAGGGTGGTCACGGAGATTCCGCGGTCGCGCACTTCGGCGCCGAGGCTTCGGCCGAACGCGCCGACGGCCGCCTTGGACGCGTGGTAGGCGGAGAACTTGGGCATCACGCCGGCGGGTACTCCCCACGTCGCGACGTTGATGATGTGGCCCTCGCGGCGCTCGATCATCGACGGGAGCAACGCGAGGGTCAGTCGCGTCGAGCCGAAGTAGTTGACGGCCATGGTGCGCTCGAAGTCGTGGAATCGGTCCAGCGAGTCCTCGACCGTCCGCCGGATCGACCGCCCGGCGTTGTTGACGAGGACGTCGACGGGGCCGATCTCCCCGAGCACCTGAGCGACGAGGGCGTCGACGGACTCCGGGTCGGTGAGGTCGCAGGGGACGGCGTGCGCGTCGCAACCGGACCGCAGGATGTCGTCGCGCACGGACTCGAGGGCGTCGGAGCCGCGGGCCACGAGGACCACCTCCGCGCCGAGGGCGGCGAGCCGGCGTGCGGCCGCTTCCCCGACCCCCGAGGAACCACCGGTGACGAGGATTCGTTTCCCGGCGATGCGATGGCCGGTTCCCGGTACGACTCGGGCGGCCAGTGCGCGCGGGGAGGGGAGAGGGTTGAGCGCGGCATGGGTGAGCAACTGTCGTATCACGTGACCAGCGTGGCAGCTCGCCGGACGATCCGCAGCCAAATAACAATCAATCGTGCTTGCTTTTTTATCGGGCCGGTGTGATGCTGGTCGCATGGCTGAACTGCAGAGGTTCATCGACGACTTGTGCGCCGAGAGCGATTCACTGGATGCCCTGGTCGCCGACCTCCCCGACTCCCGCTGGGCCGATCCGACACCGGCCGAGGGCTGGACCATCGCTCACCAGATCGGACATCTGCTGTGGACCGACGAGGCCGCCCTCCTGGCGATCACCGACCCCGACGGCTTCACCGAGCAACTGACGGTGGCCGCCTCGAACCCGGCCGGCTTCGTCGATGCCGGCGCCGAGGAGCACGCCCGGCGGCAACCCGCGGAACTGCTCGCGGCCTGGCGCTCGGCCCGGGCCCGACTCGCGGAGGCCCTCCTGTCGGTGCCGCCCGGGCAGAAGATCCTCTGGTACGGCCCGCCGATGAAGGCGGCCTCGATGGCCACCGCCCGGTTGATGGAGACGTGGGCGCACGGCCAGGACGTCGCCGACGCGCTCTCGGTGCCGCGCACACCCACCGAGCGGTTGAAGAGCATCGCCCACCTCGGTGTCCGCACCCGCGACTTCGCCTACGCCGTCAACGAACTCGCCCCACCCGCGGAGGAGTTCCGCGTCGAACTCACCGCCCCCGACGGAGTGTCCGTCTGGACATGGGGCCCCGAGGATGCCGCGCAGAAGGTCACCGGGCCCGCCGAGGACTTCTGCCTTCTCGTCACGCAGCGCGCGAACCGGGCGGATCTCGCCCTCGAGGCCACCGGCGCGGATGCGGACGCGTGGCTGAACATCGCTCAGGCCTTCGCGGGCCCCGCGGGCGGCGGCCGTGAGGCGGGAACCCGATGACCGTGCGGATCGGCAACTGCTCCGGTTTCTACGGCGACCGCCTGTCGGCGATGCGCGAGATGCTCGAAGGCGGCGAACTCGACTATCTGACCGGCGACTACCTCGCCGAACTCACCATGCTGATCCTCGGCCGCGACCGCATGAAGGACCCGAATCGCGGCTACGCCAAGACGTTCCTCCGTCAGGCGGAGGACTGCCTCGGGCTGGCCCTCGACAAGGGAGTCCGCATCGTCGCCAACGCCGGCGGCCTCAACCCGGGCGGTCTTGCGGACGCGTTGCGGGAGGTGAACGACAAGCTGGGGCTGCAGGCGAAGATCGCCCACGTCGAAGGCGACGACCTCATCGGCCGGGCCGCCGAACTGGGCCTGGGCAGCCCGCTGACCGCCAACGCCTACCTCGGCGCGTGGGGCATCGTCGAATGCCTGAATGCCGGTGCCGACGTCGTCGTCACCGGGCGCGTCACCGACGCGTCCGTCATCGTGGGCCCGGCCGCCGCGCACTTCGGCTGGCAGCGAGACGCTTTCGACCAGCTCGCCGGCGCCGTGGTGGCGGGGCACGTCATCGAGTGCGGCACCCAGGCGACGGGCGGCAACTACGCGTTCTTCACCGAGATCGACGACCTCGACCGTCCCGGATTCCCGATCGCCGAGATCGACTCGGACGGTTCGTCCGTCATCACCAAGCACCCCGGGACCGGCGGCGCCGTGAACGTCGGCACCGTCACCGCGCAGTTGCTGTACGAGATCACCGGTGGCCGCTACGCCGGTCCGGACGTGACCGCGCGGATCGACTCCGCCGCACTGTCGCAGGACGGACCCGACCGCGTGCGCATCAGTGGCGTCGTCGGGGAGGCACCGCCGCCGCAGCTCAAGGTGTCACTGAACACGCTCGCGGGATTCCGCAACGAGGCCGTGTTCGTCCTCACCGGCCTCGACATCGAGGCCAAGGCTGCCCTGGTGAAACGGCAGCTCGAGGGGTGGCTTCCCACGCGGCCGGCCGAACTCGACTGGTCGCTCGCCCGCACCGATCACCCGGACGCCGACACCGAGGAGGCCGCGAGCGCGCTGCTGCGCTGCGTGGTCCGGGATTCCGACGCCAACGCGGTCGGACGCGGATTCTCCTCCGTCGCAGTCGAAATGGCACTGGCGAGCTACCCGGGCTTCACGCTGACGGCGCCCCCCGGGCAGGGGCAGCCCTACGGCGTGTTCACCCCGGGATACGTGTACGCCAAGGAGGTGCCGCACGTCGCGGTGCTGCCGGACGGAACGCGCGTCGACATCGAACCCGCCACCGACGTCCGGGAACTCGAGGACGTCGCCGAACCCGCGCTCCCGGAGCCGCGGGGCGCCGAACCCACGGTCCGGGTGGCGCTCGGCATCATTGCCGGAGCGCGCAGTGGGGACAAGGGCGGCAACGCGAACGTCGGTGTGTGGGTGCGTACCGACGAACAGTGGCGGTGGCTGGCCCACGCCCTGACCGTCGACGAAGTCAAGCGCCTCCTCCCGGAGGCCGCCGACCTCACCGTCACGAGATATGTGCTGCCGAAACTGCGCGCCGTCAACTTCGTGATCGAGGGAATCCTCGGGCAAGGCGTCGCGTCCCAGGCCCGGTTCGACCCGCAGGCCAAGGGGCTCGGCGAATGGCTGAGATCCCGGCACCTCGACATACCGGAAGCACTTCTTCCCGAAGGGACAACGTTGTGAGCGTGTGGGATACACCCGAGCGGCAGGAACTGCGCAAGACGGTGCGCAGCTTCGTCGAACGACAGATACTGCCGCACCTGGACGAGTGGGAACGCGACGGCGAACTGCCCCGCGCGCTGCACCGGGAGGCCGCCGAGCTGGGTCTCCTCGGCGCCGGCTTCCCCGAATCCGTCGGAGGCGAGGGCGGTGACCTCGTCGACGCGGTACTGATCTGCGAGGAATTCCACCAGGCGGGTGCATCGGGTGGCGCGTTCGCTTCCCTGTTCACGTCGGGAATCGCGCTGCCGCACCTCGCGGCGGCCGGTGACCCGGAGCAGATCGAGAAGTGGGTCCGCCCCACCCTGCGCGGCGAGCTCATCGGCTCGCTCGCCATCACCGAACCCGGCGGCGGTTCCGACGTCGGGCATCTGCGGACCACGGCGGTCCGCGACGGCGACCACTACGTCGTCAACGGGTCCAAGACGTTCATCACCTCCGCCGTGCGGGCCGACTTCGTGGTCACCGCCGTCCGCACCGGCGGCCCCGGCGCATCGGGGGTCTCCCTGCTCGTGATCGAGAAGGGCACAACGGGATTCGAGGTGGCACGCAAACTCGACAAGATGGGCTGGCGTGCGTCGGACACGGCCGAGTTGTCGTTCGTCGACGCCCGGGTGCCCGCCGCAAATCTGGTCGGCGAGGAGAACAGCGGGTTCGCGCAGATCGCCCAGGCGTTTCTCACCGAGCGCATCGCCCTCGCCGCGCAGGCCTATTCGAGCGCGCAACGGTGCCTCGACCTCACGCTGCAGTGGGTGCGCGACCGCGAGACGTTCGGCCGTCCGCTGATCAGCAGGCAGTCGGTGCAGAACACGGTCACGGAGATGGCGCGCAAGACCGACGTGGCCCGCGTCTACACCAGAGCGCTGGTGGAGCGTTCGCTCGTGTCGAACGAGGACTTCATCGCGGAGGTCTGCTTCGCGAAGAACACCGCCGTCGAGTCGGGCGAATGGGTGGCCAACCAGGCCGTCCAGCTGTTCGGCGGCCTCGGCTACATGCGGGAGAGCGAAGTGGAACGGCAGTACCGCGACATGCGCATCCTCGGGATCGGTGGCGGTACCACCGAGATCCTGACGGGGCTCGCGGCCAAGCGATTGGGGTATCAGTCATGACCACGTTGAAGTCCACGCTGGACACGAGTTCCGAAGAGTACACCGCGGCGGCGAAGGCCATGACGGACAAGCTCACCGAGATCGACACCGAGCACGCCAAGGCACTCGCTGGCGGCGGCGAGAAGTACACCGAGCGGCACAAGAAGCGCGGCAAGCTCCTCGCCCGGGAGCGCATCGAACTGCTCCTCGACCCCGACTCGCCGTTCCTCGAACTGTGCCCGCTCGCGGCGTGGGGCAGCGACTTCCCGGTCGGCGCCAGCACTGTCGTCGGTATCGGCGTGGTGGAGGGCGTCGAGTGCCTGATCGTCGCCAACGACCCGACGGTCCGCGGCGGCACCAGCAATCCGTGGACGTTGCGGAAGGGATTCCGCGCCAACGACATCGCCCGGCAGAACCGGCTCCCCGTCATCTCCCTCGTGGAATCCGGCGGCGCCGACCTTCCCACCCAGAAGGAAGTGTTCATCCCCGGTGGCCGCATGTTCCGCGACCTCACCCAGCTCTCCGCCGCGGGTATCCCGACCATCGCCCTCGTCTTCGGCAACTCGACGGCCGGCGGCGCGTACATCCCCGGCATGTCCGATCACGTCGTCATGATCAAGGAACGGTCCAAGGTGTTCCTCGCCGGACCGCCGCTCGTGAAGATGGCCACCGGTGAGGAATCCGACGACGAAACCCTCGGCGGCGCCGAGATGCATGCCCGCAAGTCCGGCCTCGCCGACTACTTCGCGGTCGACGAGCAGGACGCCATCCGGATCGGCCGCAGCATCGTCAAGCGCCTGAACTGGAAGAAGCAGGGTCCCGCGCCCCGGGCCGAGGTCATCGAACCGCTCGAGGACCCCGAGGAACTGCTCGGCATCGTCCCCGCCGACCTCAAGATCCCGTTCGATCCCCGCGAGGTGATCGCCCGCATCGTCGACGGCTCCGATTTCGACGAGTTCAAGCCGATGTACGGATCGTCACTCGTCACGGGCTGGGCCGAACTGCACGGATATCCGGTGGGCATCCTCGCCAACGCGCGCGGCGTGCTGTTCAGCGAGGAATCGCAGAAGGCCACCCAGTTCATCCAGCTGGCCAACCGGTCGCACACACCACTGTTGTTCCTGCACAACACGACCGGATACATGGTGGGCAAGGAGTACGAGGAGGGCGGGATGATCAAGCACGGGTCGATGATGATCAACGCCGTCTCCAACTCCACCGTCCCGCACATCTCGATCCTGCTCGGCGCGTCCTACGGCGCCGGCCACTACGGCATGTGCGGACGGGCATTCGACCCGCGGTTCCTGTTCGCCTGGCCCAGCTCCAAATCCGCCGTGATGGGTGGGGCGCAGCTGGCCGGTGTCATCTCCATCGTCAGCCGCGCCTCTGCCGAGGCCCGCGGGCAGGCGTTCGACGAAGAGGCCGACGCCGGCATGCGCGCCATGATCGAGAACCAGATCGAGGCGGAATCCGTGCCGATGTTCCTGTCCGGTCGCCTCTACGACGACGGCGTGATCGACCCGCGCGACACCCGAACCGTGGTGGGAATGTGCCTGTCGGCCATTGCCAACGCCCCGATCGAAGGCGCCGAGAACTTCGGCGTCTTCCGGATGTGAGGCCCGACATGATCCAGTCCGTACTGGTTGCCAATCGTGGTGAGATCGCCCGCCGCGTCTTCGCCACCTGCCGCCGCGCAGGCATCGGGACCGTCGCCGTGTTCTCGGACGCCGACGCACTCAGCCCGCACGTCGCCGAGGCCGACACCGCGGTCCGGTTGCCGGGCAACAGTCCCGCCGACACGTACCTGCGCGGTGACCTCGTCATCGAGGCGGCACTGCTCGCCGGCGCCGATGCCATCCACCCCGGCTACGGGTTCCTCTCCGAGAACGCGGACTTCGCGCGCGCCGTCCACGAGGCGGGCCTGACGTGGATCGGGCCGCCCGCGCCCGCCATCGAGATGATGGGTTCGAAGGTGGAGTCCAAGAAGATGATGGCCGCCGCCGGAGTCCCGGTGCTGACCGAACTCGACCCGGGTGCCGTCACCGAAGCGGACCTGCCGGTTCTCGTCAAGGCGTCCGCAGGTGGCGGCGGACGCGGCATGCGTGTC
Source organism: Rhodococcus sp. IEGM 1305 (assembly GCF_030058635.1). NCBI lineage: Bacteria > Bacillati > Actinomycetota > Actinomycetes > Mycobacteriales > Nocardiaceae > Rhodococcus > Rhodococcus sp. IEGM 1305. The sequence continues at coordinate 180,092 of NZ_JASHKX010000009.1, forward strand.
GTGCGTGAGCTCGCGGACCTCCCGGAACAGCTGGAAGGCGCCCGCCGCGAAGCGCAATCGGCCTTCGGTGACCCGACCGTGTTCTGCGAGCGCTACCTGGAAACGGGCAGGCACATCGAGGTCCAGGTGATGTCCGACCGGCACGGAACCGTCTGGGCGGTGGGGGAGCGTGAATGCTCCATCCAGCGGCGGCACCAGAAGGTGGTGGAAGAGGCGCCGTCGCCGTTGGTCGAAGCCGTCCCCGGGATGCGCGAGCGACTGTTCGAGGCCGCCCGGCTCGCGGCGAAGGCCATCGACTACGAGGGCGCGGGAACGGTCGAGTTCCTGGCCGACCACAAGGGTGACTTCTATTTCCTCGAGATGAACACCCGGCTGCAGGTGGAACACCCGGTCACCGAATGCACCACCGGCCTCGACCTCGTCGACCTGCAGTTACAGGTCGCTGCGGGGGGCAGCCTCGACCCCGAACCGCCCGCCGTGTCCGGCCATTCCATCGAAGTCCGGCTGTACGCCGAGGATCCGGCGCAGAACTGGCAGCCGCAGAGCGGACCGGTCCACCGCCTCGACCTGCCCGAGAACGCGGTCGAATTCGACGTCCTGCGCTCCCCGGGGATCCGCCTCGACTCCGGCGTGGTCGACGGATCCACCGTCGGCGTGCACTACGACCCGATGCTCGCGAAGGTCATCTCGTTCGCGCCCACCCGCACACAGGCGGCCACCCGGCTGGCCACGGCCCTGAGTCGTGCGCAGATCCACGGACTGCGCACCAACCGCGACCTCCTCGTCAACGTGCTCCGCCACCCGGCATTCCTCGCCGGCGACACGGACACCGCGTTCTTCGACACGCACGGGCTGGACGTGCTGGCCCGTCCGCTGGCCTCGGCCGACGCCGAGCGATTGTCGGCGCTGGCCGCCGCACTCGCGGACGCCGCGCACAACCGCGACGTCGCGACCGTGAACACCTCGCTGCCCAGCGGATGGCGGAACCTGGCGTCCGCACCGCAGAGCAAGACGTTCACGGGCGGAGGCGGTGACCTCGAGATCCGGTACCTGCTCACCCGGTACGGGCTGAAGGCCGAGGGCTTCGACGACGTCGCGCTCGTGTCGGCCACGGCGCGGCACGTCGCACTGGACGTCGCGGGGCTGCGCCGCTCGTTCGCGGTGTCCCGGTACGGGGACGACGTGTTCGTCGACTCCGCCCTGGGCCCGGTGAGCCTGCACGCCGCACCGCGATTCACCGATCCGAGCGCCGTCGTCGCCGAGGGGTCGCTGCTCGCGCCGATGCCGGGTTCCGTCATCCGCCTCGGCGCCGCGGCCGGCGACACCGTGACCGCCGGTCAGCCGATCGTGTGGCTCGAGGCTATGAAGATGGAACACACGATCAAGGCACCGGCCTCCGGTGTCCTCACCGAACTTTCCGTGACCGCCGGTCAGCAGGTCGACGTGGGAACGGTCCTTGCAGTAGTCGAAGCAGCGCAGCCTGGAGGAGAACTATGAGCTTCATCGAGACCGAAGAACAGAAGGAACTCCGCGCCTCCGTGTCGAGGCTCGGGGAGCGGTTCAACTACATCGACTACGTGCTGCCCCGGGCGCGGCGCAGCGAACCGCTGACCGAATTGTGGAACGAGGCGGGCAAACTCGGCTTCCTGGGCGTCAATCTCCCCGAGGAATACGGGGGCGGCGGGGCAGGCATCTACGAACTCGCCCTCGTTCAGGAAGAGCTCGCGGCCCACGGCGCCGGCCTCCTGCTGGTGGTCGTGTCGCCGGCCATCTGCGGCACGATCATCGGCAAGTACGGCACCGAGGAGCAGAAGCAGGCCTGGCTCCCCGGCCTCGCCGACGGTTCGAAGATCATGGCGTTCGGCATCACCGAGGCCGACGCGGGTTCGAACTCGCACCAGATCACGACCACCGCGCGTCGGGTCCGGTCGAGCGAAGCGAGGGGTGATGGTCAAGCTGAGGACTGGCTGCTGTCGGGGAACAAGATCTACATCTCCGGGGTCGACCAGGCCGACGCCGTGCTGATCGTCGCGCGGACCGAGGACTCGAAGACCGGCAAGCTGAAGCCTGCACTGTTCATCGTCCCCACCGACGCCGAGAACTTCGTGAAGACGCCGATGGAGATGGACATCGTCGAGCCCGACCACCAGTTCATGCTGTTCCTCGACGACGTCCGGCTGCCCGCCGACGCGCTCGTCGGCGAGGCCGACGCGGCGTTGATGCAGCTGTTCGCGGGTCTCAACCCCGAACGCATACTCGGCGCCGCCATGGCGATCGGCATGGGCCGGTACGCGCTGGACGCCGCGGTGCGGTTCGCGAAGGAACGCACGGTGTGGAAGGAGCCGATCGGCGCGCACCAGGGCATCTCGCATCCGCTGGCGCAGATCAAGATCGAACTCGAACTCGCCAAGCTGATGATGCAGAAGGCGGCCGTCCTCTACGACAGCGGCGACGACTTCGGCGCCGCCGAGGCCGCCAACATGGCCAAGTACGCCGCCGCCGAAGCCAGCATCAAGGCACTCGACCAGGCTGTCCAGACGCACGGTGGCGCGGGCCTGACCAAGGAATACGGTCTCGCGGCGATGCTCGGCGCGGCACGCATCGCCCGTGTGGCCCCGGTGAGCCGGGAAATGATCCTGAACTTCGTCTCCCAGCACTCGCTCGGGCTGCCGAAGTCGTACTGATGTCGAACGGACAGCACATGACCGACGTGGAAGCCGACCGGTACGTCCGGTACGAGGTGAACCGGGGGTTCGCCACCCTCACCCTCGATTCGCCCCACAACAGGAACGCGATCTCCGGCAGGCTCGTGGACGAACTGCTGCAGGGATTGCGGGACGCCGCCGCGGACAACGACGTCCGCGGCGTCGTCCTCACCCACACCGGCGGCACGTTCTGCGCCGGGGCGGATCTGAGTGAGACGTCCGGCGACGTCGGCTCGCGGACCCGGCAGATGGCCGACCTGCTGCGGGCCATCGTCGAGTTGCCGAAGCCGGTGATCGCCCGGATCGACGGTCACGTCAGGGCCGGGGGCATGGGCTTGGTCGGGGCCTGCGACATCGCCGTCGCCGGCCCGCGCAGCACGTTCGCGCTCACCGAGGTCCGGCTCGGACTTGCCGCGTCGATCATCTCGTTGACGGTGCTGCCGCGTATCGATTCGCGCGCGGCGAGCCGCTACCTCCTCACGGGCGAGAAGTTCGGTGCCCACGAGGCGGAGGCCATCGGGCTGATCAGCGAGTCCGCCGAGGATCCCGAGGACACCGTCGAGGAGTTGCTGGACCAGTTGCGGCAGGCGTCGCCGCAGGGTCTGGCCGAATCGAAGACCCTGACGACGCGCAGTGTGCTCGCCGATTTCGACCGCTACACCGACGAGCTGACCGCCCAGTCGGCGAGGCTGTTCGAATCCGAGGAGGCGCGGGAGGGCATGATGGCGTTTCTGCAGAAGCGGCCGCCGAGATGGGCCTCCGGCCCCGCGCGTGGTTGACGAGTCTCTGGACTCGTCACCCGCTCACGGGCGCGCAGCGCGACGAGAGGAAGTGACACATGACCCGCGAACCGAAGCAGGACCGTAGCCGGGTCACGCGCGGGCATCTCCTCGAGGTCACCATCGACTGCCTCGCCGAGCTGGGCTGGGGTGCCACCACGGTGAGCCTCGTCGCCCAGCGCGCCGGCGTGTCCCGCGGCGCGACCCAGCACCATTTTCCCACCCGCGAAGACCTCATCACCGCGGCACTCGAGGTCATGTTCGACGCGCGGATGGAGCAGGCCCGGCGCGAAGCCACCGATCTGCCGACCGGGGAGGGACGCACCGAGGCGGTGGTGTCGCGGCTCGTCGACTACTACACGGGCACCCTGTTCAAGGCGGCGCTGCAGGTCTGGACGGCCGCCGCAGCCGACCCCGAACTCCGGGCCCGGATCGTGCCGCTCGAGGAGCGGTTCGGGCGGGTCGCGCACCGCACCGCCGTCGAACACTTCGGGTTCGACGACGCCGACCCGGTGGCGCACCGGCTCGTCCAGGCCACCCTCGATCTCGCCCGCGGACTCGGTCTGGCCGACGTGCTCACGGACGACTCCAAACGACGGGCGGAGATCGTGCGGCAGTGGGCGGCGCAGCTGGACGCGGCGTTACCGTCCGGACAGCCGCGGAGCGGTCAGTCGGTAGAGCCGCGGAGCCTCGACGTGGCCGTTCTCGACTGACCGGGCAAAGAGCGCGGGGATCGGTAGAGTCACCGACCATGGGCCGGAAATGGGGAGCGCTCGTCCTGATCACCGTCGCGGCCGGTCTGGCCGGCTGTGGGGGAGACGGAGACGATTCCGGTACCGAACCCCCCGCGCAGCAACTCCCGCAGGTGACCGATCCGGGCCCATTCTTCGGTCAGTGCGGTTCGGTCACCGACGACGAGGTGGCGAAGGCGTTCGGGATGCCGACCTTCACCGGCGTGACGCGTAATTCCGTCGGCTGCGAGTGGGAAACCGCGGGAATCGGCGGTCCCAGCGTGACGTTCTCCTGGTACCGCGGCAGCCCCATCGGCCGCGAGCGGGCGGGTTCCGAGCTGATCGGCAGGCCGGCCACCGACATCGACATCCAGGGGCATCCCGGATTCATTGCGTCGTCCGAAGGAATTCTGTGCGAACTCGGTGTGGAGTTCGGGGGCGACTTCGTGCACTGGTCGGTGATGTACGCGGATGCGCAACCCGCGGCGGACCCGTGCACGGTGGCGCGCGATCTCGCCGAACTCAGCGTGTCGAGGGCCAAGTGAGCGGGGGAGTGATGAGCAGCGGGACGTGGCGCGCCGTGCGGGTGCTGGCCGCGGCCACCGCGGTCGGGCTGATCGCGGGGTGCGGGTCGACGATCGAGGGCTCACCCAGGGCTGAAGGGGCGTCGCCGTCCGGTGACACCGAACAGTTCACGGCCCTGCTGGAGGAGTGCAACGCCGTCGCCGACGAACAGATCGCCCAGACCGTCGGTGCCGACGCCATCGAACGGGGTTTCTTCGGCGCGATCTGCCGCTGGGACGCGGTCGGCGCCAACGGTCCCGTGAAGGTGACGTTCAACTGGTTCGAGACGGGTTCCCTCGACACGGAGAAGTCGACAGGCGAGAAGCTCGGATACACCGTGGAGTCCTCCACCATCCAGGGCCGCAAGGCCGTGGTGATGCGTCCCCCCGGCGATCCGGGGGCGTGCGGAGTGACGGTCGGATCTCCTTCCGCAGGCGTCGTCGGCTGGTGGGTACAGTTCCAGACGGGGGCGGCAGACCCGTGTGAAGCGGCATCGACGCTTGCGGATCTGACGCTCAATCTGAGTAGTTGATGTGCCCGTGTCCGTACCGACAGCTCCGAGCAGTACCCCACATCGCAGGTCAGCCCTTACCACTGCCAACCCACTTTGACCTTCCGGCGCGCCGCCGGGTATCGTTGTGGGTCGTGTCCGGCATGCCCGGGCCGATCTGTGTGCCTAGCGAGGTATTGCCGTGCGCGCGTTCGTGCAGATTTCTGCATGGAACGAGCATCCGGCTGCCTGTGTGGGGGTATGCGACACACCCGACCTCGGGTGCAGCTCGAGGCGCGGGTGAGGGGCAGCAGCTCTCTTGCCCCAACTGCTAGATCCCTAATTTCAGAACAGCCAAGGTTGCTTGTCCAGAGCAGTCTGTTCAACACGAAGAAAGCCGGTAAATGCCAACCATCAACCAGCTGGTCCGCAAGGGCCGCCGCGACAAGACCGCGAAGGTCAAGACGGCAGCCCTCAAGGGCAGCCCGCAGCGTCGTGGCGTGTGCACCCGCGTGTACACCACCACCCCGAAGAAGCCGAACTCGGCGCTCCGTAAGGTCGCGCGTGTGCGCTTGACCAGTTCCGTCGAGGTCACCGCTTACATCCCGGGCGAGGGCCACAACCTGCAGGAGCACTCGATGGTGCTTGTCCGCGGTGGTCGTGTGAAGGACCTCCCCGGTGTGCGCTACAAGATCATCCGTGGCTCGCTCGACACCCAGGGTGTCAAGGGCCGCAAGCAGGCCCGCAGCCGCTACGGCGCCAAGAAGGAGAAGAGCTAATGCCACGTAAGGGCCCCGCTCCGAAGCGTCCGCTCATCAACGATCCGGTCTACGGTTCGCCCCTGGTGACGCAGCTCGTCAACAAGATTCTCCTGGACGGCAAGAAGTCCACCGCCGAGCGCATCGTCTACGAAGCACTCGAGCAGGCGCGCGAGAAGACCGGCACCGACCCGGTCGTCACCCTCAAGCGCGCACTGGACAACGTCAAGCCCGCCCTCGAGGTCCGCAGCCGCCGTGTCGGTGGCGCCACCTACCAGGTGCCGGTCGAGGTCCGTCCGGGCCGCTCCACCACCCTCGCGCTCCGCTGGCTCGTGACCTTCTCCCGGCAGCGCCGCGAGAAGACCATGGTCGAGCGTCTCGCCAACGAGCTCCTCGATGCCAGCAACGGCTTGGGTGCCGCTGTGAAGCGCCGTGAGGACACTCACAAGATGGCCGAAGCCAACAAGGCATTCGCCCACTACCGCTGGTGACGTCACGTCGGAGCAGTCACCTACCGTGACTGCTCCGGCGTCGTCGCACGTCGGGCCCCTACCGGGGACCGGCTGATCTACAACTCGAGACAATGGCCCCGCTGGTGGAACACCGGGGAGGCCGACACCCGATACACGAGCTACGAGCGGGGAAGAATCCTGTGGCACAGGAAGTGCTGACCGACCTGAACAAGGTCCGCAACATCGGCATCATGGCGCACATCGATGCCGGCAAGACCACGACCACCGAGCGCATCCTGTTCTACACCGGTGTCAACTACAAGATCGGTGAGACGCACGACGGTGCCTCGACCACGGACTGGATGGAACAGGAGAAGGAACGCGGCATCACGATCACCTCTGCCGCGGTGACCTGCTTCTGGAACAACAACCAGATCAACATCATCGACACGCCGGGCCACGTCGACTTCACCGTCGAGGTGGAGCGTTCGCTCCGCGTGCTCGACGGCGCCGTCGCAGTGTTCGACGGCAAAGAGGGCGTCGAGCCCCAGTCGGAGCAGGTGTGGCGTCAGGCCGCCAAGTACGACGTTCCGCGCATCTGTTTCGTCAACAAGATGGACAAGATGGGCGCGGACTTCTACTTCACGGTCCAGACCATCATCGACCGCCTCGGCGCGAAGCCGCTCGTCCTGCAGCTGCCGATCGGCGCCGAGGACGACTTCGACGGCGTCGTCGACCTGGTCGAGATGAAGGCTGTCACCTGGCGTGGCACGGTCGCCATCGGCGCCGAGCCCACCATCGAGGAGATCCCGGCCGATCTCGCCGACAAGGCTGCCGAGTACCGCGAGAAGCTGCTCGAGACGGTTGCCGAGTCCGACGAAAAGCTCATGGAGAAGTACTTCGCCGGCGAGGAGCTCTCCGTCGAGGAGATCAAGGGCGCCATCCGCAAGATGACGGTCAACTCCGAGCTGTACCCGGTTCTGTGCGGTTCCGCGTTCAAGAACAAGGGCGTTCAGCCCATGCTCGACGCGGTCATCGACTACCTGCCGAACCCGCTGGACATCGGCGAGGTCCAGGGTCACGCCCTGGGCAACGAAGAAGAGATCCTCACGCGTAAGCCGAGCAAGGAAGAGCCGTTCTCGGCTCTGGCCTTCAAGATCGCTTCGCACCCGTTCTTCGGCAAGCTGACGTTCGTCCGCGTGTACTCCGGCCGGATCGATCCGGGCGCCCAGGTCATGAACGCGACCAAGGGCAAGAAGGAGCGCATCGGAAAGCTCTTCCAGATGCACGCCAACAAGGAGAACCCGGTCGACGAGGCCGTGGCCGGCCACATCTACGCGATGATCGGTCTGAAGGACACCACGACCGGTGACACCCTGTGTGCACAGGACGCCCCGATCGTGCTCGAGTCCATGAGCTTCCCGGACCCGGTCATCCAGGTCTCGATCGAGCCCAAGACCAAGTCCGACCAGGAGAAGCTGGGCACCGCGATCCAGAAGCTCGCCGAAGAGGACCCGACGTTCTCCGTCGAGCTCGACGAGGAGACCGGCCAGACCGTCATCGGCGGCATGGGCGAGCTCCACCTCGACATCCTCGTCGACCGTATGCGTCGCGAATTCAAGGTCGAGGCCAACGTCGGCAAGCCGCAGGTTGCCTACCGCGAGACCATCACCAAGAAGGTCGAGAAGCACGACTACACCCACAAGAAGCAGACGGGTGGATCGGGCCAGTTCGCCAAGGTGATCATCGCGCTGGAGCCGTTCGTCGGCGAAGACGGTGCCACCTACGAGTTCGAGAACAAGGTTTCCGGCGGTCGCATCCCTCGCGAGTACATCCCTTCCGTGGATGCAGGCGCGCAGGACGCGATGCAGTACGGCGTTCTCGCCGGCTACCCGCTGGTGAACCTGAAGCTGTCGCTGCTCGACGGTGCTTACCACGACGTCGACTCGTCGGAAATGGCCTTCAAGGTCGCCGGTTCGCAGGCGCTGAAGGAAGCCGCCCGCAAGGCCGGCCCGGTCATTCTCGAGCCGCTCATGGCTGTCGAGGTCACCACACCCGAGGAATACATGGGTGACGTGATCGGCGACCTGAACTCCCGCCGTGGCCAGATCCAGGCCATGGAGGAACGCAGTGGTGCCCGTGTCGTGAAGGCGCTGGTTCCGCTCTCGGAGATGTTTGGTTACATCGGTGATCTGCGGTCGAAGACCCAGGGCCGGGCGAACTTCTCCATGGTGTTCGATTCCTACGCAGAGGTTCCCGCGAACGTCTCGAAGGAAATCATCGCCAAGGCGACCGGCGAGTAACCTCGGTTCCAGCCGGCCGAAGCACGACCCAGTAATAACAACCGCACTGCTGCATACCGCAAGCATCAATCAGTCCAGGAGGACACACAGTGGCGAAGGCGAAGTTCGAGCGGACGAAGCCGCACGTGAACATCGGCACCATCGGTCACGTCGACCACGGCAAGACCACGCTGACCGCGGCCATCACCAAGGTTCTGCACGACGCGTACCCGGATCTCAACGAGGCTTCGGCCTTCGACGAGATCGACAAGGCTCCTGAGGAGAAGGCTCGCGGTATCACGATCAACATCTCGCATGTTGAGTACCAGACCGAGAAGCGCCACTACGCGCACGTCGATGCTCCCGGTCACGCCGACTACATCAAGAACATGATCACCGGTGCGGCGCAGATGGACGGCGCCATCCTCGTGGTCGCGGCCACCGACGGCCCGATGCCCCAGACGCGTGAGCACGTGCTGCTCGCCCGCCAGGTCGGCGTGCCGTACATCCTCGTCGCCCTGAACAAGGCCGACATGGTGGACGACGACGAGATCATCGAGCTCGTCGAGATGGAGGTCCGTGAGCTCCTCGCTGCGCAGGAGTTCGACGAGGACGCTCCGGTTGTCAAGGTCTCCGCACTCAAGGCGCTCGAGGGCGACCCGGAGTGGACCAAGAACATCCTTGAGCTCATGGCTGCGGTCGACGAGTCCATCCCGGACCCGGTCCGCGAGACCGAGAAGCCCTTCCTCATGCCCGTCGAGGACGTCTTCACGATCACCGGTCGTGGCACCGTCGTCACCGGTCGTATCGAGCGTGGCGTGATCAACGTCAACGAGGACGTCGAGATCGTCGGCATCAAGGAAACCAAGACCAAGACCACGGTCACGGGTATCGAGATGTTCCGCAAGCTCCTCGACTCGGGCCAGGCCGGTGACAACGTCGGTCTGCTGGTTCGTGGTATCAAGCGCGAAGATGTCGAGCGTGGACAGGTTGTCGTCAAGCCCGGCACCACCACCCCGCACACCGAGTTCGAGGGCCAGGCGTACATCCTGTCCAAGGACGAGGGCGGCCGCCACACGCCGTTCTTCAACAACTACCGTCCGCAGTTCTACTTCCGTACCACGGACGTGACGGGCGTTGTGACGCTGCCCGAGGGCACCGAGATGGTCATGCCCGGTGACAACACCGAGATGTCCGTCAAGCTGATCCAGCCCGTCGCCATGGACGAGGGCCTGCGCTTCGCGATCCGCGAAGGCGGCCGTACCGTCGGCGCCGGCAAGGTCACGAAGATCAACAAGTGATCTAGCTCCACCAACGCCAATGGCGCTCACCCTCCGGGGTGGGCGCCATTGGCGTTTTCGGGGTGTGACACTCAGCGGTAGTTCAACGCATCCCATTCTCGGATGTCGCTGGGATGCGCGATGCCCTCGAGGACGAACGGGTCGCGGGCGATGAATTGTTCTGCGCGCTCGCGGCTGCTGAAGATCGCCATGGACCCGGTGCTCGCTGGGTCGTCGAACGGTCCGATACCGAGCAGCCCACCTTCCGCGGCGAACGCGTCGAGGTACTCCCGGTGTCGTGGATAGATCTCCGGAATCCTGGCGGCGGTGGTCGGATCGGTCGCGTAGAACACCACGTATTCCATGGCACCGAACCTACCGAGACCGGAACGCCGCGTGTCAGCTTTCGACGTGCACCGGGTGGTCGGCGCGGTCGAGGTGGAGCAGGACCTGGGTGGCGACCTCTTCACCGCCGAGGGTCGATGCGACCCAGGACGCGACGTCCTCGGATTTGCGGGTGAAGTCGTACATGTCGAGGGTGGGGTCGGCGGTTACGACGATCGACAGGGTGGGGAGTCCGCGTTCGATGACGGCGCGAGCGCGTGTCTGCCGCACTCCGGGGTACTGCGCGAGTTCGCTGGCGACTCCGTTGGCGAGGGAGCCGAGGTCGACGGTGACGTAGGTGCCCGATTCGCGGTCCGGTACGGCGACGGGGGATGTGCGTCGCCGGGTGAGGTCCAGGGCGAGGAGCACGATCCCGAAGACCAGCCCCACAACGACCGTCGCGGCGAGCGCCCAGCCCCACCAGTCCTGGTCGGGGAGTGCGGTGACACGCGCGCGGTCGTACCGCGACACCCATTCGCGGACGATCGGAACCTGGAGGTCCCAGGCCACGGCGTAGGCGCCGAATCCGAGGAGTGCGAGCCCTACGAGCAGGACGATGACCCGGTTGACGGCGGCGGTCCGATGTCTCACGGTTTCACCTGCACTCGGAGTTCGGGGGACGTGCCGAGCAGCGACAGCGTCGGTTCCACGGCCTCGCGTACGGAAATGGCCACGTCGCCGGCGGGTGTCGACTCGGTGCGCACCACGCGGACGGTGACGTGTTTGCGGTCGACCGTCGTGTGCGCCGACAGCACGCCGGGGACGGTCTTGGCGTGACTACTGGAGTTGCGAGCGAGGTCGGTGGGGCGGAGCCAGACGATCGGGGTGTCACCGACTGCGAGCGGCAGGTGGGTGCGCGGCCGCGGTTTGAGGGCCGCGACGATGAACACGACCCCCAGCACGATCGCGCCTGCGGCGACGGGGACGATCCACTCGGACCAGTGCAGCCGGCCCAGCCATTGCACGGTGTTGCGGATCCAGGGCGCGTTGGCGAAGGTGCCGCGCATGATGAGCAGCTCACGCGCTGCGACGACCGCGAGACCGAGGGCCCCGACGGCGACGATGATCGCGGCGGGCACAGCGGCCGGGGTCGCGCGCGGCGTGCGTGGCCGGAGGGGCGCCACCGGGGCGGGCGGCACCGCCGGAACGCCCTGTTCGGAGTAACGGCCTTCGGCCGAACTGTCTTCGGGGGCGGCGGATTCCGTTCCGACGACCACGATGTTGAGTTCGATGACCGGCATGCCCGTCATCTGCTCGACCTGACGGTGCACCTGCGCGCGGAGCCGGCGGTTGACGAGGTCGAGGTGGCACGGCCACTGCACCGCGATGTACAGGTTGATCGCGACGGCGCCTGCTCCCGTCGAGACGTCGGCGCGGGGGAGTTCCCGCCCGGTCAGGCGGGACAGCCCACCGGACTGCTTGACGACGCCGGGTACCTGGAGTGCTGCGGCGACGGCGATCTTCACGACGGCGCGCTCCTTGATGACCAGTTCGCCGCGCAGGGCGGTGTCGTCGAGCGCCGCGTCGTCATGCGGACCGGCGGGGGGTGCGGTGAAGGGTTCAGCCACGGCCGCGGCTTCGGAGGATGGCGCCGAGATCGAGGTGGCCGTCGCGGTGCGCGCCGACGGCCATGCCCAGCGCGCCGAGGAGGACGGCGAAGACGAATCCGCTGAAACCACCGAGGATGCCGGCGATGGCGAGAAGTAACCCGACGATCAGGCCTGTGATTGTGCTGTTCATTGAGATTGTCCTGTCTCTGTCAGGAGATCTTCGATGGTCACGTCGACGGGGACGTCCACCAGCGATTCCACTGCGGCCCGCACTCTTTCGGCGGTGTCGACGACGTTGGCGGGGTAGCGAGCCGCGAGGTGGACGGCACAGGACGTGGGGCCGACGGTCACCCCGGTCACCCGGCGTCCGGGCAGGTAGGTCGCGACTTCACCGAACGCGCCGCCGTGCATCGCTGCCACTCCGGGGGTGGCGAGGACGGCGGCGACGATGCGTTCGGAGATGTCCTCGGCGTGGGTGTCCGATGGAAGTGGTCCGGTCACTGCACCCTCGGTTTGCCGTCGAGCTCGGACGCGGCCTCGGATTCGTCGAACAGCATGACGTCGAAGACGGTGATGTTCACTTCGGTCACTTCGAGCCCGGTCATGCGCTCGACGGCCGCGATGACGTTGCGCCGGATGCCGACCGCGAGTTCGTGCAGTGCGACACCGTATTCCGCGACGATGCCGATGTCGATTGCGGCCTGTTTCTCGCCGACTTCGACGGCGACACCCTGGGCGTGGTTGACGCGGGCGCCGGGGATCCGATCGCGGAGGGCGCCGACAGCGCGCGCGGTACCGCCGCCCACGTCGTAGACGCCGTTGATCTCACGGGTGGCGATCCCGGCGATCTTGGCGACCACGGCGTCCGCGATGATGGTCCGTCCCTCGGAACTGACGAGTTCCGGCGTCGCCCCGGCACCGAACTGCACGCGGCTGCGTGCCCCTGAATCGCTGGTCATCGTGGATCCCCTTCGAGTCGCCTGCCTTCTCCTCAACAGTAATGATCACCGACCGTACGCGGGGTCTCCCACGCGCCTTTCCGTCCGCGGATCCCGTGACGGGAGACACCCAAAAATATTTGATATGACTACCCGGTAGCATCTGACGTGATGTAGGTAACGCAGACGCAGCCCGACGGAAGGAACCCCATGGCGGAAGAGCCCACCGGTGAGGACGCCGCTCCCCAGGCCCGGACGTCGGCCGTCGCCGCGGGTGTGGTGGTTCTGGCCGTCCTCGCACTCGCGTTCGTCGCGGTCAGCGGCTACTTCGGCTACACACACCGGCAGGCGGCGCAGGAGGCTCAGCAGAGATCCGAGATCCTCGAAGCAGCGCGGCAGGGCGTCGTGAATCTGACGACGATGGACTTCGAGCGGGCCGACGAAGACGTGCAGAAGGTGCTCGACGGCTCGGCCGGAGAATTCCGCGACGAATTCGAAGCCCGATCCAAGGACCTCATCGCGGTCATGCAGGAGGCCAAGGTCAAGTCCCAGGGGGAGGTGCGCCAGGCTGCGATCGAGACGCAGAACGGCGACTCCGCGGACGTGCTCGTCGCGGTCGCGCAGAAGGTGTCCAATGCGGGCGGCGCGGCCGAGGAGCCGCGCGGTCAGCGGATGCGGGTGACGATGCAACTCGAGGACGGCACGTACAAGATCGTGAAGGCGGGGTTCGTGCAGTGAGTACCGACGCATCGCCGAAGTCGCGCAGACTCCTCCTGATTCTGGGCGCGCTCACCGTGGCCGCGGCCGTGCTGGCGGGGGTTCTGTACTTCACGCTCTACCGACCCGACCAGCGCGTCGACGACGCCGTCCGCGCCACCGTCACCGACACCGCGTCGCAGGGCGCGATCGCCCTGCTGTCCTACAAGCCGGACACGGTGGAGAACGACGTCGGCGCCGCGAAGGAACGCCTGACGGGGGAGTTCCTCGACTACTACACACAGTTCACGACGGACGTCGTCGTCCCGGCGGCCAAGGAGAGCCAGGTCGCGACCCAGGCGACGGTGGCCGCGTCCGGTCCGGTCGAGGTGGCGGCCGACACCGCGACGGTGCTGTTGTTCGTCAATCAGACCACCACCAGTGCGGCGAAACCGGAACCGGCGGCAACGGCGACGAGCATCACCGTCGAGCTCACCAAGTCCGGCGACAACTGGCTGATTTCGGGCTTCGATCCGGTTCAGTCGTCCGGGTAGCGTTGGCGCCCATGAGTACTCTTCGAGAGGTCGGCGACCGCGAGTCGTGGCGTTGCTGGCTGTGTGACGAACCGGTGGACCCCGACATGTCGGTCAACGATCCGCGTGGCCCCAGCATCGACAGCGTCGTCACCGCGAAGAAGGCCAAGGCGAAGGGCGGCGTCGAACGCCTTGCGCACCGGGCGTGCAACACCAAGAAGGGTGCCGTCAAACCGGTCGTGCCGTGGCCCGACCGGTTGTTCGTCGTCGATCCCGCCCCGATCATCGGTGTGGTCGAACAACTCGGCCGCAAGGGCGGACGGGTGGCGGTGGCGCGATGTCCGGGCAAATCGGACGCCGAGGACGCGGCGGAGTGGTTGCTCGACAGGTTGTCCCGTCTTGCACCGGAACTGAACGTCGAGACGCAGATCGATGCCGCCGGTGGTGCGTATCTGCTCGTCCTTCGCACCGCCTGACCCGTGAGTACTTGTTAACCGCGGGGGGCTGTTGCGGAATTGAGTGAGGGCGGTCCGGGTGCGGGTGTCTCGTGCCG